>JBPOIZ010000099.1:0-27370 GCA_052034115.1 Actinomycetota bacterium
GGCGGGAAGCGGCCGGCCGAGTCCCCGTTGAGCGGGACCGTCCAGATCGTCTGCGGGTCACGCGGATGCACTCGTATGCCGAACCCGAATGTTGAGGGCAGGCCGTCGGTGATGTCGCTCCACGAGCGTCCACCGTCACTCGAGCGCCACACCCCGTGGTGGTTCTGCTGGTAGAGCAGGTCCTCCCCACCGTCAGCCCGCACGAGATGGTGGACGCACAGGCCGGTCTGCCCCTCGCGGGGCGCCGCCGGGTGTTCGGCGAGCGGTGTCGCGTCGGGGTCGGCGAGGGCGTTGCGTCGCTCCCACGTCCGGCCACCGTCCTCGGTGGCGAAGACACCCGCCGAGGAGATGCCGACCCACACCTTCTCCGGGTTGCCCGGGTCAGCCACGATCGTGTGCAGCACGAGCCCGGCCGCACCGGGCATCCAGTCGGATGCCGACGGGTGGTCCGTCAGCCCCTCCACGAGCGACCACGTCATACCGTCGTCGTCGCTGGCGAGCAGGACCGCCGGCTTGGTGCCGGCATAGACCCGAGACCCGACCCTGCCCAATGACCAGACCTGCGAAAACTGGTCGGTGAAGGGCGGCGGGTCGGCGGTCCAGCCGATCGACGCGGCGAACTCTGGATCGTTGGCTGCCCACCGGTCGACCATGCCGGTGGTCAGTTTCGCCAGCGTCCAGGTGTGACCGTCGTCGTCGGAGCGCCAGACGCCGGCACCATGCCACTCACCACCACCGCCGGCCCAGATCGTGCCGGTGCGCGGGTCGCCGACCACGTGGTTGATCGGCCAGCCCTCGCAGAATGGTCCGCGCACGGTCCACCGAGCGCGGTCCATGGTGCCATCGAGGATGAAGGCACCCTTGTTCGTTCCCACGAGCAGCCGGGGGGCAGAGTCAGACATCCGGACCTCCTCGGGCGGAACGGTCGACCGCCGCCACCCTGGTAAGGGTAGCCTCACCCGCTCGGGCCGTCACGGGAGCACCGTTCAGACATCCTGGATTCTGCGGTCCCTGGTCGGCACGGTTGGCCCCACCGGGAGGCCGCCGATCCACACGCGCCGGGGGCGCATCGCGTCGAAAGCACAGGGGTCGTCCAGACGCCGCGGATCCCGCGAGAGATGGACGAGATCGGCATCGTGCCCGACCGCCAACCGGCCGGCCGTACGGAACCCTTGGTATGCCGTGCCGGCGGTCTGGGCCCGGAACGCGGCACCGACGGTCAGGCGCTGCGAAGGGGTCCACCCGCCCGGCGGGTGTCGCTGCTCGGTCTGGCGCGTACACGCGACGGCCATTCCCTCGAGCGGGTCTGGTGAGGAGACCGGCCAGTCCGAGCCGAAGCTGAGCTCGGTGCCCAGGTCCAGCAGATCGGCCCAAGGGTACTGCCGCTCGGAGCGCGCCGCGCCGAGTCGCGGGGCGGTCAGCCCCGTCATGACGTCGTCCAACTGGGCCCACAGGGGCTCGGCGTTCGCGATCACCCCGAGCGCTGCCAACCGTGGCCGGTCGACGGGGTCGATGAGCTGCAGGTGGGCCAGCACCGGCCTGCGGTCCCGGGGGCCGTTGGCCTGCTCTGCCGCCGCCAGGGCGTCCAGCGCCACCCGGGCGGCGCGGTCCCCGATGACATGGAGGTGCGGCTGGAACCCCGCGGCGTCGACCGCCGTCACGGCCTGCGCGAGCAGGTCCGGTGGCCAGACCAGCATCCCGGTCTCCCCAGGGCAGCCGCAGTAGTGGTCGAGCAGAGCCGCGGTGCCGCTTTCGATGACGCCGTCGGCGAAGAACTTCACCGTTGCGGCGGTGAGGAACGGGTGGCCGACCGCCTCGACACGTCGCCGGGCGTCGATGAGGTCATCGAGTTGAGTCGGCCAGCGGCGCGGATCGGCATACAGCGCGAGGTTGAACCGGATCGGGAGGCGATCGGTGCGGGCTGCTTCGAGGTAGACCTCAAGGGTGTCGGCCTCGACCCAGGCATCCTGGACCCAGGTCACGCCGAGGGCGGCATACATCCTGGCGGCCCGCTCGAGGGCCCGGACCTGCTCTTGCATCGGGCGGGGGCCGATGACCGCGGTGATGAGGTCGATCGCGCCCCACTCGCGCAGGGTTCCCAGTGGACTGCCATCGGTGCGCCGCGGGATCTGGCCCAGCGGTGGATCTGGGGTGCCGACGGTGATGCCGGCCAACTCCAAGGCCCGGGAGTTGACCCACATCGTGTGGTAATCGGCGGCCTGCAGCGCGACCGGCCGGTCGGCGACGGCGCTGTCGAGCCAGCGCGCGTCGAAGAGCCCGTCCGGGGCGAGGCTGGGGTCGTAGGACGCGCCCCGGATCCACGGCTCGTCCGGATGTGCGGCCGCCCACCGAGCGACCTCGGCCACGATGCCGTCGATGGTGCTCTGGGCCCGGATCTGGGGGCCGTCCGCCTCGAGCCCACCGAACAGCGGGTGCGCATGGCCGTCGCCGAACGCCGGGACGAGCACCCCTTCGTCGATCATCACGAGCTCGTCGGCGGTGTCCATCAGGGCGCGGGCCGCATCGCCCACCGCGATAATCCGGCCCTCGCGCACGGCGACCGCCTCGATGTCGCCGTCGGTCGGACACCACAAGGAGCCGGTGAAGACGGTCAGGTCAGCAGTCATGACACCGCCGCGGCATACCAGGGGTGGTGTTGCCCCCCGTCCTACGAAAGCCCATACCGGGAAGGGTGGCACAACCACCCGTGACCGACGGCTGGGACTACCGTCGTGGACACGGCGCGGGATGGCCGCAGGGCGCCGCCGAACCAACGCGGGGACTCCGGGAAGGGTGGGGCGATGAGCAACTACACCGTGGCCGCGTTGGACGAGCGGACCTGGCCGGCCTACGCGGCCCTGCTCGAACGGCACAACGGAGTGTTCGGCGGGTGCTGGTGCACGTGGTTCCACACCATGCCCGCCGAGAAGACCCGGGTGGCCGCGGACAACCGCGCGCTGCGCGAAGAGCGCGTCCTGGCCGGGACGTCGCGGGCGGCGGTGGTGTTCAGCGGCGAGGAGGCCGTGGCGTGGGCCCAGTTCGGGACGCCCGCGGAGCTGCCGAACATCTACCATCGCCAGGAGGTGGAGGCCTTCGGCGACCCGCTGCCCGACTGGCGGATCACCTGCATGTTCGTCGGCAAGGGGTATCGCAAGCACGGCCTGCTGCGGGTGGCCGCGCAGGGCGCAATCGACCTCATCGCGGCAGCCGGGGGCGGGCTCGTCGAGGTCTACCCGCACGAGACCGAGCCCGGAAAGCGCCAATCGGTCCTCTACAGCGGGACGCGGACGATGTTCGAGGATCTCGGCTTCGAATATGTCCGCCCGAAGGGCCTGAAGAACTGCATCATGCGGCTCGTCGTGGCTCCGGGCCGCTAGCCGAAGGGGACACGCGCCATGAACTTCGCCGAGCACCGCGAGCAGCTCATCTCGCAGGCGCGAGCGTGCGACGGCGTCACCAGCCTGGTGTTCTTCGGGTCCGCGACTACAGCCGCGGAAGGGCAACGCGACGCCTGGTCCGACCTCGACTTCAACCTGTTCGCCACCGCCGAGGCCGTCGACCGGGTGCGTGCGGACTGGCCGTTTCTCCCCTTCCCGTCGCGTCTGGTCCTGACCGCCCGGGAGGGGACCGACGGTGGGGTGGCGATCTACGACGACGGGACGGTCTATGAGTTCGGGGCGGGCCTGCCGTGGGACATTCGCGATCCGGCTCGCGAGGTCGTCCTGGACGGCGGCGATCTCCGTCTGGCCGCCCCACCGGACCCACCGGACCCGGGCAACGAGATCCGTCTCTTCCTGGCCAAGCTCTACCTCGGTGTCGGCCGGGTGCGCCGTGGTGAGGTGCTCTCTGGCGGGAGCTTGATCCGGACGCACGCGCTGACGTGCTTGTGCTGGGCGATCCGCGGTCGACTGGCCCCCGCCGGATCGCAGGCTCCCAGCGCGTTCGATCCGACCCGGCGGCTGGAGTCGGCCTACCCGCAGCTGGGCAGGCGGCTCGCCGCGGCGGTCGACCGCCCTGCCGAGGATGCCGCACGCCTCCTCTTCGTCACCGCACGCGAGGTGCTCGAGCCGGGCTGGGCCGACTTCCCGACCGCCGCCGCGGAACTCGTGGCGGCGCGCCTCGGCTGGGTTTGACCCGCACGTGGGGACGAAACGAGGGCGGGTCGGGACGAGGCCGGGTCGTGGCTAGGCCAGGTCGTGGCTGCCCTTGATGACGAAGTAGGAACCGCGGATGGTCCCGGCCAGCTTGGACTTCTGCCGGGCGAACTTGAAGGCCGACAACTCGTCCGGCACCTCCATACCGTCGCTCAACTTGAAACCGACGGCCCGCTTCGAGCCCGGCTCGACGCCATACAGGACGTTGATCGCCAGGCCGGATTCGTAGAAGACGTGCACCCAGTGGATGCCGTCCACGTCAGCGACGGCCACCTCGAGCGGCGTGGACGAGATGACGATGTTCCGCTCCGTCGCCAGGATGCCACTCACCCAGTCCAGCACAGCGGCGGCCTCGGGGTCGGCGGCCGGACGGACCGTGAACTCATGGTCGTACTTGTTCTTGAAGTAGCGCGCCTCGTTGGCGCGCAGGCCGGCGAGCGCATCGGCGTGCGGTGATGACTCCAGGCCCGCAGTGGAGACGGTGACGAAGTCGACGATCTGGCTCATGACGGTCATGCTCCCCTTGGGGTCGGTGACGATCCGGTATGGCGGTCAGCTGCCCCGCAGTATGGCGGCCATCTTCTTGCCGCGGGCGATCTCGTCGACGAGCAGGTCGAGGTAGCGGATCTGCTGCATCAACGGGTCCTCGATGTTCTCCACCCGGTGGCCGCAGATGACCCCCTTGATCTGTCCCGCTGCTGGGTTGAGTTGCGGGGCCTGCGCGAAGAAGGTCTGCATGTCGGTCTCATCGGCGAGCACTCTGGCCAGCCCGGCGTCGTCGTAGCCGGTCAGCCACTCGATCACCAGGTCGAGCTCGGCGCGAGTGTGCCCCTTGCGTTCCACCTTGGCCAGGTAGTGCGGGTAGATGCTCGCGAAGGGTGTCGTGAAGATGCGATGTCCGGCCATGACGCTCACCCTAGATCGGGCCCGGGCGCTGCTGGCGCGCCCACGGTGCGCAGGCCACGTCAGCGGGCCTGGATGATGCGGACCAGGCTGCCCGAGGGATCCCGCACCGCGCAGTCGCGCAGCCCCCACGGTTGGTCCATCGGTTCCTGGACGATGTCGACCCCGGCCGCCTCCAGCTCGGCGAAGGTGTCGTCGACGGATGCGGTGGCCAGGTTGATCCCGGCATAGGTGCCTTTGGCCATCATGTCGCCGATGAGACGACGCTCCTCCGCAGAGATGCTCGGATCGAGCGCCGGCGGGGTCAACACGATCGAGGTGCCAGGTTGGCCAGCAGGGCCCACGGTGATCCAGCGCATCGTGCCCTGCCCGACGTCGCCGCGAACCTCGAAGCCAAGGATGTCGCGGTAGAAGTGCAGCGATGCCTCAGGGTCCTCGTGCGGGAGGTAGGTCTGGTGAATCGTCAGGTCCATGGCCGTCACGCTAGATGACGACCGACGGGCCCGCTTCTCGATTCCTGACCGGTTTGCCGACCCGTTGGGTCAGGCACGGAGGCATTCCCCGCACCGCGTCTGCACCAAGCTCACGGTAGGCACTGGGCGACATACCGACCAGTTCGGAAAACCTCGTCGAGAAGGTGCCGAGCGAGCCGTAACCGACCGCGAAGCAGACGTCGGTGACCGACAGGTCACCGCGTCGGAGCAGCGCCATCGCCCGCTCGATGCGTCGGGTCATCAGATAGCTGTATGGCGACTCGCCGTAGGCGGCCTTGAACGATCGGCTGAGGTGTCCTGCGGACAGGTGGGCACCGCGGGCGAGGGACTCGACGTCCAGCGGTTTGGCGTAGTCCCGATCGATGCGGTCACGAACCCGCCGGAGCGCAGCCAACTCCGCTCGCCGGGCTGCGGAGTCTGCGGTCACCCCCTGATCGTGTCACCTCCCAAGGCAGGACCTTCCGCGCGACCGCGGGGCCCGCCGTTCGGCTGGGTGAGACCGTCCGGCTGGGTGAGACCGTCCGGCTGGGTGAGAATGGACCGGTGAGCGACTCCGGGGGCCTGTCCAGCCGCACCGGAAGGGTCTGACGGTATGCGCAGGGGGAGCGGGGCTTCCCGCGTGTGGTTGCTCGCAGCCGCCGCCGCACTCACCGGCGCCGTCGTCGGCACGCTCAACCTCACCCCTTCGCCACCCCGCACCCTGGCAACCGGTGCCGGTTCAACCCCGCCATCGGGGACCTCACGGGCGGCGACGGCCGCAGCGACCACGGCACCGGCGACCACCGCCCCAGCGACCACCGCCAGACCGACGGGGAAGCCCACCGCCCTGCCGACCCGGCAACCGGCGGGTCAGCCGAGCCCGCAGCGTCACCGGTGGCCCGACAACCGGACGATCTCGCACGTCTTCTATCACAGCCTCGTCGTGGACCCGGCCCGCGCCTTCACGGGGTCGCAGGCGGCTGGATACCTCGACTACATGGTCACGGTCACCGAGTTCCGTGCTCAGCTGCGCCAGCTCTATGAGCGCGGCTACGTCCTGGTCCACCCGGAGCGGATCGCTTCGCCGGATATCCATGGCGTGATGCGACAACGCGCGATCATGCTGCCAGAGGGCAAGAAGCCCCTCGTACTGTCCATCGACGACGTCAGCTACTACGAGTACATGGACGGCCACGGGTTCGCGACCGACCTGTTCGTGGACTCCGCCGGCCTGGTGCGCAACCACTACACCGACGCCAAGGGCAGGGTGCACGTCGGAAGCTACGACGTCGTGCCGATCATCGACGACTTCGTCAGGGACCATCCGGACTTCAGCTACCACGGGGACAAGGGCACCCTAGCCCTGACCGGCTACGACGGCGTCTTCGGCTATCGGTCCTCGACGTACGAGTATGGCGACACGCCACGAACCCGCGCGCAGATCGCCGCAGCGAAGCGGGTCGCCCGCGCCCTGAAGGCCACGGGGTGGACCTTCGCGTCGCACACGTGGGGCCACATCGACCTGAGCACCAGCTCGATGTCACGGATTCGATGGGATGCGCGGATGTGGGATCGGGAGGTCCGCCCGATCGTCGGGCCGACCCGGTCGCTGATCTTCGCCTTCGGCGCCGACATCGGAGGCACTGCGCCCTACACGCGGGCCAACCCGGTGTTCCGCTTCCTGCACGACTCCGAGAACTTTCGCTACTTCTTCGGGATCAACGCCTCGACGACGCACTGGATCCAGCTGGGGCGCACCACCGTGCGACAGGCCCGAATCGACGTCGACGGCATCAGCATGGGCCGGGCCCTGCGGACCAAGCGCTCACCGCTGTGGGCCTTCTTCGACCCCCGCATCGGTCGCGAGCGGCGGCGCTGAGCACACCGCCTCTGCTGGCCCGGCGGCGCCCAGCGCGATCTGCACCTCGCCGTGGCGGGCCAGGAAGCCCGGCTCGTCGAGCCGCTTGCGGCGCATCCACGTGGTCAGCTCGGACTCTCCCTTGCTGGCGTTGCACCGCGCGCACGCCGGGACGACGTTCGCCAGGGTGTAGCGACCGCCGTGCGCGATCGGGAGCATGCAGTCCTTCTGGACCGGCCCGGGTGCCCCGCAGTAGGCGCAGCCTCCCCACGCGGCGCAGATCGCCGCCCATTGTGCAGCGGATAGGTCGTTCACGACCGCGGCGAGCCGCTTGCGGCGACGCCGGTGGGCGACCTGGCGACGGCGGGTCGGGGGCATGGCGCCAACCTAGTGGCCGGCCCGACGACTCCCCTGGCCCACCCACCACGACGTCGCTGCCTGGGCCCGACGGGCTCGATCCGCGGCGAGCACGCCGGTCACGGCGGCCAGTTGCATCGCGTCCTCCAGCCAGGCGACTCGGTCAGCTGCCGACATCTGCGCGCGGGCACGCACCGCCGCGGGCCCGTCGGAGGTTCCACTCCAATCGAGCTCACCGTGCCCAGCGGTCGTCACGGGTCGAGTGTAGAACGCGGGTGCAGGCGCGTCAGGGCCTCGATGTCGGCGAGGTCCTGCGGCCGTCCGGCGATCCGCTTCATGGCAAGCAGGTGCCGCACTGACACGACCCGGACCGCGACGCCATCGATCTCGATGCAGGCGGAGTCGGCATACAGGTCCACGAAGGCGATCGGTGGGTGGGCGAAGAGGTCCACCTCGCGGCGAGCGTCCGCCGGGTCATGCAGGGTGAAGGCGATCAGGTGCCGCTCGCTGACCCACGATTCCCGGATCGCCTCGTCGGCGAAGTGCTCCGCCGGCACCGGCAGCCGTGGTCGCAGCCCCAATCCGCCCAGGGCGCCGAGCGCCGCGAGCACGTTGTCATGGTCGAGATCGATGGCCAGGTCCAGGTCCACCGTCATCCGGGTATGCCCATGGAGCACGACTGCGAGCCCACCGGCAACGACATACGCGACGTTGGCGCGGTTCAGCGCCGCCGCAACGTCGATGAACCAGGCCACGTGCACACGGTATGACGCCCGGCGCCGGTCAGGCCGAACCCACGACCGGGTTCGCCGGGGTGTCGGCCAGGTCGCCGGGGCGCAGGCCCGGGAGCCAGGTCTTGAGGTCGTTCTGCTGAGAGGAGTTGGTGGGCTCCTGGACGATCAGGCCGTCGGCGAAGTAGATGACGGTCATGACGGCGCGCATCGTGCCGGTTTCGTTCCCGCCGGCCTTGTGGACGGTCCAGCCCGAGTGGAACGTGGCGTCGCCGGCACGCATGGCCCTCGGCTGGGCGAGCGGGAAGCCTCGTTTGGCGATGAGCGCGTCGAAGTGCGCCTCGCTGGCGTCCGAGATCGTCACATCGCTGAGCGCTCCGTCGGCGTGCGACCCGGTCGCGAAGGTCAGCGCACCCATCTGCGGCACGATGTCGACCAACGGCATCCACATCGTGATGCACCGGTGCCCGTCGAGCGGCCAGTACATCGCGTCCTGGTGCCAGGGGGTGTAGCCGCCCCCCGGTTCCTTGAAGAGGGCCTGGTCGTGATAGATCCGCACCCGCTCCACTCCGAGCAGCTGCGCCGCGACTGCTGCGAACCGCTCGGCCAGGACGAACCGAGCGACCTCCTCGTCCTCGCGCCAGAGGTTCATGACCTGGAGAAACGCCTTGCCGTAGGTGTCGCGTTCGTGGAGCGGGTTGACCTGCCCGGTATGGCGGGCCGTCGCCGCGGCGATGGCCGGCGCGAACTGCGCGGCCGCACCAGGGCTCAGCAGGCCCGGCACCAGCAGGTGACCGTCGGCGCGGTAGCGCTCGACGTCGACCCGGTCGAGCCGGTGCTGTGGGGTGGCAGTGGTGGACATGTCGTGCTCCGTTCTGGTCGCTCCTACGGTAAATCTTGGCGCACCGGATCGGCCGGCATACGGAACAGGATGGCTACAAGCGGTATGTTCTGGTCGATGACTTCTGAGGCGCTGCTGCCGCCCTGGCCACCGGGATCGTTCGTGGTGGCCCGCCCGCTGGTCCCGGTGGGTCTGGGCCGGGTGGAGCTCGTGGGGCGGGTCAGTGCCGGCCGCGGCGTCCAGCCCCGCACCGCTCGGCGATACCCGAACCACGCCGTGGTGCTCGTGACGCGAGGAGCGGGGAGCTACTGGAGCCCGAGCGGCTCGGTGCCGTTGGGGGTCGGCTCGCTGGTGATCGTCCGGCCCGGGGAACCCCACTGGTACGGACCGGCGCCGGGGCGGACGTGGGACGAGGCGTTCTGCGCGTTCAGCGGGCCGGTGTTCGACCTCGCGGTACGCACGGGAGCACTCGGCGGTCCCGCACGGGTCGTCCAGACCTCGGAGGCGCCGCGGGTCCAGGCGCTGCTCGAACGGATCCGCGTAGCCCCACCGCCGGGATCCACGAGCACCCAGGACGCCGAAGCGCTCGACCTGTTGGCCCACCTGACGCGAGCCGTGAACCCAGATGCGGGCCAGGCGGCCGTGGGGTGGCTTGCCCGGTCCATGCACCTGCTCGCGGCCGACGGGACAGGTCCCGACCTGGCACAGGTCGCGGACGCGGTCGGGATTCCCTACGAGACGTGGCGACGCCGGTTTCGTGCCGAGGTCGGGATACCTCCGGCGCGCTATCGGATCGACGCCAGGGTGCGATCAGCTGCCAGCTTGCTGTCGATGACCAGCCTGTCCGTCACCGATATTGCCCACCGTCTCGGGTTCGTCGACGATCGGCACCTGGCACGGCATTTCACCCGCCGGTATGGCGTGCCACCCGGTCGTTTCCGCCAGAGCTCGCAGACCACGGCAGATCTGACCACCTGAGCGAGCTCCGCGAGGTCCTCGGCAGCACGCCTAACGGCGGCGCGGCGGGAGCACGGCGCCGACCTGCTCGACGATGTCACGGACGCGGTCCGGCTCATCGGCGAGGGCGGACGCTGGGAGCCGCCAGGAGTCGCTGGCCCCCGGGTAGGACGGTGCGAGCTCGGCCCACCCCTGGAGCAGGTCGTCGCGAGCCGAGCGTTTGACGAAGATCGCCCCGTCGTTGATCAAGCCGACGACCTTGTCGTCGACATAGAAGCAGTAGCCGCCGAACATCGGTCGGGCTCGCGCCATCAGCGGCTGCAGCGCCTCGACGAGATCGGCGGCGAGCGCACGCGTCGCGTCATCCAGTGCCATCGTCGATCCTCTCGGTCGGGCTGAGGACAGTATCCCGCGGGGCGGTGCAGGCCACCGTCCGCCCGGGCCGCGGCCATGCGGTGTCAATCTATGGCCCATTCCGCGAGCAGCCCGGCGGCAGTTCGAGGAGGAGCTCGTTGCCTTCCGGATCGGCCAGCTCCAGGTGGCCCTTGAGGGGCGCACCGGGCGTCGCGCCCAGGCCCAGGAGTCGGCTGAGCTCCGCGTCGAGGTCCCCGTCGGCGCGCAGCACCCAGCGCAGCCGATTGCGCGACGTCTTGGGGGCGACCGGTGGGCCGCCCCACGTGATCTTCGTGCCACCGCGGGGTGACTGGATCGCGGTCTCCTGGTCCTGGTCCCAAACCAAGGGCCAGTCCAGCACGCGCGCCCAGAAGTAGCCGACGGCCGGCATACCGTCCCCTGCCAGCGCGCCGATGCGCGCGGTGTCGCGCAAGAACCCGTTGCCGGCCTCGATGACGCAGAACTCGTTGCCCTCGGGGTCGGCGAGCACGACGTGCCCTTCGTCCCCGCGCTGCCCGACATCCAGTGGCGAGGCGCCGAGCTTCAGAGCCAGTGCCACCGTCTCGCGCTGGTCCTGCTCGGTCGCGCTGGTGAGGTCCATGTGCATGCGGTGCCGACCGGTCTTGGGCGTCGGCGTCGACACGAAACGGACCTCGAAGTCAGCCTCGGTCAGCCCCGGTAGGCGGGCTCCGGTCTCGTCGACCGGTCGTTCGAGCAGCACCGACCAGAAGGCGGCCAGCACCGACGGCCGCAGCGCGTCGAACTCCACCGCGATGAGGGATGAGCTCATGAGATGCACCTCCGCGATCCAGCATGCACCCGCGGCGCCGCCTCCGGGTCGCCCAGTGCCGCGTCGGGACCGCTCAGCGCCGCGTGGGGGTCGCTCAGCGCTGCAGTGGGGTCAGCTCGCGCAAACCGGGCACGACCTGCTCGGCGAAGGTGGTGAGGAACCGCTCCTGGTCATGGCCTGGCCCGTGGACCACGAGGTGGTCGAAGCCGAGGTCGGTATACATCCGCAGCGCCTCGACGACCTGCTCGGGCTTCGAGGCCACGATCCATCGTTTGGCCACCGCCTCGATGGGCAGGTCGTCGGCGGCACGTTCCATCTGCGCCGGAGAGTGGATCGAATGCTTCTGCTCGGCCGGGAGGGACAGCGGCGCCCAGAACCGGGTGTTCTCCAGCGCCAGCTCCGGGTCGGGGTCCCACGAGACCTTGACCTCGATCATCCGGTCGATCGCGTCGCGGTCCCGGCCTGCGGCGTCCAGCCCCGCGTCGACCGCCGGGACCAGCTGATCGGCATACAGTTCGCGGCCCTTGCCGGAGGTGCAGATGAACCCGTCGGCGACCCGGCCGGCATACTTCGCGACGACCGGACCACCGGCCGCGACGTAGACCGGCACCGGCACGTCCGGTCGGTCGTAGATCGCGGCGTCGTCGGTGCGGTAGTAGTCGCCCTCGAAGGACACCCGGTCCTGCGTCCACAGCGCGCGCATGAGCCGCACCGCTTCGCGCAGCCGGGCAAAGCGCTCCCGGAAGTCCGGCCAGGAGGCCGCCTGGATCGAGCCGACGGCAACCTCGTTGAGCGCCTCACCGGTGCCGACGCCGAGCATCACCCGCCCGGGCGCGAGGCAGGCCATCGTCGCAAACGTCTGGGCCATGACCGCCGGGTTGTAGCGGAAGGTCGGCGTGAGCACCGAGGTTCCCACCAGCACCCGATCAGTGCGCGCCAGCACCCACGGCATCCACGCCAGCGAACTGGGCGCATGGCCGCCGGTGAGCCGCCAGGGCTGGAAGTGATCCGAGACGGTGACCGAGTCCAGCCCCAGCTGCTCGGCGAGCACGGCATACCGGGCCAGGTCCAGGGGCGCGAACTGCTCTGCCGACGCCTTGTAGCCGATCCGAACTCCCGACATGTCGTCCTCCTGGTGCGTGCGTCGCGGTTCGACGTCAGCGATCAGCCTCCCGCCCGGGGCGCCCACACCGAGCACCGGGGCCGAGCACCGAGCGCCACGGGCCCTGGGCCGAGCGCCACGGGCCCTGGGCCGAGCACCGAGGGCCGAGCACCGCCACAGCCGTCGGAGGCTTCCCGACTCGCACCCATTGTCACCCGCTTCGTCCCGGCGCGGCCCATGGGGCCGGCGGGGGCTTTGGGCGGGCTTGGTGGGCAAGGCTCGGCGGCGGGCACCGTTCACCGAAGATGGACCTCAGGGGGCAGGCATGGGTATGGCGACCCGACCCGCGATCCCCGACAGATGGCGCGTGAGCACCCGCACCGCCTGGTCCCGGGACACCAGAGCTGGGGATGCCATCATCTGCAGGCACAAGCCACCGATGAGGGTGTGCAGCTCGACCGCCTCGGCCTCAAGCGCTGGCCGCAGCCGCTCGCCGAGCAGAGGTCGGCGGCCGTCGCTGAGCTCGGCGACGACCATGCGGCACAGATGCCGTTCGGTGGCCAGGCCGGCTTCGCGCAGCTCATGCAGCGGCGGTGGCACGTTCGCCTTGGCCAGGATGGCCACCCAACTGCGCACCTCACCCTCGCGAACCTCATCGAGCGGTAGGAGCTGTTCGAGGGCGCGCAGGCAGCGGGTGCGCCCCGGCGGCATCGATGCGAAGACCGTCTCGACCCGTGCGCCGGCACCGTCGATGAGCTCCCAGGCCGCGAACTCGACGAGCGCCTCCTGGGAATCGAAGTAGTGCCGTAGGGCACCCAACGACCAGCCGCCCTCGGCTGCGACGGCACGAGCGCTGGCCGCCTCGAAACCCCCGCGGGCCACCACCGCCCAGAGCGCCCGGGCGATCTGTTTGCGACGTTCGACGTGGTCGACGACCTTGGGCACGGTTCACTCTCACACGGTCGGCTCGGCTTTTGCAACACAGTTGTGTTACAAAAGATCCATGACCACACAGCTGGCACTCGCCCTCGGTGGGCTGGCCCTCGTCGATGCGACGAGTGTCGGCACCCTGGTCCTGCCGTTGCTCATGCTGGTGCAACCCCGGGTTCGCGTCGGTCGAGTGCTGCTCTACCTGGTGACCATCGCCCTGTTCTACTTCGCCCTCGGAATCGCCCTGCTCGTGGCCGCCGACCGCGTTGTTGCGCTCGTGGCCGCGACCGAGGGCAACCGGGCCATCGACATCGTCCAGCTGGTGGTGGGAGTGGGCTTGCTCGCGGCCAGTTTCTGGCCGGACCTGCCGGCGGTGAAGCGCCGGCGAGCAGCAGAGCTGGCGGACGGTGGTCGCCGGGCGTCGTGGCGCGATCGGCTGCTCGGGCCAGCGGCGAAGCCCGGGGTCGTCATCGGCGTGGCGCTGGCCGCCGGGCTGGTCGAGGCGGCCAGCATGCTGCCCTACCTCGGAGCGGTGGGCATGCTCAGCGCAAGTGCGGCCACTGAGCCGGTCAAGGTGGTTGCACTCGCGTCGTATGTCGTCGTCATGTGCCTGCCCGCGCTCGTCCTGCTCGCCCTGCGACTCGCCGCCGGCCCGCGCGTCGAAGGGCGGCTGACCAGAGCCGCGGCGTGGTTCGACCGCAGGACCGGATCGGCCTTGTGGTGGGTCATGGGCGTCGTCGGCTTCCTTGTCGCCAGCGACGCCGTCAGCCGCCTCGCCGCGCACTGAATCACCGCTCGTCACCAGCGCCGAGGGCAGGCCAGGGTCAGTTGCTCACGACGTTGACGACGATGGCGATGACCGCGGTGTTGAAGACGAAGGACAGGATCGAGTGGACCAAGATGTGCCACCGCATCCTCCGACTGACCACCTCGACATCGCTCGTCGCGAAGGTCACCCCGACGGTGAAGGAGAAGTAGGCGAATTCGACCGGCCCCGGCCACGGGCACTCCGGGAACACCAGAGCCCCCGGGTCCTTGGTGGCGACCATCCCGCGGTAGAACCCGGCATACCCGGTGTGCAGCATCAGCCAGGACAAGATCACCACGATGAGGCTGATGGCCTTGACCTCGAGGGCCTGCTCTGAGTCGACGAGATCGCGCGAGGCGACGACGAACAGGCCCGCGGTGATACCCACCAAACTGGCGGTGGTGCTGAAGGCCACGTGCAGGCGGGGGTCATCGAGCATCCCCCATCGCACCGCACGTGCCGGCGGCGGCTCGGTCACAGGCAGCCGACGACCCCGACGCACCACGATGACCCCGACGACGAGATAGCCAAGAACGGGCAGGACCCACAGGGCGGCCCACTGGAGGAAGTCCGTCATGTCGTCGGTGAGCACGATGCGTGCCCCGAGGTAGACCATGGTCACCTCGAGGAGACGAGTCGCGGCCAGTCGCAGGGTACGTCCTCGGCCAGGCGAGGGTATGGCGCGGGCGGCTGCGGAGGCAGGTGGCGCGGACGGCATGCCGCATTCTCACACCCGGGTCGCCGGCCCGCGCCGCCCGCAGCAGGTTCAGCTCGTCGAGCCGGGCGTGCCCTGGAAGGCATCGAAGACCGCCCCCAGGTCCGGGAAGACGCGCTCACTGGAGATCGAATCAAGGACGCCATACCGGCCGAGCGTGGCCAGCAGGTCGGGGTCCGCACGGACCAGCCCGAAGTGGATGCCCGCGGTGTGCACGGTCTGCACCAACTGCTGCAGCGCAATCCCGGCTGAGAAGTCGACATCGTCGATGGAGGAACAGTCGAGCACCAGCCACCGGACCGCTTCGGGGGCACCGTGGACGATGCCCATGACGTCGTCGACGAACCGACCGGCGTTGGCGTAGAAGAGTTGCGCGTCGAAGCGGAAGACCACCAGTCCCGGCAGACTCTGCGCCCCCGGCTGGGCGGGCGCGTAGACCCGCTGACCGCCGCTGGCCTGACCGATGACGAAGTCGCGGGGCCGGTAGGCGCGCCGGACGACGTCGAGCAGGGAGAGGGTCACCGCCACGGCGAGCCCCTGTTCGACGCCGACGACGCACACGACCGCGGCCGTCACCAGGGCCACGACGAACTCGCTGGTCCGCTCGCGTCGGATCCGCAACAGCCCCCGCACGTCGATCAGGCCGGCGCCGATGACCACGACGATGGCCGCCAGCACCGCCTTGGGCATGGGAGCGAGGGCCGCGACGCCGACGGTGACGACGCCTAGCCCCACCAGCGACATGACGATGTTGGCGACCTGCGTGCGGCCCTTCTGGTCCTCCAGCACCTCGGTCTTCGTCGGGCTGCCGTTGACGACAAACGTGCCGGTCAAGCCCGCGGCCAGGTTGGCGCCGGCCAACCCCACCAGGTCGCGGTTCACGTCGACGCGCTGGCCATGCTTGGCCGCGAAGCTGCGGGACGTCGCCGCCGACTGGGCGATGATGATGACCAGGCAGCCGAGCACCGTGGTGCTGCCCTGCCCCAACGACGACCACGACATACCCGTCGGAACGCCGACCGACGGCAGGCCGCCGGCCACGGCACCGACCACGGCCACCCCATGGCCGGCTGCCCCCCACCACGCCGAGGCGAGGATCGTCCCGATGACGACGACGATGGCACCCGGCACGGCGGGGGCAAACCGGCGCATTCCGAGAATCGCCACGATGGCTCCGACCCCGAAAGCCACGGTGGCAGCGTGGGCCTGCGGCAGGGCGGTCACCGTGGCCCAGAGCTGCTGAAACCAATTGCCGCTCGGTTTGGGCAGCCCCAGAAGCTCGGGCAGTTGGCCGGTGAGGACCTGCACACCGACCCCGGTGAGGAACCCGGTCAGGACCGGCGCGCTGAGGAAGTCGCCGATGAAGCCCAGATGGAGCAGCCGGGCCACCACCAGCAGGGCCGCGCAGAGCAGCGCGACCAGCCCACTCCAGGCCAGCCACGACGGCGAGCCTGGGGTCAACCCCTCGATGCCCAGGCCGGCAAGCCCGCTCGCCAGCACTGCCGCCGTCGCCGAGTCCGCACCCACCACGAGCAGCCAGGACGAGCCGAGGAACGCGAAGACCACCGTCGGCGCCAGGATCGTGTAGATCCCGGTCACGATGGGAGTGCCGGCGATCGAGGTGTACCCCATCACCTCGGGTATGGCGATCGCGCTGAGCGTCAGTCCGGCCAGGACGTCCTGACGAAGCCACGCCCGCTGATAACCACGCAGCCACTCCGGCGCCAACGCCATAGCAGCCTCCTCGGGTCGCGAGCGCCGGCGTCGGCCCAGGGGCCACCGTCGGCACCTTTTGCTCCGGTCGTGCCGAACCGGCTCAGTGTATGGCGGGCCACGCCCGGAGGCCGGCCCGGTGGCGGGCCACGCCCGGAGGCCGGCCCGGAGGCCGGCCCGGTCACCGCGATCCGGCTCGACCACCACGATCCGGCTGACTTCTCGATCTTGAGTGTCGCGACATATAGTGTCACGACACATATAACGAGGAGAGTGACTCATGGGCAAGGTCCGACGGGTCGGTGTCGTGAGCACCGGCATGGTGAAAGTGCGTCCGGAGCACATCGCAGCCACGTGGAAACCGATGATGTTGTGGATGGCCACGTCACGGAGGTGGACGGCGCCGCTGCCGATCCAGGCCTTCGTCGTCGAGCACGACGATGGGCTGGTGCTGTTCGACACCGGGCAGGATCGCGCATCGGTGACCGACCCGGGCTACTTCCCCGGAGGCATTGTCGGGGCGATGTATCGACGGACCGCGCAGGCCGACATCCCGGCCGGCCAGACCCTGACCGCCGGCCTCGAACGACTCGGGTATGCCGCCGCCGATGTCTCCACGGTGGTCATCTCTCACCTGCACCAGGACCACATCGGCGGGCTCGCCGAGGTGCCGCAGGCACGCGTCCTCATCGATCCCGACGAGTGGGCCACGGTGCACGCCAAGGGCGCCGAGCTGTCCGGCATCATGGCGCGCCACATCGAGGCCCCGGGACGGCGCTGGGAACAGATGAGCTACGACGGGTCGGCCCCCGGGCTGGCTCCGTTCGGCGAGTCCTTCGACCTGTTCGGCGACGGCGCCCTGGTGTTGGTCCGAACTCCAGGACACACGCCAGGATCAGTGTCGATGATCGTGCGGCAGGACGGCTGGGCACCGATGGCTCTCGTCGGCGACCTGACGTATTCGTGCGAGCTGCTCGACTCGGGGGTCGTTCCAGGGGCTGGGGAGAAGGACGAACTCCGGCGCAGCAGTGACGCGGTCCTGTCGCTGCAGCGGCACCTGCCGACGTTGGCGGTGCTGGCGGCCCACGACCCGAGCGCTGGAGCTCACCTGGCGCGCGCCACCGCGGTCTGATGCTGCTCGGGATCCCGCTTCGCGGCTGAGACCATAGGTGGCATGCGGACCGCCGAGCAGCTGCGCTACCTCGTCCTGGCCGCCCAGCTCGAGGGGCGTCGCCAGTGGTCGCGCACCCTGCGAACCCTGGGGCTGACCCCGTCTCAGGCCGAGGTCCTCCGGGTGATTCAAGACCATGGTCCGGCGTCCGTGGGTGCCGTCGGCGCGCTGCTGGTCTGCGAAAGCGGAACCAACCCGAGCCGGCTGGTCGATCGCCTGGTCGAGCGCGGCCTCGTGCAGCGGGTGCCCGATGAGCACGACGCCCGGGCGGTGGTTCTGTCGCTGACCCCTTCGGGGGCGGCCCAGGCCGATGCCGTCCAACGGCTCGAGTCGGCGATGTACGACTACCTCGACCAGGTCGCGGGCACCGATGCAGCCGCGGCGATCAGGTTCCTTCGAGGTTATGTCGAGGGCACCCCGGTCGGCGAGTCGTTCCGCCGCCGCGAGGCTGGCGGGCGGTAGGAACTCCCCGGGCCCGCTCCCCGCAGCCGTTCTGGTCGCACCCTCGGCACACGGTCGTCACCGACCACGAGGGATCCGCACCCAGAGCGCTAACATCTGACCATTCAGTCAGATGAATCAGGAGACCATCATGGTGACCGCGGGACTCGACGGCTGCATGGTCAGCTGCGTCCACCCGGACAAGGTCGCCGTCGTGGTGGCCAACGCCCCCGATCCGGACGAGCTGATCACGGTCAGTGGTGTCTTCCGACTGCTCGCAGACCCAACGCGCGCCCGACTCCTCTACGCACTCCTGGAGGTCGGCGAGCTGTGCGTCTGCGATCTGGCGGCTGCCACCTCCACGGCGGAGTCCACCGTCAGTCAGGCCTTGCGGATGCTGCGGGCCTCCGGCGTGGTCGCAGGCCGTCGCGAAGGACGGAATGTCTTCTATCGACTCTCCGATGGACACGTCCGGATCCTTCTGGACATGACCCGCGAACACGTGGTCCACACTCGGCCCGGCGCCGCCCAGGGCGAATCGAGTGGTCGGTGAGCGGCGGCCACGCCCACGCCGGCGCGACATCGGCAGCGGGCAGGCACCGATGGCGCCTCGCCCTGGCCTTCGGCCTCGTGGCCACCTTCTTCATCGTCGAGCTCGTCGCGGGACTCGCCTCCCGGTCGCTGGCCCTCATCAGCGACGCAGGGCACATGGCGGCCGATGTCGTCACCTTGGGCGCAGCCCTCATCGCGACCCGGATCGCCACCCGTCCCGACACCACCGGGCGGCGCACCTTCGGTTCCTACCGCGCCGAGGTCTTCGCATCTGGTCTGGCGGTCCTGGTGATGCTCGGCGTCTCGATCTACATCGCCATAGAGGGCGTCGGACGCCTCGGATCAGGCGTCGAACCGGCCTCCGCGACCATGTTGGTCGTCGGGGTCATCGGTCTGGTCATCAATGTCATCTGCCTCTTCCTGCTGCGAAACGGCGCCCACGAGAGTCTCAACGTCAAGGGCGCCTATCTCGAGGTCCTCGCCGACTCGCTCGGGTCCGTGGGGGTCATCGCCGCGGCCCTGCTCGTGCGCACCACCGGTCAGGCCTGGTGGGACACCGTGATCGCCCTGACCATCGCAGCCTTCGTGGCGGTCCGCGCGATCATGCTGGGTCGCGAAGTCCTCGCGGTCCTCGGACAGCACGCCCCCGCTGGTCTCGAGCCGACCGAGCTCGCGATCGCCCTGCACGCCGTCGCCGGCGTGACCGAGGTGCACGACCTGCACGTGTGGCAGCTCACCTCCGGCATGAACGTCGCCACAGCGCACCTCGTCACCGACACCGCCAACGCACCGGCGGCCCTCGACCAAGCCACCGCCGTGCTCCGGGAACGGTTCGGCATCGCGCACGCGACCTTGCAGGTCGAGTCGACACCGGGCACTGAGTGCGTCGGCGCCGACTGGTGAGACGGCGCGCACGACGCGGCACAGCGGTCCCCGCGGCGGCGGATCCGCCTCGAGGAACGCCAGAGGCATGGCCGCACCTTCAGTGCGCTCAGCCGGACCGGGGCTCGGCTCGCCAGTAGATGCAATACATGCCCGGCCCGTAATCTGGGCCGGTGACCCTGCCGCCGACCACCCGGGGACGCCCCCGGGATCCGTCCATCGACTCCTGCGTCGTCGAGGCTGCTTTGGCCGAGCTCGCATCCAAGGGGTATGCCGCGTTCTCGCTGGCAGCGGTGGCTGACGCCGCGGGGACCACGCGTCCAGCGCTCTATCGCCGGTGGAAGGACAAGACCGCCCTCGTCGTGGACGCGGTGGCACACCTTGCCGAGGCCGATCCCCCCGTCGTCACGGGTGAGCCCCGCACGGATCTGGTCGCTGAGCTGGAGAACTTCGCGCACTGCATCACCGCCGCCGGGGCCAGTCCGCTGGCCGGGATGATGCTCTCCGACGAGGTCGACGCTGCGGTGCGCGCGGCATACCTGCAGCGGCTGGTCGCCCCCCGACGGGCGCGGTTGACGAGCATCCTGGCGGCAGCCGTCGAGAGCGGCGACCTGGACGCGGCTGCCGACCTCGACGTGGCGGGGTCGTTCTTGACCGGCTCGTGGTATGCCTACCGGATTGCCGGGCGGGACCTGCCCGACGACTGGGCGGCTCGCGTGGTCCAGCTCGTCTGGGACGCCTGCTCGCCGAGGGCCACCAGACCGCGCCTCTGACGTCAGTGGGGCGCGACCTGGCTCGCTGCGGTCATACCCGCTTGGTCTGGTGGGCCCACATCGCGATCTCGACGCGGTTGCGGACCGCGAGTTTGGTCATCAACGAGGCGACGTGGCTCTTGACGGTGCTCAGGCCGATGTAGAGATCCGCAGCGATCTCGGCATTGGTCCGGCCACGGGCCAGCAGCCCGAGCACCTCCTCCTCCCGCTCGGTCAGCGGGTCGATCGGCTGGGGTGGCTTCTCGGGCGCGTGCTCGGCGAGGGTCGCCAGGAGCCGCCGCGTCACATTGGGCGCGATCAGCGCGTCCCCGTTCGCGGCGGCGTGCACCGCTTGGACGAGCAGGTCCGGGCCGGCGTCCTTGAGCAGGAAGCCCCGCGCGCCTGCGCGCAGGGCGCCGAGGACGTACTCATCGAGGTCGAAGGTGGTGATCACCACCACGGCCAGGGGATCAGCGACCCCGGGGCCAGCAAGGCGCCGGGTCACCTCGACCCCGTCGAGCTCGGGCATGCGGATGTCGACGAGCAGCACGTCCGGACGCAGGCGTCGGGCCACCTCGATGGCCTGTATGCCGTCCCGCGCCTCCCCCACGACCTCCACATCCGGCTGGGCGCCCAGGATCATCACCAGCCCGGTGCGGACCAGGTCCTGATCATCGGCGACGACGACGCGGATGCTCGCCGGTGCACCTTCCGTCATCGCGAGACCCGCACGGGGAGGACGGCTTCCACCAGCCAGCCGCCCTGTGGTGTCGGACCCGCAGTGACGGACCCGCCGAGCAGGTGGGCCCGCTCGGCCATCCCGGCCACGCCATACCCGGGTTGCCCCCCTGACGCCGGGCGGGCGGACCCATCGTTGGTCACGCGCAGCCGGAGGTCATCGCCGACCCGGGACACGTCGATGTCGATCACGGTCACGTGGCGAGCATGCCGGATCGCGTTGGTCACCGCCTCCTGGGCGATCCGGTAGACCGCCGCGTCCACCGGTGCGGGCAGCTCGGTGACGACGCCGGTGAGCGACACCACGACAGCGGGGGTGGCTCCCGTGCGGGCCAGTGTGCGCAGGTCGGCGACCCCTGGCTGCGGGGCGTATGCCTGCTCGTCATCCTCCCGAAGGACGCGGACCATGGCCCGCATCTGCGCCAAGGTGCGGGTCGCTTCGGCCTCGATGGTGGCCAGCACCTGCGCCGCCTGCGCGGGCTGAGTGCTGGCCACCACTCCGCCGGCCTGGGCCTGCACGGCAATGGCCGAGACGTGATGGGCCACCGTGTCGTGCAGGTCCCGGGCGAGCGCCAACCGCTCCTGGTTGCGGATCTCGAGCCGCTGGCGCTGCCAGAGCGCGGCGCGGGAGCGGAAGACCACTGCCACGGAGATGACCAGCAGCACCAGGAGGCTGCCACCGACGATGTCCGGCAGCCCGGCGGCGGCGGCATACAGGCCCAGGGTGACGACGGCGGCGACGCACGGCATACCGATGGCGATCTCTGCGCCCGACCCCCAGCGCACCAGGGAGTAGAGCAGGACCAGGATGACCATCATCGACGAGGGGCCGAGGTCGGCACTGCCGGTGGCCAACTCGATGACGGCCAGCATCCCCGCGGCGCCGAAGCCGACCAGGCAGGTGGCCAGCGGATGGCTTCGGCGCCACAGGAGAGCCGGCATCAGGGCCATCGCGAGCAGGGTGACGTAGGGCTGGCCGGTCAGGTCCGTGCGCAGGAGGCCCTCCAGGACGGCCGCGAACTCAAACCCGCCGAGGAGGAGCCAGTCGGCGGGCCGGATCGACGGTGCCCCGCCGGGCCGTGGCTCGCGAGCGATGGCCCGCCAGACGGCTTTCACCCCTTCAGGCTAGAGGTCGCCGGGGTGCGCGGCCAGGTCCACGCCGAGCGCAGGATGTGCACCAGGATGACCAGTTCGACGGCGAAGCCCAGACCGTAGTAGAAGATCCACTCCCCGCCGGCCAGGTTGAACGCCATCCACGGGATCAGCAGGGCGGCGACGACGAGGTTGGCCATCCGGTTGGCGCGTGCGGGCAGGGTCGTGGAGAGCACGATCATCATGATCGGGACCGACGAGGCCGCCAGCCCGCCGACCATGAAGCCCTGCGTGATGTCGAACTCCCAAACCCGGCCGTTGAGGATCCCTTGGACAGCGCCCGGCTTGTAGAGGCCGAGGACGTCGACGTAGATGTAGAGGCACATGAAGGCGGCCCAGGCCGCGGCAAGTTTGACCTGGACGGGAACCCGCTGGTCGGAGCTGGTGGTGGGGGACATCGGTGGCGTCGAGGTCTGCATGGTCATGGTGAGTCCTTCGTGGTGAGTCGAACAAGTGGTCACACCACGATGGCTGGACATGGCCCGGGTCTTCATCGGCCGGCAGGCTCGACCTGCCCCGGCCTAAAGTCGGATCGCTGCGCCCTCCCTTCGGCGGGCCAAGCGGTCACGCGGCGCTCATCCGCAGATCCCGTAGGACGGCCCGTGGTGCAGCAGACACCGCGCACACGCCAACGGGTTCACTCACCGCACCCCAGGGAAGCGACCGAAGTCGGCACCGTCGACCGCTCCGGCTGAGCGACCATCAGCGCTTCAGATTGCCCGCGTCTGCCGAGGGCCACAGGCGGCGGTCGCCTCGTCGCGGTGGCCACACGGCCGCCCCGCGGCTGGCTCTCACTCAGCCGTCGCGCGGCGAAGCGCTCGGCGAGCCGCTCACAGGGCACCCTCCGCGATGAGGCGATCCAGCGCGGCATACCCCTCGTCGATCCCGGTCTCCATGCCGCTGCGTAGCCACTGGTCGCGGCCCTCGAAACTATCGGTGAGCGACATGGTGTCGAGCCGGGTGCGCCCGTCGCCAAGGTCGGTGAAGGTCAAGGTCTCGAGTGCGACGCCGTCGGGTTGGCCCTCCCACGCGAAGGTCTGCACGATGCGGTCCTCGCGCACGGTGTGGAAGCAGCCGCGGAAGCCGAACTCGTCGGTCCCCCGCCGCGCTACGTAACGCCAGCAGCCGCCGTCGCGGGCGTCCCACTCGACAATCTCGGTCGTCAGCGAGGCCGGCCCGACCCAACGGGCGAAGATCTCGGGGTCGGTGTGGGCGCGCAACAGTTGGGCGGGAGTCGCCGAGAACTCCCTGCTGATCCGGATGGCGGGCACCGTCGGGTCGGCCTCGATGCGGGCCTGGGTCTGGGGCTGGGTGGTCATTACACGGCCTCCTGCGTCCTTTCAGGTCGATGGGTGACTCTGGTATGGCGCGACACCTCAGAAGGTGTAGAGCCGGGCCAGGGGGTTCCAGGTGCTGGCTGGCGCACTCAGGTCCTCGCCGTCCAAGGTCACTCGCGCCCCGGCTGCATCGACGTGCACCGTGCCTGTCCGGCGGTTGCGGACCATATCGGCCAGCCCGATCCCGCAACATCCAGCGACCGCGACCCGCCGACGAGATGTCGGCAGCCGATCCTCATCTGCGTCCCTGCAGGATTTCGACACGAAGGCCACGGCGAGATCCGCCGGCGCGGCGCCGTGCCCACCGAAGAGCGGCCCGTAGCCCAGGGGTTGTGCGCTGTCGACCGTCGCGTTCGGGTCGCCGGTCATTCCCCAGGCAGGGAAGCCCGCCTTGAGGACCTGGCGCGGCTTGACTCCGAAGTAGGCGGGGTCCCACAGGACGATATCGGCTAGCTTTCCCACCTCGAGAGAGCCGATCTCATGCGCCATACCGTGGGCAATGGCCGGGTTGATGGTCAGTTTCGCGAGGTAACGCAGGACTCGCTCGTTGTCGTCGACTCCGGGGTCGCTCAGCTCACTGGCGACCAGCCGCGCCTTCATGACGGCGGCCGTCGCGAAGGTGCGTGCCACGGTCTCGCCCGCGCGGCCCATCCCCTGGGCGTCCGAGGACATGATCGGGATGACCCCGAGGTCGTGCAGCACGTCTTCGGCGGCCATCGTCGCCGACCTGATCCGGTGATCGGCCAGCGCCCGATCCCACGGCTGGTCGAGGTTCAACCCGTGGGCGAGCACGATCATGGCCAGGTGTTCCTCGGTGGCATCCCGGCCGAAGGGCATCGTCGGGTTGGTTGACGAGCCGATGACGTTCGGGATTCCGGCCAAGGTGAGCAGATCGGGGGCGTGGCCGCCGCCGCACCCCTCGACGTGGAAGGCGTGGATGGTTCGGCCATCGAGGACGGCCACGGTCTCGCGGACGAACAGCGCCTCGTTGAGTCCGTCGGAGTGGACGGCGACCTGGACATCGTGATCCTCGGAGACACGCAGGGCGGTGTCGAGGGCGCGCGGGTGAGCGCCGAGGTCCTCGTGCACCTTGAACCCGACGACGCCCGCACGCACGAGCGCCTCGACGTGCGTCTCGGGCGTCGAGGACGAGCCCCGACCGAGGAAGCCGACGTTCATGGGCCAGGCGTCCATGGCCGACCAGGCTCGGTGCACGCCGTACCGGTCCGAGACGCCGACCCCCCACATGGGGCCATATTCCTGGCCGAGGATGGTCGTGACCCCGCTCGCTAGCGCCGCCTCCATGATCCGCGGCGAGAGCAGGTGCACATGCGTGTCGATAGCCCCTGCGGTCGCGATGAGGCCCTCCCCGCTCACCACTGCCGTTCCCGTGCCGACGACGACTTCGATCCCGTCCATCGTGTCCGGGTTGCCCGCTCGGCCGAACGCCGCGATGCGCCCGTCCCGGATGCCGATCGACCCCTTGGTGACGCCGAGGATGGGGTCGATGACGACGACATTGGAGATGACCAGGTCGCAGCTCGCCGAGGGCGGCACGGCCTGCAGTCCCATCCCATCCCGCGCGGTCTTGCCGAAACCGACGACAAACTCGTCTCCTCGACGCTGGGCGTCCCCCTCCACCCTGACGACCAGGCCAGTGTCGCCGAGGACGATGCGGTCTCCGGTCGTCGGTCCGTGGCTGGCGGCATACATCGCGGGGTCGGACCGGCGCCCGCTCACGGCGTCTCCCCCGAGGGGACACTCTGGTAGCCCAGAGCACTCGCGCGCGCCATGGCCTGGTCCACGGCCCCCGGCGCGTCGAGGGGACCATCCACCAGGCCGGCAAAGCCGACCGCCACGCGGCGGCCCACGATCGGGATGAGCCCGACGGTTGTCACGGTCCCCGGCTCGAAGCGCACGCCCGTCCCCGCCGGAACGTCAAGGTGCATGCCGTATGCCGCCCGCCGGTCGAACCGGAGGGCCGCGTTGGCCTCGAAGAAGTGCCAGTGCGAGGTCACCGTGACGGCGACAGCCGCGGTGTTCCGGACGGCGATCTCGACCGGTGACGGGACGAACCGATCGGTCACCGGCGCGGGAATGACGGCCCCCGGCGTCGCCGCGTCGGGAGCGCCTCGGCCATCGAGGGTGCCGAACGGCTCGGGCACGATGACCAGGCGGGTGCCGTCGTCGAAGACCGCCTCGACCGTGATGGAGGGGACGATGTCCACCACCCCCGGGAGAACGTCATCCGCGGTGAGGACCGACTGCGCGGCACGGACCACGTCCGCGTGTCTGAGCCCGTCTCGGGCCCGTTCGATGACCTCATCGCAGATGAGCGCGATCGCCTCGGGGACGTTCAGCCTCAGCCCCCGCTCGTGCCGGCGTCGGGCCACCGCGGCCGCCCCGGCCAGCACGAGGCGGTCCCGCTCGGTAGGGGTCAACCTCATGCGCCGGCCCCTCCCAGGTCACCAGTTCGCGCGGCACTCATCGTCACGAAGGCCTCATCGGCGATCGGCAGACGCCCCGCCGAGGTGGCGACCGGGGCTCCTCCGGCCGCTCGTTCACCTGCCATCGTCTCGCCTCCCATCGAAGACTGATGCTAAGGGCGCACAGCGGGTTCCTGCTGGGTGATGCAGTGGACGCCGCCGCCGCGGGCAAACACCGGCCGGGCATCCACAAGGACGATCTCCCGGTCGGGATACACGTCGGCAAGGATCGCTCGCGCCACCTCGTCGTGTGGGTCGTCGAACGCGCACAGGATGACACCGCCGTTGACGACATAGTGATTGATGTAGGAGTAGTCGACCCAGCCCTTGTCATCGCGCAGCACTGTGGGCGCCGGCACGGGGACGATCCGCCACCGACCGCGTTCCTGGAGCGTTCGGATCGCCTCGGCGCTGACGGCGTGGTCGGGATGTGCCGGGTCGCGCTGGTCGTGCACCAGGACGACGTCTGGTCCGGCGAACGCCGCGATGATGTCGATATGGCCGCGGGTGCCAAAGGTTCCGTAATCACGCGTCAGGCCGCGCTCGATCCAGACGACATCCTGCGCACCGATGGTTCGCGCCAGTTCCTCTTCCACCTGCGCGGCGGTCCAACCAGGGTTGCGACCGGGGTCGAGCTGAACGGTCCGGGTGACAAGAGCGGTGCCCGCGCCGTCCACGTGGATGCCGCCGCCCTCGTTGACCATCGGCGACGTCACGACCGGCACGTCGGCCGCGGCGGCGACCATTGCACCCACCAGGGAGTCGTTGCCCCAGCGCGCCCACTCCTGGGCGCCCCACCCGTTGAAGACCCAGTCGACCGCGGCCAGGGATCCATCACTGTTGTGGACGAAGGTCGGACCCATGTCACGCATCCAGGCGTCGTCCAACGGAGCGATGAGGAAGTCGACACCGGTCGGCAGCTCTTCGCGGACCGCATCGATGTCGGCCGGGTCCACGATCATCGTGACCGGTTCAAAGCGAGCGATGGCTTGAGCCACGGCTGCCCACGCCTTGCGCACCTCTGCTAGGCCGGCGGCGTCAAGGTCGGCCGACGTCGGGCCGGCGGGCGGCCATGCCATCCACGTGCGGGCGTGGGGCTCCCACTCCGCGGGCATGGTCCAGCTGTTCACGACA
>JBPOIZ010000101.1:0-20184 GCA_052034115.1 Actinomycetota bacterium
GGGGCGCCCCACTTCTTGTCGATGACGACATTGCGGCCCTTGGGGCCGAGGGTCACCTTGACGGCGTTGGCGAGCGCGTCGACGCCGCGCTCGAGGGACTTGCGGGCGGAGTCGTTGAACTCCAGCGTTTTGGCCATGTGGTGCTTCTCTCCTGAACTGGCGGGCGAGACGTGACCGCACCCCGGTACGGACCTCGGCGGTCCGGCACCGGGGTGCGGTCACGACATATGAGTCGGTGGGTCAGCCGATGACGGCGAGGACGTCGCGGGCAGAGAGGATGAGGTACTCCTCACCGCCGTGCTTGATCTCGGTGCCGCCATACTTGCTGTAGATGACGCGGTCGCCGACCTGGACGTCGACGGGCACGCGGTTGCCCTTGTCGTCGATGCGACCCGGGCCCACCGCAAGGACCTCGCCCTCCTGGGGCTTCTCCTTGGCGGTGTCCGGGATGACGAGACCGGAGGCCGTCGTCTTCTCGGCCTCGACGGACTTGATGAGGATGCGGTCCTCGAGCGGCTTGATGGAAACCGACACTGGGATGACCTCCCCCTTCGGGAATGTCGTAAGCGGATGATGTCTGGTCGGCTCTGCACGGAAGCCGTCGTCGCGGGTCCGGCATCCTGCGGGAGCCTTAGCACTCGGATAACCCGAGTGCCAACAGGGCAAATCTAGGTCGACCGTTAGCACTCGGTCAACTTGAGTGCCAGCGCGGCGGCCGATCGGCCGGCCCGTTCAGCCAGGCGCGTAACGCCGACCCCTGCTCACCCAGGGACGGTGGCGGTTGCGCTCCGGCCAACGGGCTGCGCGACCAGGTCACCGGATGCCGGATCTGGCGCGGGTGACCGGTGCCGACCGCAACGGTCGGGGCCAGCCCGAGCTCCTCGGCGAGGGCGATCGCTGCACCGAGGTCCTGAACCCCACCCGCCGCCACGCCGGCGGCGTTGAACCGGCGCACCCACGTCGCGACCTCGCCGCCGCCGAGCGCCTCCTCGAGCTGGGCGACGAGGGTATGCCGGTGCGCCACTCGCGAAGCATTGGTCCGCAACTGCGGGTCCTGCGCCAGCCCCGGACGCCCGAGGACCTCGGCGATCCGGGCGAACTGGGCGTCGTTGCCGCAGGCCAGGGCGATCAGGCCGTCGGCGCACTGCAAGGTCTCGTAGGGGGCGATCGACGGGTGCTCGTTGCCCATCCGGGTCGGCGCCTGGCCGGTGGTCAGGTAGGCGGCGGCCTGGTTGACGAGCGACCCGAGCAGACTGGAGAGCAGGTTGACCTCCACGTGCTGGCCCCGGCCGCTGAGCTCGCGCTCGCGCAGCGCGGCGAGGATGGCGATGACGGCATCCTTGCCGGTCAGCACGTCGACGAGGGCCACCCCCACCTTGGTCGGGTCACCGTCGGGCCGTCCGGTGATGGACATGAGCCCGCCGAGCGCCTGGACGACGAAGTCGTAGCCGGGCAGGTCCGCCCCTTCGCCGCTGCCGAATCCGGTGACCGAGCAGTAGATCAGCCCCGGGTTGGTCTCCGCGGTGGCGGCATACCCGAGGCCGAGCCGATCCAGCGTCCCGGTCCGAAAGTTCTCCACGAGGACATCGGCACGCCGGGACAGCTCGCGGGCCACCGCCAGATCCTGCGGATCCTGTAGGTCGAGCGTGATCGAGGCCTTGGTGCGGTTGACCGACGCGAAGTATGACGACCCGTGCTCGCTCCACGGCGGGCCCCACGCGCGAGTGTCGTCGCCGAGCCCGGGCCGCTCCACCTTCACGACGGTCGCCCCGAGGTCGGCGAGGGTCATCGTCGCGAGCGGGCCGGCAAGCACCCGGCTGAAATCGGCGACGAGCACTCCATCCAGCGGGGGGCGGTCGGTCATGTCGGCAGGCTATCGACCAGGTGGCAGGATGCCGACATGGACCTCGCCCTGGTGCACCGGCTCACCACCGGGGAGGGGGCCAGCCTGCTCGCATCGCTGCCGTCCTACGAGGAGAGCACGGCGACCACGCTGGGGGTGCGGCTCCGGGCGGCCGGCTTCGACGCGGAGCTGGTGGCGGCAGCACTGACCCAGAGCCGGCTGCGGGCCCGCGCCGCCGACAAGCTGGGTCCCTTTGCCGCACAGATGCTGTTCACCGCCGACGGGCTCGAACAGGCGACCCGTCTGGCGGTCGCGGCCCAGCACGCGGAACGGTTTCGCTCGATCGGCGTGCGGTTCGTCCACGACCTGGGCTGTGGCATCGGTGCCGACGCGCTGGCCCTCGCCGGTCTCGGTCTTCCGGTGCGGGCCGTCGACGCGGACCCCGTGACGGCCGCGATCGCCGCATACAACCTCCGCCTCGTCGAGGACGCCGAGGTCCGCTGCGCTCGAGCCGAGGACGTCGACGTCACCGCCGAGGCCGGTGCCGGGATCTGGGTCGACCCGGCCCGCCGGATCCCCGGCGTGGCAGACATCTCCGGGCGGCCCCGGCGGGTGAGCGGGCTGGAGGCCATCAGCCCGCCGTGGTCCCAGGTGCAGCGCTGGGCCGAGGCCGTGCCTGCGGTCGGAGCCAAGCTGGCCCCGTCGTTCCCGCACGGCCGGATCCCGGCCGGCACCGAAGCCCAGTGGACCTCGTGGGCCGGGGAGGTCGTCGAATGCGTCATCTGGTTCGGGCCGCTGGCCCGGACCCCTGGACGCAGCGCCCTGGTCGCCGGCCCGGGCCGCCCTCCCGTCGCCGTCAGCGAGGCCGATGCGGCGGACGCGGCGCCGCCCTTGCGCCCTGGCGGCGCCGTCGGGGATTGGCTCTACGACCCCGACCGAGCGGTCGTCAGGGCTGGGCTCACCGCGGCGCTCGCGGCCGCCGTCGACGGCGCAGAGGTGGGCGACGGTGCCGGCTACGTCACCTCGGCGCGCCCGGTTGCGGTGCCCTACGCCCGTCGGTATGCCGTCCGCGAGGCCCTCCCCCTCGACGTCAAGACGGTGCGGATCTGGCTGCGCGACCACGGCGTGGGCACGGTGACCATCAAGAAGCGCGGCGTGACCATCGATCCGGACCGGCTCAGACACCAGCTGCGCCTCAGCGGGTCAGCCGAAGCGACCCTGGTCCTGTGTCGAGTCGGCGCTCGATCGACCGCCCTCGTCGTCGAGCCTCGCTGAGCCGCCGATCGGGTCGCTGAGCCGAGGATCCGCCTGGGCGCCGAGGCGGCGCACTGCGGCGGCGCCGGCGTCCATGGCCGCAGCGACGGCCGCGGCCTCGTCGGCCCCGGCGGCCAGTGCGGCAGCGAGCGTCCCGGCGAAGGCGTCGCCGGCTCCGGTGGTGTCCACCACCTGCTCCGCGGGCACCTCGGGCGCGACGTACGTGCGGCCGTCCCACGAGACACCCGCAGCGCCATACGTGACCAGCCACGAACGCGGTGCGAGACCGGCCTCGCCGACCAGGCGGGCCTCGTGCTCGTTGGTGACCAACGGGTCGGCGAGCGCGACCACGTCGGCGGGGAGCAGTGCGTAGGGCGCGCAGTTGAGCACGACGCGCGCCCCGAGGGACGACGCGCGGCGCACGGCCGCGGCCACGGTGCGCAGCGGGACCTCCAGCTGGACGAGCAGCACATCACCGGGACCCAGATCGTCCAGTGCGGCCAGGTGCTGCGGAGCCAGGGTCGCATTGGCCCCTGGCACCACGACGATCGAGTTCTCGGCATCGTCGTCGACAGTCACCACCGCCTGGCCGGTCGGGATCCCCGGCGGGGCCGGCGTCAGCGACGTCCCGATGCCGAGCGCGGCCAGCCGGCGCCGGTAGGCGGCCCCGAAAGCGTCGTCACCGAGCACGCCCACCAATGTCACGTGAGCGCCGGCGGCCGCCGCGGCGACGGCCTGGTTGGCGCCCTTCCCGCCGGCGAGGACCGTCACGCCGTCGGCCAGGACGGTCTCACCCGGACGCGGGATCCGCTGGACCCGCAAGACCTGGTCGGCGTTCAGCGAGCCGACGACGACGACCCTGCCCCGGCGGGGCCTCACGGCCGTCATACCGGCTGGCCCGCGGGTCGCGACGAGACCACGTCACGCCACATCGAGGCGACCGCGGGCCCGTCGATGCCCAGGGCGACCCGCACGCTGGTCGGCTCCTGGGCGTGTGGATCATGGTCCAGATCCGGCCCGGGATCGCGCCGGTCGACGATGGTCCGTCCGCGGGTCCACCGACCGTCCAACTCGACGCGCACCGGCCGCACGGCGCAGTGCACCAGGTCCGGCGCCACGAGCGTCACGACGGCGCCGGCGTCCCCGATCGTGGCGTCGGTGCCGAACCGGCGGCACTGATGGTCCAGGAGCAAGCCGGCCAGCTCGGTGGCCCGGTCGCCGCGGGCTCGGCCTTCGGCGATGAGGTCGAGGGCCTGCGCCTGACTGAAGAGTGGGCCGTAGAAGACGTCCAGGCCGTACATGGTCACCGGGATCTGCAGCCGTCGGGCGGCATCCAGGACGATGGCCGCGGCCTCCGGATCGTGGAAGACGTTGAACTCGGCCGACGCCGTGGCGTTCCCGACATCGGCCGCGCCACCCATGAAGACGATCTCGCGGATGCCCCGGGCGACCTGAGGGTAGGTCCGCAGGAGCAACGCGAGGTTGGTCATCGGGGCCAGCGGGACCAGGGTCACGGCCGCCTCGGGCTCCCCACTGGACGCCGCGGCCAGGCACACGTCCCGGAGCAGCTCGACGCCATGCCGAGGGTCGGGACCGCCGGGGGGTGCCGGCCAGCCAAGGTCGCCCATACCGTCTTCGCCGTGGACATGCCGGGCGTCCCGAGGGTGCTCGAGGAGCGGCTGCGCGGCACCTGCGCACACCGGCACGTCGCCGCGCCCCACCGCGTCGAGGACGATCCGGGTGTTGCGGACGACGGCATCGACCGGGGCGTTGCCGCCGACGCACGACACGCCGACCAGGTCGAGCGCGGGATGCCGGGCCGCGAAGAGGATGGCGCAGGCGTCGTCGACCCCGGTGTCGACGTCGAGGAGCACAGGTCGGCGCATGAGGTCATCCTGACAGCAGCACGCTTCACAGGCTGCTCATAGGTTCATCGGTGACGGTTCGCCCATGGACAGCCGCCACAAGATGATCACCGGCGCCGCTGCCGGCGTGGCCGTGCTCGGCATCGCCATCGGCGGGTCGGCGCTGGCCTCCGGCGGCACCACGTCAGCCGCCACTTCGGGAGGAACGGAGCACGCCGCCAACGGTGGCTCGGGCCAGCCCGGTATGCCGGGTAGACCGGAAGGGCTGGAGCGAGGGCGGCCCGACGACGACCACCTCGGTGGCGGGCACGACGGGCCGGGTCGGGGGCGTGGCCCTGGTGGGTTCGGTCCCGGAGACGAGGAGACACTGACCGGGGATGCGCTGGCCAAGGTGTCGGCTGCGGTGCTGGCGAAACTGCCCGGTGCCACCGTGGTGCGGGCCGAGTCCAACGGTGCCGGCGGTGGCTACCACGTCCTGGCGCGCAGCGCCGACGGCTCGGCAGCCATGGTCCGGCTCGATGCGGACTTCACCGTGATCCAGGTGCTGACCCGCGGGTCCACGGACGCCGGCGGGCGGACTGTCTGACTCAGCCGCAGCCGCGTCCGACCGGCCACTTGCCCACCGCGACCGGCAGCGACCCGGGGGCCGATGCCTCGCCGACGAGCACCGACAGCAGGGCGTCGAAGGCTGCTTGGGTGCGACCGAATGTCGCGAGCTTGGCCACCTTTGCCGTGCTGGAGGCCAGCCCGTAGGGCGTGTCGAGCGCGACGACGATGTCACCGCTTCCGCTGGCTGGGCCACTGCCTGCACCGCCACCGGCCTGGTAGGCACCCCCACCGAGCAGCGTGACCGAGCGACCCGAGCCGAGGCTCAGGCCGACCCGCTGAGCCGCCCTGGCGAATCGCTGCCGGTCGAGAGCGGTCCCGCCCGACACCTGGACCGCTCCCGAGACCAGCCGTGCACCGCACGTGCCCGAGACCTGGGTGAGCGCCGCTGCGGCCACCTCGCGCGCCGGGCGCGCTGCCGCCCCGGCCGACGGCGCTGCCGCGTCGGCGGCCAACGTCGCCGAGTGACGTAGCGTCGCCACGATCCGGGCTGCCGACTCCTCCAACCGATCGCGGTCCAGCCGACCGGAACGCACAGCGGCCAGCATGGCCGAGACGGCCGAGCCGAGGTCCGCAGGCATCAGCAGGATGTCGTCACCAGCTTCGAGCGCCCGGACGGCCGCCTCACCGGCCCCGAACTGCTCCGTGATCGCGGCCATCTCCAGGGCGTCCGTGACCACCAACCCCCCGAACCCCAACTCCCCACGCAGCCGACGGTCCACCAGTGCCGGTGACAGCGTCGCCGGTCGCTTGCGGTCCAGGGCCGACACCACGACATGGGCAACCATGACCGCCGGGGCCCCGGCGCCGACGGCGGCGCCGAACGGGACCCAGTCGCGAGTGCGCAGGGTGCCGAGCGAGGCGCCCTGCACCGGAAGGCCGAGATGACTGTCGGTGGTCACGGTGCCGTGCCCCGGAAAGTGCTTGACCACGGGCACCACGCCGACCCCGACATACCCGCGGACCTGCGCGGCGACCACCCGGGCGACCCGGAGTGGATCCGCCCCGGGTGAGCGGATGGCGATGGTCGGATCGCCAGGAATCGTCACGTCCGCGTCGGGGGCGAAGACCATCGTCACCCCCAGCGAGCGCAGTTCCCTTCCGGCCCCGGCGGCGACGGCCTCGCTGAGGACCGGATCGTCCGCAGCGCCATGCGCCATCCCGGGCGGCAACTCGGTCAGTGGCGCGGCGACGCGCTGCACCGGCCCGCCCTCCTGGTCGATCGCGACGACGGCCGGCCATGCTCGACGGTCGGCCTTGAGGGCCTTGGCCACCGCACGCGACATCGCGGACAGGTCGACCCGGACCTGGTCGGGGTCGCTGGGCACGTTCGCGGCGAACACTGCCACGCCGCCGACGTGGTAGCGGCGGACCAGGTCCACGGCACCCCGCGAGGAGAGCCCTGGATAGCGCACCACGAAGAGCTGCCCGACGAGTCGAGGCAGATCCAGCTCGGCGACCTCGGCCCGCGCCTGGGCGAGCTCCTCGGGGCTGGGCAGCCCGGTCACCGGCGCGGGTGTCGGGGTGGGTGTGGTCGCCGTGGGGGTCGGCGCGGGGGTCGGCGCGGAGCCGGTGGCCGGTGCGGTCGATCCGCTCGACCCGGGCGTCCCGGACGACCCGATCGCCTCGCCAGGACTCGGCGGCGCCGAGGTGCAGGCGGTCAAGGGGGCCGCGACAAGGCCGCCGATGAGCACCAGCGCCGCCCCCCGGCGCAGGAGGTGCTGCGGCGTCGTCATACCGAGGCCACCTCGATCGGCAGCGACGAGTCGCTGGGGTGGTCGAGCCGCGACGGCGGGCGTCCCTTGACAACGAGCTGGGCACCGAGCGCGGCGACCATGGCGCCATTGTCCGTGCACAGACCCGGGCGCGGCACCCGCAGCCGCACACCAGCCGCGGCGCAGCGTTCCTGGGCCAGCGCCCGGAGCCGGGAGTTCGCCGCCACCCCGCCTCCGATGAGCAGGTCATCGACCCCCTGGTCGACGCACGCGAGCAGCGCCTTGCGGGTCAGGACGTCGACCACGGCCTCCTGGAACGAGGCTGCGACGTCAGCCACGGGCACCGGCTCCCCCGAGCGCTGTCTGGCCTCGACCCACCGCGACACAGCCGTCTTCAACCCGCTGAAGGAGAAGTCGAACCGGTGTCGCTCCATGTCCCGGCCACCGGTCAGGCCCCGCGGGAAGTCGATCGCCACCGAGCTGCCCGACGCGGCCGACCGGTCGATGTGCGGCCCGCCGGGGAAGGGGAGGCCAAGCACCCGCGCCACCTTGTCGAAGGCCTCGCCGGCCGCGTCGTCGATGGTCGATCCCAGCGGTCGCAGGTCAGCGGTGACGTCGGGCACCAGCAGCAGCGAGGAGTGCCCGCCACTGACGAGCAAGGCCATCGTCGGCTCGGGCAGCGGGCCGTGTTCGACGACATCGACCGCCACATGGGCGGCCAGGTGGTTGACGCCATAGATCGGGACCCCCAGCGACAGCGCCAGGGCCTTGGCAGCAGCGACTCCGACGAGCAGGGCACCGGCGAGCCCCGGCCCGGCTGTCACGGCGACGGCGTCGAGGTCGGCGAGCCGCAGGCCGGCCCCGGCCAACGACCGCTCGATGGTCGGCACCATGGCCTCGAGGTGTGCCCGGCTGGCCACCTCCGGGACGACCCCGCCGAAGCGGGCATGCTCGTCGACCGAGGAGGCGACGGCGTCCATGAGCAAGGTGCTGCCGCGCACGATCCCGACACCGGTCTCGTCGCACGATGTCTCGATGCCGAGGACGATCGGCTGCTCAGCGCTCATGGCAGCCTCCGGCGCAGCACCAGCGCGTCGACGTCGTCGGGTTGGTAGTAACGCCGGCGGACATCGACCACCTCGAAGCCTGAGCTCTCGTAGAGGCGCCGGGCCGGCACGTTGTCGGCACGCACCTCGAGCAGCAACGACATCGCACCGCGACCCATGGCCCGCTCGATGAGGTCGCCGAGCAGCCGCCGGCCCAGGCCGGTGCCGCGACCCGGCGGCCGCACCGCCAGGGTCATCACGTCGGCGACCTCCCCGCCGTGGTCGAGCCCGCCATACCCAGCGATCCGCCCGTCGTCGGCCTGGGCCACGACATACTCCCGTCGCGGCCGGCCGGCCAGCTCGGCCCACCACGATGCCTCGCTCCAGGCATCGGCGCCGAAAAGCTCCGCGTCCGCGGCGGCCAACGCAGGTATGTCGGGCCAGGCCATGAGGCGCAGGGTCGTCATGCCGAGACTCCGGCGGGCACGTTGGGGGCCGCATCGGGGCGACGCAGGTAGAGCGGTTCGCCGGCCGCCAGGCGCTCCCCCGCGCGCAGTCGGCGCACGGCGAGGTCGGCGAGCCAGGCGGCGTCGACGTCGAGGGGGCCGTCGATGGCGGCGGTGAGCCGGTCGGGGTAGAGCATCGGACCGCGACCGACTGCGGGCAGGGCCACGACCTCCGCGGCGAGGTCGGCCGGGCGGGTGACGGTCGGTGGGTCCAGCGCGGCGGGCCAGCCCGCCTGCGGGTCGGCCGGCGCCGCGTAGCGCGCCCAGTAGACCTCGCGTCGCCGGGCGTCGGTGGTGACCAGGACAGGGCTGCGGCCGAGCGCTCGCCCGGCCGCGGCGGCCCGCTGGACGGCTTCGTGGGCCAGCACGTCGAGGCTGCACAGGCCGTGTACCTGCGCGCCGACGGCATAGGCGATGGTGCGGGCCGTGACGATGCCGACCCGCAGGCCGGTGAACGGGCCCGGCCCCAGGCCACAGGCGACGTCGGTCACCTCGCGCGGTGAGACTCCGGCCCTGTGCAGGACCTCGTCGATGCGCGGCGCGAGCTGCTCGCCGTGGGCGCGGGAGTCCGACGTCGTCGCGCTGGCCAGCACCGACCGACCGTCGTGGACGGCTGCCGTGATCGCGGTGGTGGAGGTGTCGATGGCCAGGAGCAGCACCACGACAGGCTACCTGGGTCGATCAGGCCCAGCGGGCGCCGACGCCGACGACGACCACGGTGCGTTCCTCGGTCAGCGGGTCAGCGGTCAAGGTGACCTCGAGACGGTCCTCGGTCAGGTGCTCGACCAGGCCATGACCCCACTCGACGACGGTGACCGAATCGGCCAGCGACGCATCGAGGTCGAGGTCGTCGAGCTCGACTGCCGACCCCAGCCGGTATGCGTCCACGTGGACCAGCGCCGGACCACCGACGAGCGAGGGGTGCACCCGGGCGATGACGAAGGTCGGCGAGGTGATCGGCCCGCGCACGCCGAGCCCTTCGCCGAGGCCCTGGGTCAGGGTCGTCTTTCCGGCGCCGAGGCCTCCGGCGAGGATGACGAGGTCACCGGGGCGCAGCAACCCGGCCAGCTCTGCTCCGGCGGCGCGGGTGTCCTGCGGGCCGGGCAGGACGCGGGTGACGATGCGGTGCGACAGACCGGGCGGGCGCGTGGTGTCGTCAGCCGACATGGTGCTTGCGAAGGGCGGCCTGTTCCCGGGCGACCCGGTGGCGCTTTGCCAGATCGGTAACCACGCGACGCACCCGCGCCGGAGCCTCCCGGCGGGCTTCCGGGAACTCATCGGCGTGGTGGCGGCGAGCTCGGTCGAGCAGAGCGAGCAACTGGTCGTTGAGCAGGTCCGGGTGTTCCAGGTGGATCAGGTGTCCGGCTTCCTCCACCAGGACATGTTCGGCACCTGGCAGTGCTCGCACGATGGCGTCGCTGTGCTCCGGCGGGGTGAGGATGTCCTGAACCCCGTTGAAGACCAGGACCTCGACGCCGCTGAAGGTGGCCAGCACCGGGGTCTTGTCGTAGACGTCGAAGGTCGGCGCGAAGTCCGCCATCACCGACAGATCGGTGCCCAGCAGCATCGATGCTGCCAGGCGCACCACGCCGCGCGGGACCGGGGAGGCGAAGGAGTATCGGTTGACGAGGAACTCCTCCAGATCCCGATTCGCCTTGTTGAACCCCTGGACCAGGCCGGGTCGCCGGCTGAGCTGGCCGAACACCCCCGGTCCGACCCGACCGAGGAGTGCCTTGCCGAGGGTCGCCGCCCCACCCCCGGCTGCCAACGGCAGCCCGCCGGGGCTGGTCGCGACGAGGCCGACGGCGATGACCCGGTCCTTGACGGTCTGCGGATGGTCCTCGGCGAAAGCCAGGATCGTCATACCGCCCATGGAGTGGCCCACCAGAGCGAGCGGACCGGTCGGTGCGGCCGCCTCGATGACGCGGGCCAGGTCGTCGCCGATCTGGTCGATGGTGTTCAGGTCGCTGGCGCCGCGCTCGGACTGCCCGTGACCGCGTTGATCCCACGAGACCACCCGATACCCAGCGGCCTTGAGGGCCCGCCGCTGGAACACCCAGGAGCGCAGGCTGAGGCAGTAGCCGTGCGAGAAGACGACGGTGGGCGCCGGTCCGGGCGGCGCCACCGCGCCGGGCGGCAACTCGGCCGGCTCGTCCACCTCGACGTGGAGGGGCACCCCGTCGGAGGCGATGACCGCGAGCACCCGGTCCGGCTCGACGACGAAGTCGTCCTCGGTGTCGAGTGCCTCGGCGAGATCCCGCGCCTTGACGAGCCGATCGGTGGCGATGCCGATGGCTGTGCCGACCCCCGCGGCCCCCAGGGCCAGGCCGAGACCGAGCAGCCCGCTGCGGCCCTGGCCCTTGCTCACGATGCTCCTTCGGCGGCGATGGTGCCGGTGTAGATCCGCGGCACTCTCGGACCTAGCCTAGTGACGATTTCGTAGCTGATCGTCCCGCAGACGCGCGCCCATTCCTCGACGGTGGGGCGGCCCGCACCCGGCGGGCCGAACACGACCACCGGGTCCCCGGCCGCAGCGGCCGACTCGGCCCCCAGATCGAGCACCACCTGGTCCATGCAGACTCGGCCAGCGATCGCATGCCGGCGCCCGCCGACGGACATCGGCCCCACACCGCTGGCCTGGCGAGGCAGGCCGTCGCCATACCCGATGGGGACCAGGCCGAGCCGGGTCGGCGCGCTGGTCCGGTAGGTCAGCCCGTACGAGACGCCCTGGCCCGCCGGGACGTCCTTGACCAAGGCCAGCGTCGCGGCCAGCGTCATCGCCGGGGTCAGGCCGAGCTCTTCGGCGGTGGCCGTCGCCGGGACGGGGCTGTATCCGTATGCCGCGATGCCGGCGCGCACGAGGTCGAAATGGGTCGCGGGGTGGGCGACGATGCCGGCTGAGTTGGCCAGGTGCCGCAGCTCGATCTCGATCCCCGCGGCGGCGGCGGCGTCGCACGCGGCCGTGAAGGCGCTGACCTGTATGGCGGTCGCCGGATGCGTCACGTCGTCGGCGCAGGCCAGGTGGGAGAAGATCCCGACGACCTGCACCGACCCCGTACGCTGGTAGTCGATCGCGGCCTGGAGCACCTGCGGGAGCTGCGCTTCGGTCACCCCGCCGCGGCCCAGGCCGGTGTCGACCTTGAGGTGGATCCGGGCCGGGCGTCCGACCCGGCTCGCGGTGGCCGCGGCCGCTTCGAGGGCCCACGGCGCCGAGATCCCCAGGTCGACCCCGAAAGTGATCGGGCCCTCGAGGTCCTCACCGGGGGTGAAGAGCCAGGCGAGGATCGGCGCGTCGATGCCGTGAGTGCGCAGCGTCAGCGCCTCGGCCAGCTGGGCGACGCCGAGCCACGTGGCGCCTCCGGCCAAGAAGGCCCGCGCGGCCGGCAACATCCCATGGCCGTAGCCATCGGCCTTGACGACGGCCATCATGGCTGCCCCCGGCGCCCGACCGCGGAGCCGCTCGACGTTACCCGCCAGGGTGTCGAGGTCCACCGTCGCGACGGCTGGGCGGGCGATCATCACCGCTCACCCGACGCGCCGGCCGGCCCGAGCAGCGCGGCGATGGTCGCGGGCAGGTGCTGGGCCAGGGCGGTCGGCCGCAGCGGACCACCGCGGCTCGCCTCGTCGGCTGCGACGCCGTGGACGAGGGCGCCGAGGGCCGCCGCGAGGTCCAGGTCGTGGCCGGCGGCCAGCAGCGTGCCGATCACGCCGGCGAGGACATCGCCGGAACCGGCGGTGGCGAGCCAGGGCGAAGCGTCGGACTGGCTGAGCACCGGCCGACCGGTCTGCGTCGGAGGGACGATCAGCGTCGTCCACCCCTTGAGCAGGACCGTGGCTCCCGTCAGGTCGGCCAGGCGGCGGGCCCAGCCGAGACGGTCCCCTTCGACCTCGGCCCGGCTCACCGGCGTGCGGCCCAGCCGGCTGAGCAGCCGGGCGGCCTCGCCGGCGTGCGGGGTCAGCACAGTGGGAGCGGGGCGGGCGTGGAACCGGTCCAGGGCCCCGGCGTCGACGACGATGGGCCATGAGCTGGCCAGGGCGGCATCGACGTGTGCCCACGACACGAGCGCGGCGGCCGATGCATCCTGCGGGTCGAGACCCGGACCCACCACCCAGGCCTGGACCTGCCCGGGGGCGGCAACCGCCTCGGGGGCAGCGGCATGCACCAGCCAGCGCACCTCGTCCGGTCCGTGAAAACGCACCATCCCCGGTCCCGCCCCGAGGGCGCCGAGGGTGCACAGGACGGCTGCCCCGGGGTAGGTGGCCGAACCGGCCACGATCCCGGCGACACCACGGGAGTACTTGTCGTCGCTCGCCGTGGGGCGACGCCACACCTGTCCGACGTCGTCGCGAGTCAGCCGGACGACGACCGGATCGCGAAGGTCCAGACCGATGTCGACCACGGTCAGGCGACCGATCGCCGGCTCGGTCGCCGGGAGCAGGTGCACGGGCTTGCAGCCCCCGAAGGTCACCGTCTCGTCGGCGAACACCGCCTCGCCCAGCGGCGTCTCACCGGCGGGGTCGGCGCCGCTGGGCAGGTCGACCGCCAGCACGTAGGCCGAATCCGGTATGGCGTCGACGGTGTCGCGCGCCAGCGTGCTCAGCCCCGGTCGGCCACCGATCCCGGTGATGCCGTCGAGAATCAGGTCGGCACGCCGGATGGCGTCACCGGCCTGCTCGGAGCCTGCCGGGTAGGTCGCCGCCCCGCGGCGCACCGCCGCCTTGAGCCCGCGTTCGTGGGTGGCCTCGGCCACGACGACGACCGTCGCGGCATACCCCTTCCGGGCCAACCGAGCCAACGCGAAGAGGGCGTCCCCACCGTTGTTGCCGCCCCCGACGAGCGCCACCGCCCGCCGACCCCGGCGCTGCCGCAACCGCGCGTCGGCGATCGCCGCCAGGGCGCCCGCCGCGCGTTGCATCAGGACATCGCCGCCGTCGAGCCCGTCGGCCTCAAGTGCGGCGATCGCGGCCGCCTCGGCGTCCCTGACCTGCCGCACGGCATACGCCTCGATCATCGGATCACGATTCGGCGACGACAACCGCCGACGCGACGCCGGCGTCGTGGGACAAGGACAGATGGAGCTCACGGACACCCAACGAGCCGACGAGCGCTTCGACCGACCCGCGGATGGCGAACCGGGGCCGATCGTCCTGCTCCCGAATCACCCAGACGTCGGTCCAGTGCAGCCCGACCGGCGCCCCGAGGGCCTTGGCGAGCGCCTCCTTCGCGGCGAACCGGGCTGCGAGTGAGGCCAGGGCCAGGTCACGCTCGGCGTCGGCGAAGAGCCGCTCGCGCAGCCGCGGTGTCCGATCGAGCGTCTCACCGAAACGCTCGATGTCGACGACGTCGATCCCGACCCCGACGATGCTCACTCGACCGTGACCGACTTGGCGAGGTTGCGCGGCTGGTCGACATCGAGACCCTTCGCCGTGGCCAGCTCACAGGCGAAGACCTGCAGGGGCACCACGGACAGCAGCGGCGCGAGCAACGTCGGCGTCGCCGGGATCCGGATGATCTCGTCGGCGAACGGCACGACGTCCTCGTCGCCGTCCTCGGCGATGACCAGCGTGCGCGCGCCCCTGGCCCGGATCTCCTGGATGTTGCTGACCACCTTGCCGTGCAGACCATGCTCGGTCGACGGCGAAGGGACGACGATGAACACCGGCTGGCCGGGCTCGATCAAGGCAATGGGGCCGTGCTTGAGCTCGCCGGCAGCGAAACCCTCGGCGTGGATGTAGGCGAGTTCCTTGAGCTTGAGCGCACCCTCCAGCGCGACCGGATAGCCGACGTGCCGGCCGAGGAAGAGCACCGATCGGGTGTCGGCCATGAACCTGGCGATCTCGCGGACCCGGCCCATCCGTTCGAGCAGGTGGCTCAGCTGGTGCGGCACCTCGTGCAGTTCACGGATGATCTCGGCGATCTGCTCGCCGGTCAGCGTTCCGCGCAACTGGGCCAGGTAGAGGCCGAGCACGTAGGACGCGGTGATCTGCGCGAGGAACGCCTTGGTCGAGGCGACGGCGATCTCCGGGCCGGCGTGCGTGTAGAGCACGGCGTCGGACTCGCGCGGAATCGTCGAGCCGTGGGTGTTGCAGATGGACAGGGTCTGGGCACCGAGCTCGCGGGCGTGCTTGACCGCCATCAGGGTGTCCATCGTCTCGCCGGACTGGGAGACCGAGACGACCAGGGTGCGGCCGTCGATGACCGGGTCGCGGTAGCGGAACTCGTGGGCGAGCTCGACCTCACAGGGAATGCGGGTCCAGTGCTCGATGGCGTACTTGGCCACCATGGACGCGTAGGACGCCGTGCCGCAGGCCACGATGGTGATCTTGGTGACGGAGCGCAGATCGTCCTCGGTGATCCGCAGCTCGTCGAGGACGAGCCGGTCGGCTTCGTCGGTGCGCCCGAGGAGGGTGTCGGCGACCGCGTGGGGTTGCTCGTTGATCTCCTTCTCCATGAAGGTGCGAAAGCCGCCCTTCTCGGCGGCCGCGGCATCCCACGTCACCTCGTAGCGCGTGCCCTCGGCGGGCACGCCGTCGAAGCCGATGACGTCGACACGATCCGGGGTGATGGTGACGATCTGGTCCTGACCGAGCTCGAGCGCCTGACGGGTGTGCCCGATGAAGGCGGCCACGTCGGACCCCAAGAAGTTCTCCCCCTCGCCCAGACCGACCACGAGCGGGCTGTTGCGCCGTGCGCCGACGACCACCCCGGGCTGGTCGGCATGGATCGCCAGGAGGGTGAAGGCTCCGTGGAGGCGGTTGACGACCGAACGCATCGCGGCGGTCAGGTCACCGTCGTAGGCCTGGGCGAGCAGCTGGGCGGCAACCTCGGTGTCGGTCTCCGACGCGAAGCCGACGCCGGCCTCGATGAGCTCGGTCTTCAGCGCGTGGAAGTTCTCGATGATGCCGTTGTGGATGAGGGCGAGCTTGCCGTCGGCACCCCCACGGTGCGGGTGAGCGTTCTCATCGGTCGGGCCGCCATGCGTGGCCCATCGGGTGTGGCCGATCGCGGTGCGCGAGAGAGGCAACGGGTCTGCGGCCAGCGCGTCACGAAGGTTGGCCAGTTTGCCCGCCCGCTTCTCGGCGGCGACCTCGCCGTCGGAGACGAGCGCGACACCAGCGGAGTCGTAGCCCCGATACTCCAGGCGGGCCAGACCCTCCATGACAACGTCCAGGGCCCCCGAACCGATGTCGTGACCTACGTAGCCGACGATTCCACACATGCCCGACAGCCTACTTGGGGCGTGCGCTGCACCCGGCCGCGCAACTCCCAGCAGGGTGCGCCGGCATCCGCGCCTCGTGGACCACAATGGCTTCCGTGACGAGTGCCGCGGACACGTACCCCTTGTCGCCATACGTCCACTTCGACCGGGAGGACTGGGCGCACCTGCGGGACCACGTCCAGCTCGACCTCACCGACGAGGAGGCCTCCCGCCTGGCTGGGCTCGTCGAACGCCTCGACGTGGATGAGATCGAACAGGTCTATCTGCCGTTGTCGCGGCTGCTGACGTTCTATGTCGACGCGGCCAAGACGTTGCACCGGGTCACCACCGACTTCCTCGACGAGCCGCGGGACAAGTGCGCCTTCGTCATCGGGGTCGCCGGGTCGGTTGCGGTCGGCAAGTCGACGACGTCCCGGGTGCTGCGCGAACTGCTCACCCGCTGGCCGAGCACGCCCGATGTCGCACTCATCACCACCGACGGCTTCCTCTACCCGAACGCCGAGCTGGAGCGCCGCGGCCTGATGTCCCGCAAGGGCTTCCCGGAGTCCTACGACCGAGCCGCGCTGATGCAGTTCCTCGCGGCCGTCAAGGCCGGCGTGCCCGAGGTGAGCGCGCCGGTCTACTCACACCTGACCTACGACATCGTCCCGGGCGAGAGGATCGTCGTGCGTCAGCCGGATGTGCTCATCGTCGAGGGTCTGAACGTCCTCCAGGCGCCGCAGCCCACCCGCGCGGCGGGTGGGTCGATCGCGGTAAGCGACTTCTTCGACTTCTCGGTGTATGTCGACGCCGACCCGGCCGACATCCGCCGCTGGTATGTCGAGCGATTCCTCCGGCTTCGCGAGACCTCGTTCTCGAATCCCCAGTCGTACTTCCACCGCTATGCCTCGCTGTCCGACGACGAGGCACACGAGACGGCGCTGCGGATCTGGCGCGACATCAACCTGGTCAACCTCGTCGAGAACGTCGAGCCCACAAGGTCTCGGGCCACGCTCGTCCTGACCAAGGGGGCCGGTCACGCGGTCACGGCGGTGCGCCTGCGCAAGCTCTGACGCACTCGGGCCACCAGCGCGCTGCCGAAGGTCAGTACCAGTGCGGGTAGCGGCTGTTCCAGGCCGCCAACGCGTTGCACGGCGAGCCGTACACGTCGCGGATATAGCCCAGACCCCACCGGATCTGGGTGACCGGGTTGGTCCGCCAGTCCGGGGCCACCGTGCCCATCTTGGAGCCGGGTAGCGACTGCGGAATGCCGTACGCGCCCGAGTAGGGATTCTCGGCGGTGTAGCGCCAGCCGGACTCGCCCTGCCACAAGGTGATGAGGCAGGACATCTGCCCCGACTCGAAGCCGAACTCGGGCAGCAGGGCCGCAGCGGCCCCTTGAGGGTCGGCCTGTGCCTGCGCCAAAGCCCTGACCCTGGCCGCTTCGGCCTTCTTCTTCGCCGCCAGCGCCTTGCGCGCGGCCGCGCGAGCCGCTGCCTTCTTGGCGGCCCGTTCGGCTGCCTGGCGCTCGGCGAGCGCCTTCGCCTTGGCCTCCAGCCGGGCGGCCGCGGCGGCGCGCCCTTCGACGATGTCGGCCCGGACGTCGGCCGCGGCCGACACCAGGGTGGCGTCCAGCTCGGCGGCGTCGGTCCGAGCGCTGTTCGCCGAGCCGAGCGCCAGAACGGTCAGACCGGTGCTTGCCAGGGCAGCCGGGACGCGGCGAAGCGTGGTGCGCCGCCGTGCCGCAGCAGCCGCGGCGCGCCGATCACGACGGGTGGGGACGGTGGTCGCGGCATGCGCCGACGACGGTCGGACCACGCTCAGACGCACTGTCGGAGGCGCTGACGGGGTTGCCGAAGGGGCCACCGACGTCGCGGCACCAGGGCGGTGCCGACCGGCGTAGTTGTCCCCCATACGAAACCTCTTCATGCGTGCGTGATGGTCTTGTGACCATTTCGTGACGTAGGACAACTATCACATCGAGGTCACGAGGTCGCCAAACCGCCAGGTCACGCGGGGGGTTCGTCGTGCCGATCAGCCAGCGTCGAGGCCATCCAGCAGGTCGCTGACGAGCGCGGCGATGGCGCTGCGCTCGCTGCGCACCAAGGTGACGTGGGCGAACAGCGGATGCCCCTTGAGCTTCTCGATGACCGCGGCGATGCCGTCGTGCCGCCCGACGCGCAGGTTGTCTCGCTGTGCGACGTCGTGGGTGAGCACGACCTTGGAGTTCTGGCCGATCCGGGACAGCACCGTGAGCAGGACGTTCCTTTCGAGCGACTGCGCCTCGTCGACGATGACGAACGAGTCGTGCAAGGACCGACCGCGGATGTGGGTCAGCGGCAGCACCTCGATCAGGTCACGGTCGAGGACCTCGTCGAGGACCTCCCGCGAGACGACCGCGCCGAGGGTATCGAAGACCGCCTGGCCCCAGGGGTTCATCTTCTCGGCCTCGGTGCCCGGGAGGTACCCGAGCTCCTGCCCGCCGACGGCATACAACGGGCGGAAGACGACCACCTTGCGGTGCTGACGGCGCTCCAGGACCGTCTCCAGACCCGCGCACAAGGCCAACGCAGACTTCCCGGTGCCGGCCCGGCCACCCAGCGAGACGATGCCGACGTCGGGGTCCAGGAGCAGGTCGAGGGCAATCCGCTGCTCGGCCGAGCGGCCGTGCAGACCGAAGGCGTCCCGATCCCCCCGGACCAGCCGGATGGCCTTGTCCGCCCCGACCCGGCCCAGCCCGCCGCCCCGCGGGGAATGCAGGACCAGCCCGGTGTGGCAGGGCAACTCGGCGGCGCCCAGGTGTTCGAGGCGGCCCTGGTCGTAGATGGTGTTCATCTCCTCGACGCTGACGTCGAGATCGGCGATGCCGGTCCAGCCGCTGTCCACGGCGAGTTCGGCGCGATACTCCTCGGCGTCCAGACCCACCGCGGAAGCCTTGACCCGCAGCGGCAGGTCCTTGGAGACAACGGCGACGTCATACCCCTCGTTGGCCAGGTTGCGCGCCACCGCCAGGTGCGGGTGTCGTTGTCGCCGAGGCGGAAGCCGGCCGGCAACGCAGCGGCGTCGGTGTGGTTCAGCTCGACGCGAAGAGTGCCGCCGAGCTCGCCGACCGGGACCGGGTGATCCAGCCGGCCCTCCCGGATGCGCAGCTCGTCGAGGATGCCCAGAGCCTGACGGGCGAAGTAGCCCAGCTCGGGGTGGTGGCGCTTGGCCTCCAGCTCGGAGATGACCACGACCGGTAGGACGACCTCGTGCTCGGCGAAGCGCAGCATGGCCCGTGGATCGGACAGCAGGACCGAGGTGTCGACGACATACGTGCGGCGACCTGCCGCGACCGTGGTGGGCGAAGCAGGTGCCTTCCGGGCCATGACGCTCCTCGTGGTGCGCTGCGGTCGACAAGTCACTCGACGGTAATCCGAGCAGGCAGGTGTCAGCTGACCGACACGCGGGTGAGCGGGCCGGGCCGGTATGGCGCTCAGGTCCCGAAGCGGCGCTCGCGGTTGGTGTAGGACCGCACTGCGCGCAGGAAATCCACCTTGCGGAAGTCCGGCCAGTAGGCCTCGCAGAAGTAGAGCTCGGCCAGGGCGCTCTGCCACAAGAGGAACCCCCCGAGCCGCTGCTCCCCCGAGGTGCGGATCACCAGATCCGCATCCGGCTGGCCCTTGGTGTAGAGGTGCGCCGCGATCTGCTCCGCGGTCACCGAGTCGGCGATCTCCTCGATGTCGCGGCCCTTGGCCGCCTCGTCCTTGATCAGCGCCCGCACGGCGTCGGCGATCTCCTGACGGCCGCCATACGAGACGCCGATGTTGACGGTCATCCCGGCAACGTCGCCGGTGCGCGCCGCCGACGTGCGCAGGCTGGCCGCGGTGTGCTCGGGAAGCAGGTCGAGCGCGCCGACGAGGTGGATCCGCCACCGGTGCGCGTCGGCGAGCTCGCGGACCGCGTTCTCGATGATGGTCAGCAGCGGACCGAGCTCGCCGGAGTCACGCCGCAGGTTGTCGGTCGACAGGAGCCACAACGTGACGACTTCGACGCCCATCTCCTCGCACCACGCGAGGAGGTCCTTGATCTTGTCGGCCCCGGCCTGATGACCGCTGGCGGTGTCGAATCCGTTCTCCCGCGCCCAGCGCCGGTTGCCGTCGAGCATGAC
>JBPOIZ010000123.1:0-20173 GCA_052034115.1 Actinomycetota bacterium
ATCGAAGGCAACCGCTCCCGGATCCAGGTCTTCCAGGGCATCGTCATCCGCCGTCACGGGTCGGGCGTGGGCGAGACCTTCACCGTCCGCAAGGTCTCCTTCGGCGTGGGCGTCGAGCGGACCTTCCCCGTGCACACCCCGATCATCGACAAGATCGAGGTCGTCACCCGCGGTGACGTCCGTCGCGCGAAGCTCTACTACCTGCGCGACCTGCGCGGCAAGGCCGCCAAGATCAAGGAGAAGCGCGAGACCACCGCGAAGTGACCTCCGCGCCCCTTCGGCCAGCGACGCCGGCCCGCCGTCACGGCGGGCCGGCGTCGGCGCGTCGGTGGGTGGTGCGCGGGTTGCTCGGCATCGTCGTTGCAGCCGTCGCGCTCGCGCTCACCGACCGGTATGTCGTCCATCCGGTCCGAGTCGGCTCCGAGTCGATGCGTCCGACCCTCGATGTCGGCGACCGGCTCCTGGTGCAGCGCTGGGGCGGAGCCGAGGACCTGCGCCGCGGAGACCTCGTCGTGGCGGAGCCCACCTGGTCGGTCGGCGAGGAGATCGTCAAACGCGTGGTGGGGCTGCCGACCGAGCGGGTCGCCTGCTGCGCCACCGACGGTCGGCTGACCATCAACGGCAGCCCGCTCGACGAGGACTACCTGGCCGAAGGCACGGCCCCGAGTCGGACGCCGTTCGATGTCGTCCTGCCGGCCGACGGCTTCTGGCTGCTGGGCGACCAGCGGGACAGCTCCGACGACTCGCGCAACCATCTCGGCGATCCAGGCGGTGGGGTGGTCGTTGCGGACCGTATTCTCGGAAAGGTGTGGGTGCGATACTGGCCCCCGCAACGAATCGGGTCCGTGGACTCGGCGTCCACTCCCTCAGGAAGCAGGTCCCATGGCTGACGTGCCCGGCGGTGGGGTTCCGCCTGCCGTCGACGCCGCGGGTGCTGATGTCGAACGGGATCCGCATGCAGCCGAAGTGCTCGGCTCGGTCCGGCTTCCCTCAGCTCAGGGTCCTGGTCGCGATGCGCTGCCGGCGCCGGCGGCGGCCGAGCCGAGGGGCGTGTGGGACGTCACCAAGGCGGTGGTCCGGGAGATCGTCATCGTCGTCGTCATGGCGTCGGTGCTCTCCCTCATCATCAAGACCTGGCTGATCCAGGCGTTCTGGATCCCGTCGGGGTCGATGGAGCAGACGCTCATCAGGGACGACCGGGTCATCGTCAGCAAACTCACCCCGAGGGTCTTTGACCTGCAGCGCGGCGACATCGTGGTGTTCGAGGACCCCGGCGCACCAGATCACCCATGGATCAGCGAGCTCCCCCATGCCCCACGAAGCGGCGCCCAGGAGAAGGTCCACGAGGTGCTCACCTTTATCGGCCTGCTGCCCGACGACTCGGAGAACCACCTCATCAAGCGGGTCATCGGACTTCCCGGCGATCACATCACGGCCACGGGCAAGGGGCCGATCAAGGTCAACGGGGTGACGCTGAACGAGCCCTACCTGCCGGCCGGCACGGTCTCGAGCACCATGGCATTCGACATCGTCGTCCCTGCGGGCAAGATCTGGGTGATGGGCGACAACCGATCGGACAGCTCCGACTCACGCTTCCACCCGGTCGGCGGGGACGGCGCTGAGGGCTCGGTCCCTCTGAGCAAGGTGACCGGCCGGGCCATCGTGATCGTCTGGCCGCTCGACCGTTGGACCGGGCTGGGGCAGCCGACCGATGTCTTCGCCAAGGTCCCGGCGCCGAAGTAGGCCAGCGACATGGCAGTCAGATCGGCCCGGCGACGCACCCCGACGCTGCGCACCGAGCGCGGCTTCCTGCGGGACGGCGTCACCATGATCGCGGGGATGGACGAGGTCGGGCGAGGGGCACTTGCGGGACCGGTCTCGGTCGGTGTGGTCGTCATCGGCGAGCGGTCTCGGACGGCGCCGGCCGGGGTGCGCGACTCCAAACTGATGACACCAGCCCAACGCGAGGTGGTCGTGCCGCGGATCCGTCGGTGGGCGCTCGCGCACGCCGTGGGGCACGCCGGCCCGGAGGAGATCGACGCGATCGGGATCATCGCTGCGTTGCGCCTCGCCGGTCAGCGGGCGCTCGGCGCGTTGGACGTCATACCCGATCTGGTCATCCTTGACGGGTCGCACGACTGGCTGACCGCACCCGAGGAGACCGGGCTGCTGGCCTTCGCCGGCGGCCTGGACGGGGCGCCGTCTACGCCACCGGTGACGACCATGGTCAAGGCCGACCTGCGGTGTTCGTCGGTGGCCGCCGCGAGCGTGCTGGCCAAGGTCGAGCGGGACGCGCTGATGTCCCGGCTGGCCGTCGGCAACCCGGGCTACGGCTGGGAGCTGAACAAGGGGTATGCCGCACCGGACCATCTGGCCGCGCTGGTCGACCTCGGCGCGACCCCGTTGCACCGACGGTCCTGGAATCTGCCCGTCGACGGGCGGGACCGCGCAGTGCTGTCAGTCAGTCGCGCACCGATGAGCCATGATGGAACGACCCTGAAGAAGGACAGACGATGAGCGCGGAAGACCTCGAGAAGTACGAGACCGACATGGAGCTGCAGCTCTACCGCGAGTACCGCGACGTCGTCTCGCTCTTCTCGCACGTCGTCGAGACCGAGCGCCGGTTCTACCTGGCCAACTCGGTCGACGTGAAGGTCCGCGGTGACGGTGGCGAGGTGTTCTTCGACATCACCATGCAGGACGCCTGGGTGTGGGACATCTACCGGCCGGCCCGGTTCGTCAAGAACGTCCGGGTGGTGACGTTCAAGGACGTCAACATCGAGGAACTGTCCAAGGCCGAGATCGAGTTGCCCAAGACGGGCCCCTTCGGCCGATAGCGCTCAACGCCCCTGACGCCGTCCCGGGGGAGTAGCGGGCCCGGGCTGTCCACAGGGGGTATGACGGCCTCGCCTCGGTCCACAGCCGCGCGGTCCTGGCTCGTGCGACGGGGCGGCCGGCGGCCAGGCTGCCGCCATGGACACCCGGCACGAGACGACCCGGCACGAGACGACCCCGCCCGACGGGGCGCGCCGAGCTGTCGGGGCCTACGGAGAGCGGATGGCGGCCCGCCATCTCGAAGGGCTCGGGCTGCGCATCGTGGACCGCAACTGGCGTTGCGCCCACGGCGAGATCGACCTGGTCGCGGTCGACGGAGAGTGCCTGGTGGTCGTCGAGGTCAAGACCCGCCGCAGCGTCGACTTCGGTGCCCCGATCGAGCAGGTCAGTTGGCGCAAGTTGGCGCGGCTGCGTCGGCTTGCCGCGCTATGGCTCGCGGACCATCCAGGCGGCTTCACCGATGTGCGGGTGGACGTCATCGGGGTCTGGCGGCCACGGAGCGGCCCCTGTCAGGTCGAGCACCTTCCAGGGGTCTGCTGATGCGCGCGGATCAGCGGTGGTGGTGATGGCGCTGGGTCGGACGCGGGCGGTGGGGCTGGTGGGGGTCGATGGGTTCGCCGTCGACGTCGAGGCCGACATCTCACCGGGCCTGCCCAACACGACGTTGAGCGGTCTGCCCGACGAGTCGTGCCGGCAGGCACCCAAACGGGTCTGGGCGGCCGCGCAGAACAGTGGCGTCCCCGTGCCCCTGCGCCGGGTCACCGTCAACCTGTCGCCCGCCTCGCTGCCCAAGATCGGGTCCGGTTTCGACCTGGCGATCGCCGTGGCCGTGCTCATCGCTGCGGAGGCGATCCCCGCCTCGGTGGCCTCCGACGTCGTCCATCTCGGCGAGCTCGGGCTTGATGGCTCGGTGCGCGGCATCCGCGGGGTCCTCCCGTTGGTCGACGCGGCGGCCCGCTGTGGCAATCGCGTGGTTGTCGTGCCCGCGGAGAACGCTGCAGAGGCCCGGCTCGTCGGGGGAGTCGAGGTCGTGCCGGTGCGGCACCTGACCCAGCTGCTCCAGCGGTATGCCGCGCTGGCCGCGGGTCGGCAGCCCGACGATCTGTGTGCCGCAGGTGCCAGCCCGCGGGTCGAGCAGATCGAGGCCGCGCCGCCGGACCTGCGCGACGTCGTGGGCCAGGACGAGGCCCGGTTGGCGCTGGAGGTGGCCGCCGCCGGCGGGCACCATCTGTCGTTGCTCGGTCCGCCTGGTGCCGGAAAGACGATGCTCGCCCAACGCCTTCCCGGGATCCTGCCGCCGCTGGATGATGCGCAGGCCTTGGAGGTCGCGGCCATCGCCTCGATCGCTGGGGTGCTCGTGCCCGGGGCCGACCTGCCACGTCGGCCGCCCTTTGTGGCGCCACACCACGGGGCGTCCATGCCGGCGGTGATCGGCGGTGGCAGCCACGCCATCCGACCCGGCGCGGTCACCTTGGCCCATCACGGCGTGCTCTTCTTGGACGAGGCGCCGCTGTTCTCCACCGATGTCCTGCAGTCCCTGCGTCAACCGTTGGAGGCCGGCGCTGTCACCGTGGCCCGGATGCGGCAGACCGCCCGCTACCCGGCCCGCTTCCAGCTCGTTCTTGCCGCCAACCCCTGCCCGTGCGGCCAGGCCTTCGGCAAGGGCCTACGATGCACCTGCCGCGCGGCCGAGATCATGCGACATTTCAACCGGCTCAAGGGCCCGCTCACCGACCGGATCGACCTGCACGTGCGGGTGGACCAGCCAACCCTTGCCTCGCTCGCCGGCCCGGGTGGGGAGTCGAGCGCCGCCGTGGCCGGACGGGTCGCGGCCGCACGCGCCAGCCAGGCCGAGCGGTTGGGCGCCTTTGGCTGGCGACTGAACCGGGATGTCCCTGGACCGGCGCTGCGGGTCGGGCCGTTGTCGCCGGCGCCGAGGCACCGCCGGGTGCTCGACGCGGCCCTTGATCGGGGTGCGTTGACCTTGCGCGGCTACGACCGGTGTCTGCGGGTGGCGTGGACGCTGCGCGACCTGCGCGGCGGAGGAGCGCCGACGGCCGACGACATCGACGAGGCACTCGTCCTGCGCACGAGCGGCCGGGCCGCGGCATGAGTGCCCTGGCCATGCGGGCGGCCGACCCGGAGTGGCGCGCGCTCGTCGCGTGGTCCCGGCTCGCGGAGCCGGGGGACGAGGTGGCGGCGCGGCTGGTCCGGGAGCATGGCGCGCTCACGGCGCTCGAGCGGGTGCTCGGCGGGGCGTCGGGCACCGAGCAGTTCGCCGGGCGGGCAGCCCTGCTCGACATCGACGCCGACCTGGAGGCTGCCGACTGGCGGCAGGCGCGGGTGGTCGTGGCGGGGGATCCCGATTGGCCGTCCGGGCTCGACGATCTGGCCGCGCCGCCCTACTGTCTCTGGGTGCTGGGGCCCGGGCTGGGCCGGCTCGGCCAGTCGGTTGCCGTGGTCGGTGCGCGCGTGGCCACGGCATACGGCATCCGCTTGGCCGAGGAACTGGGCGCTGGGCTCGCCGGGCGTGGGTATGCCGTGGTGTCCGGCGGGGCCTACGGCATCGACGGAGCGGCCCATCGAGGTGCGTTGGCGGTGGAGGGCACCACGATCGCGGTCATGGCCGGCGGAATCAACAGGACCTACCCCTCCGGGCACCGAGCGCTCATCGAGCACATCGGCCAGGTGGGCGCGGTGGTCAGCGAGGTGCCTCCGTCGACGGCGCCCCTGCGCACCCGGTTCCTCACCCGCAATCGGCTCATCGCCACGATGACGACGGGCACCGTCGTCGTGGAGGCGGCCGCCCGGTCCGGCTCCCTCAACACCGCCCGTTGGGCCAGGGACCATCATCGGGTCGTCGGGCTGGTGCCTGGGCCGGTCACCTCGGTGCAGTCCACCGGGTGCCATCAGTGGATCAGAGATGGCTCCGGCGTGCTCGTCACCGACACCGCTGAGGTGATCGAGTTGGTCGGGCGCATGGGGGACGACGCAGCGCCCCGCCGCCGCGGCCCCGTCGATCTGCTGGACGACCTCGGTGAGCGCGTGCGACACGTCTATGCCGCCATGCCGGCCCGGGCCGCTACCTCAGTGGCCAGGCTTGCGGTGGTCAGCGGGCGGACCGAGCACGAGGTCCGCGGGGCCCTGGGCCGGCTGTCCCTCGTGAATCTGGTGGAGCGCACGGATGGGGGCTGGCGTCGATCCGGTCCACGCACCTGTGCACCGTGATCCGTTCGGCGGGGGTGTCGCGCCGTACCGCGACCCTCCATGCGGCACCCTGGGTGCATGGAGGGGGCTGACGAGGTGCTCGACGGGTTCGAACGTCACTTGGCGTTCGAACGCTCGACGTCGCCGCACACCCGGCGCGCCTACCTCGGCGACGTGCGCTCCCTCGTGGCGCATCTGGAGCGGTCCGGGGCCAGCGACCTGCGCGAGACCACGTTGGCCGACCTGCGCGGCTGGCTTGCCGAGGCCGCGAGTGAGGGCGCGGCCCGCTCGACGGTGGCTCGACGTTCCGCTGCTGCTCGGGCCTTCCTCGGATGGGCCCACCGTGCCGGGCATCTCCCTACCGACCCCGGCCGACGGCTCGGGGCTCCGCGACGACCTCGGGTGCTCCCCGAGGTGTTGACGTCCGCGCAGGCCAGGACGGTTGTCGACGCCACGACCCTGGTGGCGCAAACCGGCGATCCGCTCGCCGTTCGCGATGCCGCGATCGTGGAGCTGCTCTATGCGACGGGAATCCGGGTGAGCGAGCTGGCCGGGCTGGACGTCGACGACGTCGACCGGCGGGACCGGCTCGTGCGAGTCCTCGGCAAGGGAGACAAGGAGCGGGTGGTCCCCTTCGGGGGCCCGGCTGGCGCCGCGATGGACCGGTGGCTGGCGGTGCGCCGGGAACTCGCGACCCCGACCAGCGGCCCAGCGGTGTTTCTGGGCCGCCGGGGAGGTCGCATCGACGTCAGGACGGTCCGCAGGATCGTGCATCGCGCGGTGGGGAGCCTCGAGGGCGGTCCGGATCTCGGCCCCCACGGACTGCGTCATTCCGCGGCGACCCATCTGCTCGAAGGCGGCGCCGACCTGCGAATGGTCCAAGAGCTCCTCGGCCATGCGAGCCTGTCGACCACCCAGATCTACACCCATGTCAGCGCGGAACGGCTCCGTGCGTCATACGAGCAGGCCCATCCCCGTGCGTGAGAAAGTGGCGGTGACGAGAGTGAGGGCCATGTGAGCGCACCACCTGGGCGTGCGGCGCGCCATCGCGCCGGCCGTGGCGCCACCACGGCGGCACCATCGGTCGGGGCCTCGCGCGCGGCGCGCCGGATGTCCTCGGCGCGCAGTCGCAGGCTGCGGCGTTCGGTGTCGATGTTCGTCGGCCTGCTCCTCGTCGGCGCGGCTGTCGCGCGGATCGGGCAGGGTGTCGCCCCGGCCGCTGCCGATGTGGTGTCCGCCAAGCCGGCGACGCCCACGAGCGTGTCACCGACCACCCCGCGTGGTCGCAGCACCCCGTCGGGGACTGCGTCCTCCCGACCCACGTCCCTCGCGTCCTCGACGTCCGCACCGGCGAGCCCCTACCTGAAGCCGGTGCCCGGCACCATCGTCGCGGTGCCGAACATCGCGTCCGGCAAGACCCGTGTGGTGCCTGTCCCCACCTCGACACCGCCCGCAACCGGGCGGACCTTCACCTACACCGTGGAGGTCGAGGTCGGACTACCGGTCGACGCCGCGGCATTCGCCGCCGCCGTGCAGAAGACGTTGACGGACCAGCGTGGGTGGCAGGGCGTCGACGGCGTCCGGTTCGTCAACATCTCGCCCGATCAGGCTGCCCGGGGGGTCCGTCCGAACGTCCGGGTCACCCTGGCCAGCCCGGAGCTGACCAACCGATTCTGCGCCCCCCAGAACACCGGCCTGAGCAAGCTCAGCTGCTTCAACGGTGAACGGGCCACCATCAACTTCCACCGGTGGATCAACGGCGCGACGACCTACGGCAAGGACATCGCGTCCTACCGCCAGTACGTCGTCAACCATGAGGTGGGCCATTCCCTCGGGCACGGGCACGTCGGCTGTCCCAGCCCCGGCGAGCGGGCGCCCCTCATGGTCCAACAGACCAAGTGGCTGCTCGGCTGCACCCCCTGGCCCTGGCCTCAACGGACCTGACCTGCGATCGGCAGCAAGACGGCAGCGCGGCCCCCGAGCAGCACCAAAGGGTCCAGATAGGTCGAGCCCCGGCGGACTCCCCAATGCAGACACACCGGCGTGCAGTGACTCGACTCGCCGGTGAGACGGCCCACCGGGTCGTGCGCCCTGACGCGGGTGCCCACGCCGGCGATGGCCTGGACCGGCTCCAGTGAGGTCCGCAGGCCCGCGGCGTGTGTCAAGACCATCACGGATCGGCCGGCCACCACCCCGGCGAAGGTCACCACGCCGTCAGCGGGGGAGAGGACTGTCTGGCCGACCTCGCCGCGCAGGTCCACCCCGCGATGCCCCGGGGCCCATGGGGCGGCTGGTCCCTCGAATCGACGGGCGACGTCCGCGCGCCCGTCGAGCGGCAGCTGCCAGGTGATCGACGCCGGCCCAGACATCGATCGGCGAGCGACCGCCCTGCCCGCAACGGCTCGGGATGTGAAGCCCCCAGGCCGGGCCGCAGCGGACGATCCGGACGTGGTCGCGTCGACCGCGAGGGGCAGGCACAGGGGCAGGCTGGTCAGCAGGGAGCACACGCACGGCCCAAGCCATCGGGCCCTGCCGAGTTGTCGCCGCACCGTCGCCATACGGACAGGTTCGACCCCGAGGTGACGATCGCATAGCCGCCGTCGACGGCCTGTGGACAACGGGCCGGACGGCGTTGACGCTGTGGCTGTCGCCAGACCACCACGGTGTGGCTGTCGCCCCGGTCTCGACGCTGTGGCTGGCCGGACAGGGGAGCCTAGGTCGCGGCCAGCGACGCGATCCGGGCCGCGGCGTCGGCCAGCACGTCGTCGCGTTTACAGAAGGCGAAGCGCACCAACGTGCGCCCGGCCTCGACATCGTCGTGGAAGACCGACACCGGGATGGTCGCCACCTTGCACCGCTCGACGATGGCCTCGCAGAGCTCGACCCCTTCGGCCGTGGCCAGCTCCCGGGCGTCGGCGATGACGAAGTAGGTGCCTTGTGGTCGAGACACCGGCAGCCCGGCGGCGGACAGGGCCCCGCACAGGAGGTCCCGCTTGCGCTGCAGGCTCGAGGCGAGGTCGGCGTACACGTCGTCGCCCAGCCGCAGGGCGGTGGCGACGGCAGGTTGGAAGGGGCCGGACGCCACGTAGGTGAGGAACTGCTTGACGCTGCGCACCGCCCGCACGGTATCCGGCGGACCGCTCACCCAGCCGACCTTCCATCCGGTCGCTGAGAACGTCTTGCCGGCCGAGGAGATGGTGAGGGTGTGCTCGGCCATGCCCGGCACGGTCGACACGGGCAGGTGCGGCACCCCGTCGAAGGTGATGTGCTCGTAGACCTCGTCGGCCACGACCCAGGCCCCGTGCTCCCGGGCCAGGTCCGCCACCAGCTGGAGCTCGGCGCGGGTGAAGACCTTCCCCGTCGGGTTGTGCGGGCTGTTGAGCAGGACGAGCTTGGTCCGCCGGGAGAACGCCGCTCGCAGCGCCGCCTCGTCGATGGCGAAGTCGGGGAACCGCAGCGGGACGGTGCGCCGCACGGCGCCGGCCAGCGCGATGGTCGCCGCGTAAGAGTCGTAGTACGGCTCGAAGGTCACCACCTCGTCGCCGGCCTCGCACAGGGCCAGGACGGTCGCGGCGATCGCCTCGGTGGCGCCCGCGGTCACGAGCACCTGGGAGCGGGGGTCCAGCTCGATGCCGTAGAACCGCCGCTGGTGCTCGGCCACCGCGTCGAGCAGCTCCGGCACCCCGGGCCCCGGGGGGTACTGGTTGCGCCCGCCGCGAATCGCGGCCACCGCGGCGTCGAGAAGCTCCGGCGGCCCGTCGACGTCGGGGAAGCCCTGCCCGAGGTTCACCGATCCGGTGGCCACCGCGAGTGCCGACATGTGCGCGAAGATCGTCGTCCCGAACTCGCGCATGCGAGTCACGAGGGGGTCCATGGACCGGACCCTATCGACCGGCGGCCGGGGCCGGAACCATCTCGGCGGACGACCCGTCAGCCCGTCAGCCCGGCAGCCCGGGACACGCGGTGATCCGGTAGAGCGTGTAGCGACCCCGCGAGCCCACCGGCTCGAACCCGTCGACCCCGGCCATCCTGACCATGCCGGCAGTGGTGGTCACCTGCCGGCCCCAGTAGTCCCGGGACGAGTCGACGACATACCCCACCTCCCAGTGGGTCAGCGCGGCGCACACGTCAGGCCGGCTGGCGGCCTCGCGCAGGTGCTCGCCGATGAGCGAGGCGGTCGGGTCGGCCACTGGGCCGATCGAGGTGAACACGACGTGGCGCCCGGTGAGCGGGTAGAGCAGTGCCGAGCCGTTCGACGGGTCACCGACGACAGCCACATCGAGCGGGATCGGGTCGACGAGCGCGAGAAGATCGGCCCGATCCTGCGCGGTCATGATCGTCTGGTAAGGCTCGCTGGGGTAGTAGTAGCGCTGGATGATGTCGAACCGGCCGCGAAGGGTCAGCCCCGCGGTGACGCTCACGAAGACCAGACCCACCACGACGATGCCGGCCCAGCGCCGAGCCGAGACCCAGCGGCCGACGGAGCCCCCGCTGCGCTGCGCGATCCGCCGGAACCAGCCGACCACAGTGTCGAAGCCGGCGCCGGCCAACACCGACATCGGCAGCACGGCCAGTGCCGCGAGCCGGACTCGGTCGCTGTACCAGAAGCCGGTCAGCAGGGCCGCCCACGGGCCGTTGGTCGTCGCCGCGACGACATACAGGGCAGCGGTGGCGAGGAACCCGGCCACCAGCCAGCGGCTCGGCCCCCGCACCAGCAGCGAGACCGCGCCCACCAGAGCAAAGGCGGTCAAGCCCCAGGCCGGATACCACTGCAGTGAGCTCGTCGCGACGGTGCGAATCGCCTCAGGGACGGTCGACGAGATGCCCCACGTGTAGCCGGCAGTGGTCGCGAAGTGGGGCGAGATCTTGGGCAGCACGAAGGCCGCGACGACGGGTGAGGCGAGGGCGGCGGCCAGCAGCGCGGTATGGCGAGCCCGGGCCGGGCCGAGCACGATCCTGCCCACCAGGGCGGTGACGACACCGGCCAGACCGAACAACGCCAGCGCAATGACCGCGTTCGGGTGGGCCAGGGCCAGGCCAGGCAGTGCCGCCACCGTCGCCACCACCTCGACGCTGCCCGCCCGGCGCCAGGCCGTCCCGGTGCTCTCGTCACGGATGGCCCGCACCGCGAGCACCGCCAACGCCATCACCCCGGGGAGGGCGGACTGGCCGACGAGATTGGGCCACAGGACGCCCCACCCCATAAGGATCGGGGGATAGACGCTGCTCGCCGCGACCGCCAGCCCGGTGCCGACGACGGAAGCGGGTCGGCCCCGGAACACGACGTGGGCCAGAGCCACCATGGTCAGCGGCCAGATGAGCGTCGCACTGACCAGCGCGACGACATTGAGCAGAACGTCGGTCGAGGTGCCGGTCAGCTGATGCACGAGCATCGCCAGGTCGTGGATCAGGCTGGGATAGCCGATGAGCAGCGAGCTGCCGTTGCCGGCGTCGAGGTAGACCTGCAGCCGGATGAGGTGGAACACCGCATCGGGGGAGTCGACGAGTTCGTCGGGGGTCCCGATCGCGAGCATGGCGGGTATGGCGGTGCAGGCCACGACGGCCGCGGCCACCGAAAGCCCGAGACGGATGCCGGTGCGGTCCACGTGCTGTGCGGTCGGCAGTCTGCGCCCGACCCACCAAGCGAGGACCGCGCCCACGGCGAGCATGAGGGCGGCGGTGAGCGGGTTCCACGGAGCCCGCAGCAGCGGTGCAGCGACCGCCCCTCCGGCGAGGACGGTGAAGGAGAGCGCCGGTGCGGCGCCGGCCAGCGGCATACCTCGTAGTCCGAGCAACCACCCGACGAGAGCACCCGGCAGGAGGACCAGCGCGACGGTGGCGGCCAGCGCGGGCACGGCGGGCAGCCACGCCGACATTGCGCCTCCTGACCACGGTGATTTCCGCGGGCCGCCACCTCGGCCCTAGACTGGGACGCACGTCAGTCTAGGCACCGTCCATCGGTGGTTGCGGCTGGCGATTTCGCGCGTCTTCCCGCCGGCTTCGGCCGGGGGCGCACCACGGCAGTCCGGACCTGGTCCGGCGCGGTGCGTCGCAGGCGCCAGGGTCGGGGCACCGCCTCGACAACGAACTGTCGGACCGAGAGAAAGCAGGACACGGCATGGCCGTCGTCACCATGCGCCAGCTCCTCGAGAGCGGCGTCCACTTCGGGCACCAGACCCGCCGGTGGAACCCCAAGATGAAGCGCTTCATCATGACCGAGCGCAATGGCATCTACATCATCGACCTGCAGCAGTCGCTGACCTACATCAACACCGCCTTCGACTTCGTCAAGGAGACCGTCGCGCACGGCGGTTCGATCCTGTTCGTCGGCACGAAGAAGCAGGCCCAGGAGCCGGTGGCCGACCAGGCCACCCGCGTCGGTATGCCGTACGTCAACCACCGCTGGCTCGGTGGGATGCTCACCAACTTCAACACCGTGTCCAAGCGGCTCGGCCGCCTCAAGGAGCTCGAGGAGATCGACTACGACGACGTGGCTGGCTCGGGGCGCACCAAGAAAGAGCTCCTCGTCCTGCGTCGTGAGAAGGACAAGCTCGAGAAGACCCTCGGTGGCATCCGCGACATGCAGCGGGTCCCTTCGGCGGTGTGGATCGTGGACACCAAGAAGGAGCACCTCGCCGTTGATGAGGCGCGCAAGCTGGGCATCCCGGTCATCGCGATCCTCGACACCAACTGCGACCCCGACGAGGTCGACTACAAGATCCCGGGCAACGACGACGCGATCCGTTCGGTCACCCTGTTGACCCGCGTGATTGCCGACGCCGTGGCCGAGGGCCTGGTGGCTCGCGCGGCCCGCAAGGCCGGCGTTGAGCCGGGCGTGGCCGAGGAAGAGCCGCTGGCCGAGTGGGAGCGCGAGCTGCTCGCCACCTCCGAGGCTGCCGTTGAGGTCGAGCCGGCCGCTGAGGCGCCCGCGGCCGAGGCCGTCGCCGAGGTCGAGGCCGCTGAGGCGCCTGCGGCTGAGGTCGAGGCTGCCGCTGAGGTCGAGGCTGCCGTGGAGGTCGAGGCTGCCGTGGAGGTCGAGGCTGCTGCTGACGCCGCCCCCTCGACCGACGAGGCCCCCTCCGCCTGATCGCCATACACGAAACCAACCGAGAGCGAACGAGAACCCAGAATGGCGAACTACACCGCTGCTGACATCAAGAAGCTGCGCGAGCTGACTGCCGCCGGCATGCTCGACTGCAAGAAGGCCCTCGACGAGGCCGATGGCGACATCACCAAGGCGCAGGAGATCCTGCGGGTCAAGGGCCTCAAGGGCGTCACCAAGCGCGAAGGCCGCTCGGCGTCCAACGGCCTGGTGGCCGCTGTCGCCGGGGACGGCGTCGGCACCCTGCTCGAGCTCAACTGCGAGACCGACTTCGTCGCCAAGGGCGAGCGGTTCGTCGCCCTGGCCGACAAGGTGCTCGCCCACGCCGTCGCCATCGAGGCGACCGACGCGGCGAGCCTGCTGGCCAGCGAACTCGACGGGCAAAGCGTCCAGGCGATCCTGGACGAGGCCAACGCGACGATCGGCGAGAAGATCGAGATCCGCCGGTTGGCTCGGGTCACCGGCGACCTCGTGGTGCCCTACCTGCACCGCACCAGCCCCGACCTGCCCCCGCAGGTGGGCGTGCTCGTTGCCGCCAGCGGTGGCGACGCGGTCCTCGCCAAGGACATCGCGATGCACGTTGCCGCATTCAGCCCCACGGTCCTGAGCCGCGAGGACGTCCCGGCGGACGTCGTCGAGAACGAGCGCCGGATCGCCGAGGCGACCGCGCGGGAGGAGGGCAAGCCCGAGGCTGCGCTGCCGCGCATCGTCGAGGGCCGGGTCAACGGCTACTTCAAGGACAACGTCCTGTTGGAGCAGGCGTTCGCCAAGGACCAGAAGAAGTCCGTCACGCAGATCCTCACCGAGGCTGGTGCGCAGGTGACCGGGTTCGCCCGGTTCCGCGTCGGCGCCTGACGTGATCCACGAGGCCGCCCGCAGTGCCGTCGCCGACGCGTGTCGGCAGCTGCGGGCGGCCGGTCTCGTGGTGGGCACGGCTGGGAACGTCTCGGTGCGGGTCGGCGACGATGTCGTCATCTCGCCCAGCGGGGTCGACTACGACGCGATGACGGCCGCGGACGTCGGCGTGCACGCGCTCGATGGCTCGCCCGTGGATGCCCCGCTGGCCCCCTCCAGCGAGCTGCCCCTCCACTTGGCCGTTTATGGGCGCTCGGAGCACACGGCGATCGTCCACACCCACGCCCCGGCCTCCACGGCGCTGTCCTGCGTCGTCGACGTCGTCCCGCCGTCGCACTACTACGCGGCCCTGTTCGGCGGGCCGATCCGGGTCGCCCCCTATGCGACCTACGGGTCTGCCGAGCTCGCTGAGCATGTGGCCGCCGCCCTCGACGGGCGCACCGCGGCCCTGATGTCCAACCATGGTGCCGTCGTGGTGGGTTCGGACCTGGCCGGTGTGCTGGACCGGGTGCCTTACCTGGAATACCTCTGCGACCTCCAGCTGCGGGCCGGAGCGTATGGCGCACCGGTCCGGCTGCTGCCCGAGGACGAATTGGCCCGCGTCGGCGAGCTGATCGCGTCATACGGCCAGCAGCCCACCGGCCGGTAGCGCCGCGGCAGACGCTGACGCACCTCCCATGGCTCGTGGCGGTGGGCCCACTTCCTCCCTGACCGACTCGCCCTCCGTGGTACGTTCTATCTCAGATCTGGGCGGAATGCGCTTCAGGGGGTCATGGTGGAGGTTCTTGCTCGCTGCCTTGCCGCAGCCCCTGAATGGGTCAGCATGCCCACCTGGTCAGGATCCCCTAATGAAGGCGCGGACCGTGGCAGGGTGCGTGTCTACCTGTGCATCGATATCCCGTGGCGTTGGGACCCCTGTACCGACGCCGCCTGGTCTGTCTCGGACAGCTACTGACATATTCCGTGAGGGTCCACATTGAGTGACGTCATGCCTGACTCCGTCGACATTGTTGAAGTGAGAGGATTGACGAAGCGGTTCAAGCGATTCACCCTGGGGCCAATTACTTTCTCTGCCTGCCGAGGAGTCAACGGGCTGCTGGGTGTCAACGGTGCCGGCAAGTCGACCTTGATGCGTTTGATCTGCAAGTTGGCAGCAGCGGACGCCGGTTCGGTGTCGCTGCATAGTGGCTTAGGTCGCGAGATAGATGCAGTCGCTGGCTACCTTCCCCAGGGTTTCGACGCACCGGCGGATGTTCGCGTTCGAGACTATCTCCGCTTTATCGCGTGGTGTCGGTCCGATCTCTCGAGAAGGTTCAGTGACGCCGACGTTGACTTAGCTCTGCGGAGGGTCAACCTTCTCGAGCGGTCAGAGAGTGCCATTGGATCTCTCTCTGGGGGAATGCTCAGAAGGCTCGGAATCGCGCAGGCTATTCTCGGAGAGCCCTCGCTTCTTGTTCTTGACGAACCCACCGTGGGCCTTGATCCGCTGCAGAGGAGAGAGATTCGTACCGTGATCACTGACCTCGGTGCGTCCTCGGTTGTCCTGATGTCCACTCACCTGTCCGAGGATGTGGCTTCGGCCTGTCGAGATGTCGTCATTCTCGAGGAGGGAACCATCGCCTTTGAGGGGACAGTGACCCAGCTCGTCGGGCTTGCGGCGGCAGATCGCGTCACCGCGGCGTCTGTTGACGAGGGGTTCTTCGCCGCCTTGCGTCGTCGGGAATCCTCCAGCGGTGAAGCCGCGAAATCGGCAGCCGTATGACCCACGCCCCGCGGATCCAGTGGACGATGCTTCCCAAATACGTCCTGCGATACGGAGCGTTGAAGTGGGCGGTCCTGGCAGTCGCTCTCCTTGAGTTGCTCCCTGTCTTTCAACGGGGCATGCAATGGCGCGGAGACCTGCTGTGGACTCTCGACTGGTTGCCGGTGGCCTTCGTGGCGATTGGTCCTGTGGTAGCTGGGTTCTCGGCCATCGATACGGGCAACCTGTCGCGTGGCGCTGAAGGACCCGCTCAAGGGCGGCCGTGGAAGACGCCGGCCTTCGGTGTCTGGCTGGCGTACTCGGTCGTCGTCGGGACGCTGCACGTCGTGGCGGCCCTGGCGATGCTAGTGATCTCGATGCCTGTCATGAGTGACTGGAGCTGGCCCCTGGCCTTGGTGATCCAGGTCCTGGGCCTGTCACTATGCTGCGCGATCGGCAGCCTGGCGGGGCGTTTCTCCCGGCCGCTCCTGGCTGGGCTCATTGCCGCTCTGGCCGTGTTCGCGCTGGTGTATCTTACGGGGGCGAAGTCCGACCATGTGAACGCGTTGTATATGGGCGTGACGACCGTGCCTCGGGTGGGCTATCGCTATAACGTGGGCTATCTGGTGGTTCAGGCAGGCATGTTAGTGGCCATGATCGTCGCGGCTTTGGTTCCTAGGCCCTCACCTCACGGCTACCTCCTGCGAGTTCGTCCTTCGGACGTGGGGATAAGCGCAATCGTCGTGGGCCTGTCGCTCGTGGCTGGTTGGTCTGTGACCGCCCCACGGCTCGTGCACTCAGAGACGCTCCCCACTGACTGCCAGATGATCGAGTCCGTTCCGGTGTGCTACTACGCGGAGCACCGCAGGGTTCAGGCCGCGTTCAATCAAGGGTTGGCTGGGTTGTTCAAAGCGGCTAGGTCGGCTGCCTACGAGGAACTCATCCCTCCTCGGGTGGAGGAGGCCAGTCGCACCCGACTCCCGCAGAGCAGTGAATCAGGGGTAGGTTCGCTCTACGTCTCGGCGGAGTCGTTGGGAGGGCAGATTCCTGACCTGACCGAGATTGCACTGGGCCTCGTGGAGCCGGTGCATTGCCATCAACTGGCAGGTGGACTGCCGCCCTCCGAGAGGTACGGATCAGACTTGTGGTCACTGGTCGGGACCTGGGTGGACCTTGCCCAACCCGGACGGTGGGCGGAGTTCGGGCTCAGCGGAGAGCCTATGACGTCCAGCGAGGCTGAGGGTCTTGTTCGCGACTTCAGGTCTTGCCACTACAGCCATTTCACTCAGTGAGTGGTTGTGAGCCTCACTTGCGTCATTCTTCGGGCAACCGGGTTCCGGAATTCGGCGGCGATCATCGGGGCAAGTGCAGTGCTCATCGTGTTGGGCAGGGATGGGACGCTGCGAGTCCTGGGACCCCTCAGCTTCCAGCCGGCTATCCCGGTCATGCTGGCTGTTCCGATGCTGCTGTCGGTCGGGATCGGGATCGCCCACTCGACGTGGCGTTCACCGGTGGTCCGGATCAACGCGCGGGTGCGTGCTGCACGGTGCGTCTCGTTCATCCTCGCGACCGCTCTGGCCTGTGGCGTGGTGGGGTTGGGTGAGGCGGTCTCGGCCCGGCCGATCTGGAGCGGACTACTCCGAAACACCTTGGAGATGGGCGGTGCATGTCTGGCGGCCGCAGCCTTGCTCGGAGTCGCCTACGTCTGGGTGCCTGCTGTGCTGATGTACTCCCTGGGGCTGCTCACGCCATACAGCGAGTCCGCCTGGACCCCCTACGGGTTGCTCTTCTTCGACCAGGCAGCGCCTGGCCAGATCCTTGCGGCGGGCGCCGCCTTCGTTCTGGGGCTCTGTGTCGGGGTCTGGGACCCGGTGAGTCGGGGTTACTTGGCGACGGTCGGGCGGTGACTGAGCAGCGCCGCCGTTCCACGGCTGTGACAGGATGCGAGGAACCGCACCCCCACGACCTGGAGGTCACCATGCCCACCTCGCTCGAGTCCCCGCCCGTCCGCCGGGTCCTGCTCAAGCTTTCCGGTGAGGTCTTCGGTGGGGGTGGAGTAGGCGTCGACCCGGACACGGTTCACGACATCGCCCGCCAGATCGCCGATGCGGTCAGGGCGGGTGTCCAGGTGGCGGTCGTGGTCGGCGGTGGCAACTTCTTCCGCGGCGCCGAGCTGCAGACCAAGGGCATGGACCGGGCTCGCGCCGACTACATGGGAATGCTCGGTACGGTCATGAATTGCCTTGCGCTGCAGGACTTTTTGGAGAAGGAAGGCATCGCCACCCGGGTCCAGACGGCGATCACGATGGGCCAGGTCGCTGAGCCTTACATCCCGTTGCGGGCCATCCGCCACCTGGAGAAGGGCCGCGTCGTCATTTTCGGCGCTGGCGCCGGTATGCCGTACTTCTCCACCGACACGGTCAGCGCCCAACGCGCTCTGGAGACGCATTGCAGCATGCTGCTCATCGCCAAGAGTGGCGTCGACGGCATCTACACCGCCGACCCCAAGAAGGACCCCACGGCCACCAAGATCGAGGCGATCACCTTCGCGCAGGCGCTGGCCCAAGGGCTGAAGATCCTCGACGCGGCGGCCTTCGCCTTGTGCCAGGAGAACCGTCTGCCGATGGTCGTCTTCGGCATGGAGGGCGACGGAAATGTCGCCCGGGCGGTCAAAGGTGAGAGGATCGGCACACTGGTCACCGCCGAGTGAGGACACGATGATCGACGAGACGCTCTTCGAGGCCGAGGAGAAGATGGACAAGGCTGTCGAGGTCGCCAAGGAGGACTTCGCCGGCATCCGCACCGGGCGGGCCAATCCCGGTTTGTTCAACAAGCTCCTCGTCGAGTACTACGGCGCGCCAACCCCCCTGCAGCAGTTGGCCTCCTTCACCACGCCGGAGGCGCGCACCATCCTCATCAAGCCGTTCGACACCAAGGCGATGCACAACATCGAGAAGGCGATCCGGGATTCGGACCTCGGGGTCAACCCGAGCAACGACGGTGTCGTCATCCGGTGCAACCTCCCGGCGCTGACCGAGGAGCGCCGCCGCGAATACATCAAGCTGGCGCACCACAAGGCCGAGGAGGCCCGGGTCTCGATCCGCAACGTGCGACGCAAGGCCAAGTCCGACCTCGAGCACCTCATCAAGGACGGCGAGGTCGGCGAGGACGACGGCGTGCGGGCCGAGAAGGAGCTCGACCAGTTGACCAAGAAGTATGTCGACACCATCGACGCCCTCCTGAAGCACAAGGAGACCGAGCTCCTCGAGGTGTGAGGCGCCGGACGGTATGTCGACCCCCGAACCCGTCATCAGCGCGCAGGCGCCGTCGCCGTCGAGAGCCGGCCGCAACCTGCCCGCGGCGATCGCTGTCGGCGTCGGCCTGGGAGTCGTGCTCATCGGCTCACTGGTATGGCGTAAGGAGGCATTCCTCGTCGTCGCGATGACCGCGATCTGCCTCGGGGTGTGGGAGCTGCGCCGGGCGATGCTTCACGGCGGCATCCGGGTCCCCTTCCCGCCGGCCATCCTCGGTGTGCTGTGCATGCTGCCGGCGGCCTTCGTCGGTGGCCCGCAGGCGCTTGCCGTGACCTTTGCGCTGTCGGCGACCGCGTTGATCCTGTGGCGGGCGACCGACGGTGGCACCGGGGCCGCGCGGGACGTCGCGGGCGGACTACTCGTGCTTGCCTACCCGACCTTCATGCTGGGTTTCGCTGCCCTGCTGCTCATCCCGGACGACGGGCGCGCCCGCATCATGACGTTCCTCCTGGTCAGCGTGGCCTCGGATGTTGGGGGATATGCCTTCGGCGTGTTGTTCGGCAAGCACCCCATGGCACCATCGATCAGCCCGAAGAAGTCCTGGGAGGGCCTCGCCGGCTCGGTGCTGACGACCGCAGCGACCGGTGTCGCCTGCCTGGTCTACCTGCTGGACGGCCCGTGGTGGGTCGGCATCATCTTGGGAGTGACCTCGGCCTTCGCGGCCACGACCGGGGACCTCATGGAGTCGATGATCAAGCGCGACCTCGGCATCAAGGACATGTCGCACATCCTGCCCGGGCACGGCGGCCTCATGGACCGGCTCGACTCGCTCATCGTCACCGCCCCGGTCGTCTGGGCCGTCCTGGCGATCTTCCACCCGGTGGCCTAAGTGAGCCACGACGAACGGCCCGTCCCGGGTCGACCCCGCCCCGGTGAGTTGACCCTGGAGGCACCCCGGCGGGGTAAGCCACCGCGACACCTTGCCGACCTCGACGAAACCGGCCGGGCCAACGCCGTGGCTGAGCTCGGGCTGCCCCGGTTCCGCGCCCGGCAGGTGTCGGTCCACTACTTCGACCGCCTCGTCACCGACCCCGCAGCGATGACCGACCTGCCGGCCGCCCGGCGGGACGAGCTCGTCGGTGCGCTGCTGCCGCCGCTGCTGACCCCGGTGCGGACCCT
>JBPOIZ010000032.1:0-39178 GCA_052034115.1 Actinomycetota bacterium
GCGTGGTCGGAGGCGCCCTTGCCCTTGCGCTCCTCGCGGTCGATGACCGCGCCGGACACCCGGTCGGCCAACGCGGGGGAGGCCAGGACGAAGTCGATGCGCATCCCCTGCTTCTTGGGGAACCGCAACTGCTGGTAGTCCCAGTAGGTGTAGACCCCCGGACCCGGCGCATGCGGGCGCACGACATCGGCATACCCGGCGTCGACGACGCCGAAGAACCCGGCCCGCTCCGCACCGGAGACGTGGGACTTGTCGACATAGAAGTCCATGCTCCACACGTCGTCGTCCTGCGGCGCGACGTTCCAGTCGCCCATGATGGCGATCTGCGCTGCCGGGTCCTGCGCCAGCCATCCCTGCCCGGCGTCCCGCAGCCGCGCGAGCCAGTCGAGCTTGTAGGCCATGTGCGGGTCGTCGAGCGCGCGCCCGTTGGGCACGTAGACCGACCAGATCCGCACGCCGCCGCACGTCGCGCCGATCGCCCGCGCCTCGGCCGCCGGCGGCGCACCCCATCCCGGCATGCCGGGGAAGCCGATCTGCACGTCGGTCAACCCGACCCGCGAGGCGATGGCCACGCCGTTCCACTGGTTGAACCCGACGTGCGCGACCTCATAGCCCAGAGCCTCGAACGGCAGGTAGGGGAACTGGTCCTCGCGGGCCTTGGTCTCCTGGATGGCGAGCACGTCGACCTCCGCTCGTGCCAACCAGGCCTCGACTCGGTCGACCCGGGAGCGGATGGAGTTGACGTTCCACGTTGCGATGCGCACGGACTCACCCTAGTAACCACCCCCGGCTAGGGTGAGCGACCATGAGCACAGCCCTGGTCACCGGCGCCACCGCAGGCATCGGCCACGAGTTCGCCCGCCAGCTCGCCGAGCGGGGACACGATGTCGTCCTCGTCGCACGCGACCGCGCCCGGCTCGAGGACGTCTCGGACGAGCTGTCCCGAGCGTATGGCGTCCAGTCCGAGATCCTGGTCGCAGACCTCGCCGACCGGGCCCAGCTCGACTCCGTCGCCGCCCGGATCGCTGACCCCGACCGGCCCGTCGAGCTGCTCGTCAACAACGCCGGGTTCGGGCTGAAGACCGCGTTCCTGCGCAGCGACGTGACCGATGAGGTGCGGATGCTCGACGTCCTGTGCACGGCGGTGCTCGTCCTGAGTCACGCCGCCGGGCGGGCCATGAGCGCGCGCGGCAGCGGCGGGATCATCAACGTCTCCTCGGTGGCCGGGTTCGCGGCCATGGGCTCCTACTCGGCTGCCAAGGCGTGGGTGACGACCTTCTCGGAGAGCCTGGCCGCCGACCTGACCGGCACCGGGGTCACGGTGACCGCGCTGTGCCCGGGCTTCACCCATACGGAGTTCCACGAGCGCGCGAACATGCGGATGACCGGCGTCCCTGATGTCCTGTGGCTCGACGCGCCACACCTGGTTGCCTCGGCCCTCGACGACGCCGGCAAGGGCAAGGTCATCAGCGTCCCCGGCGTGCCCTACAAGGCCATCGTGTCCGCGCTCGACGTCCTGCCTCGGGGGTTGGTGCGCGTCGTCGCGAACCGGATCGGCGCGGCCCGTCGCCCGCCCCGGTGAGCGCGGGTCCAAGGCTCGGGCCATGGCCGTGCGACCCGTAGTCTGGGCGCCGTGACCATCGTCGACGACCGGGCCCACCTGCTGGAGCTCATCCAGGACATCGCCATCGTCCGGGGCCGGGTGATCCTCTCCAGCGGACGTGAGGCCGACTACTACGTGGACCTGCGCCGCATCACCCTGCACGGCGAGGCGGCCCCACTCGTAGGTCGCCTCATGCGCGAGCTCACCGCAGATCTTGCGTATGACGCGGTCGGCGGCCTGACCCTCGGCGCCGACCCGGTGGCGACGTCGATGCTCCACGCCGCTGCCGCTGCCGGGGAGCGACTCGATGCCTTTGTCGTGCGCAAGGCCGGCAAGGCCCATGGTTTGCAGCAGCGCATCGAAGGGCCCTCGATCGCCGGTCGCCGGGTGCTCATCGTCGAGGACACCACCACGACCGGGGCCTCACCGCTGGCCGCGGTGGAGGCAGTCCGCGACGCCGGTGGTGAGGTGGTCGCGGTCGCGACGATCGCGGACCGGGCGACCGGGGCCGGCGAGCGCCTCGAGGCCGAGGCCGGCGTGCCCTACCGCTATGTCTTCTCGCTCACCGATCTTGGGCTCGCCCCGAGTTAGGCTGACCCCACCAACGTCCTCCGGAGGCGACATGCTCCCCACCCTCATCGTGCTCGGCATCCTGCTGCTCGTCGTCTTGTGGCTGGTCGGGCTCTACAACGGGCTCATCGCCCTGCGCAACCGGGTCCAGGAGGCCTGGGCGCAGATCGACACCGAGCTCAAGCGCCGCCACGACCTCATCGGCAACCTCGTCGAGACGGTCAAGGGGTATGCCCAGCACGAGCGCGGCACCCTTGAGGCAGTGACGCAGGCGCGCGCGGCCGCGATGGCGCCCGGGCAGAGCCCGGCTCAGTCGGCCAAGAACGAGGCGGCCCTGACCCAGGCCCTGGTTCGGCTCAACGCGGTGGCCGAGGCCTACCCTGACCTCAAGGCCAACCAGAGCTTCCTGGAGCTGCAGCGTGAGCTGACCTCCACCGAGGACCGGATCGCCAGCGCCCGGCGCTACTACAACGCCAACGTGCGCGAGCTGAACACCAAGGTCGAGTCGATCCCGACGAACTTCGTCGCGGGATTCGCCAAGATCGGCAAGGCCGAGTACTTCGAGGCCGAGGGCGAGGACCGTGACCCGGTCACGGTCGACTTCGGCTCGGGCAGTGCTCCCTCGGTCGGTGCGGCCACCCCGCCGCCCGCTGTCACGCCGCCGCCCGCAGCGCAGCCCGCCGCCCCACCGGTCCAGGACACCACTGCGGGAACGTTCCAGTCCCCGCCGCCGCCCCCCGCGCCGCCGGTCGCGCAGTAGCGCCCCTGGCCCGCGCTGATTCGTTCTTCGTCCTGATCCCCGTCGCGCCCCCGGCGGGGATCAGGCGTTTCGACCCCGCAGACGCAGGATCCGAGGGTGCCCAGGGTCGGTGTTGTCGACGAGTGCGTCGGCACGACGCGCGGGGTCGTCGGTGGCCAGATAGATGCGCTGCCCTGCGACATACCTGGCGTTTCTCGGATCGTCCGGGTCTGGCGGGCCGCCATCGCGCACCGCCATCCGGCGGCACGTCTCCGTGAACGGCACGTCGAGGAAGACCGAGAAGTCCCAGACATCGCGCAGCTCTGCCCGGTGCAGGAACATCCCGTCGACGATCACGACCCCTCCCGCCGGTATGGCGAGCGGCGCGGGATGCACGGGTGCCTCGATCGACACGTCATACCGCGCCGGGGTGAGAACGCCCGTCCCGTCCCCACGCAAGGGGGCCACGACGACCTCGAGGAAGGCCGCCAGGTCGTAGGAGTCGAGGTAGAAGCCCTCCGGTGAGGCGCGACCCCGCCGGTGGCGCACCGCGCGCGGTGCGAGGAAGCCGTCCAGCCCGACCCGATGGGCGCTGGCCCCGGCTGCCTGCAGCGTCTCGACCCAGGCCTGCGCGAACGTCGTCTTTCCCGCTCCGTCCACGCCGTCGACACCGATGAGGAGCCGACCCGAGGCGGCCGCCGGCACGGCCGACGTCAGCTGCGCCAGGACGGGCTCTCGGCTCACGAAGAGCCGGGGACCCGGTCGGTGCCGTCGCCGCTGACGTCACCGGTGGCGCCAGTGATAGCAGCAGCCGAACGACGACGATGGCGGAGCCACTCGATGGCCATCGGTAGCACCGAGACGGCGACGATGAGCAGCATCGCGACCTCGAGGTTGTCCTTGACGAAGGAGACCCCGCCGAGGAAGTAGCCGAGCAGGGTGATCCCGACGGCCCACAGGATGGCGCCGACGGCACTCCACGTGAAGAACCGCCGTCGCGGCATCCGGCCGACGCCGGCGACGACGGTGATGAAGGTGCGCACGATCGGCACGAACCGGCCCAGCACTAACGCCTTGTTGCCATAGCGGTCGAAGAACTCGGTCGTCTTGTCGAAGTACTCCTTCTTGAGGAACCGGCCGTTGCGGGCGTAGAGGGGCGCACCGATCGCGCGGCCGATCTCGTAGCCGACGACGTTCCCGAGGAAGGCGGCGGTGGCCAGCGCGACCAGGGCCACGAGGAGTGGGATCTGCAGGGCGCCGTTGGCGATGAACAGCCCCACGGCGAAGAGCAGCGAGTCGCCGGGCAGGATCGGGAAGAACAGGCCGCACTCGACGAAGATGATGAGCAGGGACAGGACGAACATCTGCTGCCCGTAGGAATCGAGCAGGTACTGAGGGTCCATCCAGTCGGGACCAAGTGCTGGCATCACGGTGGAGAGCCTATGCGAGCGGGTATGGCGGGCCGGACACCTGCGCTGTCGACCACCTGATGAGAGCCTGTGTAACGACTCCTTCACGCTTTGGTCTCGACATAGGTCGGGCGGTCGAGGCACCTGCACAGACCCCCTAGCCTGGTCGGGACACGACCCCGGCTCGAAGGACGTCCGATGATCCGCGCCCGCTTTGCCGCGCCCGCTCTGCTGGCCCTGACCGCCCTGGCCGTCGCCGGCTGCGGTTCCGCCGCCGCTCCGGCCACCGGTGGCACCACCACGGCCCCAGCGGCCTCCTGCGCCAAGGCCGATCTGAAGACGACCACCGCCGGCAAGCTGACCATCGCCACGAGCAAGCCGGCCTACGGTCCGTGGTTCGAGGACGACGACCCGAGCAACGGCAAGGGCTTCGAGTCGGCCGTGGCCTACGCCATCGCCGACAAGCTGGGCTTCGCCAAGACCGATGTCGTCTGGGCCACCGTCGACTTCAATGCCGTCATCGCCCCCGGGAAGAAGAACTTCGACTTCGACGTCAACCAGGTCTCGATCACCGACGCCCGCAAGAAGGCAGTCGACTTCTCCTCCGGCTACTACGACGTCCGCCAGGCCGTGGTCACCTATCAGGGCAGCCCCATCGACGGGAAGACCACCGTCGCAGACCTCACCTCGGCCAAGCTCGGGGCACAGGTGGGCACGACGTCATACAAGGCGATCAAGGACCAGATCAAGACGACCGCGCAACCGGCCGTCTTCGACACCAACGACCTGGCCGTCCAGGCCCTGAAGAACAAGTCGATCGACGGCATCGTCGTCGACCTGCCGACTGCGTTCTACATGACCGCCGCGCAGCTCGACGACGGTGTCATCGTCGGCCAGTTGCCCTCGACCGGCACCCCGGAGCAGTTCGGTGCGGTCCTCGACCTCGGCTCGCCGCTGACCGCCTGTGTCAGCCAGGCCGTTGACGCGCTGCGCGCCGACGGGAGCCTGACCTCGTTCGCCGCCCAGTGGCTCACGGCGGCCGGTGCACCTGAGCTGAAGTAGCCCGTGGCCCCGACGTGGGTGCCCTCCCCGCGCCAGCGGGAGCGGGAGGCGATTCGTTCCCGCGCCACGCGCCGGTCGGCGCTGGTGGCGGGGGTGAGCACCGCGGTCGTGCTGCTCGCCGCGGCGTGGGCGACGACCAGCGCGCCAGGCTGGCCCCGCGTCCGGGATACCTTCTTCGACTGGGACGAGGCCAAGCGCACCTTTCCGGCGGTGCTCGAGGGCTTCACCCTGAACCTCAAGCTGTTTCTCGGGTGCGGCTTGGCCATCGTGATCATCGGGATGGCGATCGCGGTGATGCGGACGCTGCGCGGCCCGGTGTTCTTCCCGTTGCGAGCCTTCGGGGTGGTCTATACCGACATCTTCCGCGGCGTGCCGCTGCTGCTCCTGCTCTATCTGCTCGGCTTCGGGATCCCCGGACTGCGGCTGGACGGGCTGCTCGGGTCCTCGCTGTTCTGGGGCGCCACCGCGATCGTCCTGTCCTACTCGGCCTACGTCGCCGAGGTGTTCCGGGCCGGGCTCGAGTCGATCCATCCGTCGCAGCGTGCCGCGGCGCGGGCGCTCGGCCTGAGCCACGCCCAGTCGCTGCGGTATGTCGTCATCCCGCAGGCGGTCCGCCGGGTCATGCCGGCCCTGCTCAACGACCTGGTGTCGTTGACGAAGGACTCCGGGCTCATCGGCACCCTCGGCGTCGTCATCGATGCCATCCGGGCGGCCCAGATCGAGACCGCTGACAGCTTCAACTACACGTCATACGTCGTCGCGGGGATGCTGTTCATCCTCTTGACCATCCCGATGGCGCGGTTCACCGACTGGGTGGCGCGGCGGCAGGGCTTCCAGGGCGCGGGGGGTGTCGTATGACGCTGCTGCACATCGAGGGGATCCGCAAGGCCTTCGGGGCGACGGTGGTGCTTGATGGGTTCAGCCTTGACGTGGCCCAGGGCGAGTGCGTCGTGCTCATCGGGGCGTCCGGGTCGGGGAAGTCCACGGTCCTGCGGTGCGTCGACCTGCTCGAGGTCGTCGATGACGGGCTCATCGAGCTGGACGGCGAGGACATCACCGACCCGCGAGTCGACGTCGACGCCGTGCGGGCTCGCATGGGCATCGTCTTCCAGGCCTACAACCTCTTCCCCCATCTGTCGGTCATCGACAACGTCACGCTCGCGCCGATCAAGGTCCACAAGGTGCCCCGAGACGAGGCGCGTCGGCGCGGGCTGCAGATGCTGGATCGGGTCGGGCTTGCCGCCAAGGCGAATGCGCGGCCCGACGACCTCTCCGGCGGGCAACAGCAGCGGGTGGCGATCGCCCGCGCGCTGGTCAACGACCCCAAGCTGCTCCTCCTCGATGAGGTCACCTCTGCGCTGGACCCCGAACTCGTCGGTGAGGTCCTGGAACTGCTCACCGAGCTCAAGGCCGAGGGGATGACGATGATCCTCGCCACGCACGAGATGGGCTTCGCCCGGGACGTCGCCGACACGGTGTGCTTCCTGCACGGCGGGACGGTGCTGGAGTCGGGTCCGCCGGCGGCGGTTCTCGGCACGCCCCAGCACGAGCGCACGCGTCAGTTCCTCTCCAGGCTCGTCGGCCGGTGACCGGGGACGTGCCCGTCGGAGTGGGTCCGTGGGAAGGCCCGAGGCCGGACGACCCGAGGCTCGACCCCGACCTCCTCCGCGACGGTGATCGCCGCAACGTCGTCGACCGCTACCGCTACTGGCGGCACGAGGCGATCGTCGCCGACCTCGACACCACCCGTCACCCGTTCCACGTCGCCGTGGAGAACTGGGAGCACGACTTCAACGTCGGCTCGGTCATCCGCACCGCCAACGCCTTCAACGCCGCCGGGTTCCACATCGTCGGCCGACGCAGATGGAACCGGCGTGGTGCCATGGTCACCGATCGCTACGGCCATGAGCACCACCACCCGGACGCTGCCGCTCTCCTCGCCTGGGCGGCCGACCAACCGCGCGCTGACGGCGGCACCGGCATACCGCTGGTGGGGATCGACAATGTGGCCGGGTCGGTGGCGATCGAGGGCGCACCGTTGCCCCGGGAGTGCGTGCTGGTCTTCGGGCAGGAGGGGCCGGGGCTCACCGAAGCCGTCCAGGAGGCGTGCCAGGTCGTCCTGCACATCACGCAATACGGCTCGACCCGGTCGATCAACGCGGGGGCCGCTGCCGCGATCGCGATGCACGCGTGGGCGCGCCAGCACGCCGGAGGGCGGTGATGGACGACCTCCTCGTCGAGCATGTGCTGGTCGCCGCCGAGCAGATCCCCCGGGGGCGGGTCGCGTCCTACGGGGACCTTGCCCGACTCGTCGGGGTCGGTCCTCGGCAGGTCGGCAGCGTCATGAGCCGGTGGGGCGGCAACGTCACGTGGTGGCGGGTGACCAGCTCGTATGGCGATCTGCCCGCGCACCTGCGCCCCCAGGCCGCCTCGCACTGGGCGCAGGAGGGCATCGAGTGGAAGCCTAACCGGCTCGGCTGCCGCATCGCCGACTACCGGGTCGACCTGAGGCAGTTGGCCCAGGACTACGAGCGGGCCGCCGCGCACCTTCCGGCACTGCAGGGGCCGGGGGACTGAGATGTGGCGTGGCGGATTCGGACGGCTCTTCGCCGCCGACGCGATCTCGACCTCGGGCACGGTCATCTCGACCCTGGCCCTGCAGTTCGTCCTCATCGACACACTGCATGCCGACCAGCAGGCGATCGGGGTGGTGCGGGCCGCCCAGTGGGCCCCCTACCTGGTCGTCGGGATGCTCGCCGGGGTCCTCGTCGATCGGGTCCGGCGCCGCCCCGTGCTCGTGGTGGCCGACCTCGTCTCGGCGGCCGTCTTCACGGCCATCGGGGTGCTCGCGCTCACCGGTGGGCTCACGGTGCCGATCCTCGCGGCGCTGGTCTTCGTCGCCGGAACGGTGACCTGCGCGGGCGTCGCGGCCTACCAGTCCTATGTGCCACGGCTGGTCCCCGACCCGCTGCTCCCGGCCGCCTTCGCCAGGCTCGAGCAGATGGGGCAGGTCGTCGGCTCGGTGGGACCCTTGGTCTCCGGTTCGCTCGTCCGGTTCGTCACCGCACCCGTTGCGGTCCTCATCGACGCCGTGACGTATGTCGCGTCGGCCGTGACCTTGTGGACGATCCGCACGCCCGAGCCACCTCCGGCGCCGTCGGCCCATCGGGACCTGCGGGCCGAGCTTCGCGAAGGGGCCGCCTGGGTCTACCGGCACGACGTCCTGCGTCCGTACGCGCTGTGGCTGCATTGCTGGTTCTTCGGGATCTCCATGGTGACCACCGTCGTCGTCTACTACGCGACGGTCGAACTGCACCTGGACCCGCTGGCGGTCGGTGCCGCCATGGCCGCCTCCGGCATCAGCGGGATCGTCGTCGCCGGGTTTGCCCCCCGGCTGGCCGCCCGCTTCGGGGTGGGCCGCGTCATCACCACCGTCGAGTGGTCCACCCCGGTGTGGCCCGTGCTGGTGGCGCTCGCTGAGCCGGGTCCCTGGGCGTGGGTCACCCTCGTCGTCGCGCACCTCATCGCCGGGGTCACCGCGATCACGAGCTCGCTGATGATGAGCCACCGGACGGCGATCACGCCCGACCGGTTGCGGGCTCGGATGAATGCGACCATCCGCACCTTCAACTGGGGTGGCATCGCGATCGCCGCTCCGATCAGCGGGTGGATCGCGGCGACGTGGGGCACCCGGGCGGCGATCCTCTGCGGCGCGGCGGTCCTGCTGGCCGCCACGGCATACCTGTGGCTCTCGCCCTACCGGGACGCGGACTTCCCGCACCACGACGTCTCCTGATGCACCGAGGTGGGGATGGCGGCAAACTCATGATCGGCGGCTGTCGATGTCGGGCCGGCTCGCCCGTCACCATGATGAGCGTGCCGCTTGGCCCGCTTCCCACACTGCCGACGTGCCGTCGGCCGTGAACGACGAGGAGGACCACGTATGGCCCGCTATCTGATCCTGTTGCCCGGGGACGAGGACGCCTGGGCGGCCATGAGCCCGGCCGATCGCGCCCAGGGCTACGCCGCGCACGAACGGTTCGGCGCGGACCTGGACGCCGGGGGACACCGCATCATCACCGCCGCGGAGTTGACCCATTCCCGCGAGACCACGCTGCTGCGCGCCGCCGCCGACGGGTCCGTCGTCGTGACCGACGGACCGTTCGCCGAGGCCGTTGAGCAGATCACCGGCTTCTACCTCATCGAGACCGACGACCGTGCTGGCCTCGTGGAGGTCTGCCGCGCGTTGGCCGCGGCGGGCGAGACGATCGAGATCCGGCGCGCCGCTGTGCAGGAGATGGACTCATGAGGTATCTCGTCCTGATCGCCTACGAGCCTGGCGGCTGGGATCGCGCCACGACCGAGCAGCAGCAGCAGTGGCTGGCCGACCACCAGCGCTTCCACGAGCGGGTCGGTGATGCCGTGTTGGCCACCGCAGCACTGGCCGGACCGGAGGCGGCGACGACCCTTCGTCACGTGGACGGACGTCCCGTCCTGACCGACGGCCCGTTCGCGGAGACCGCCGAGGTCATCGGCGGCTTCTATCTGATCGAAGCTCCCGATCTGGACACCGTCACCGGATGGTGCGAGCTGTTGCCCCACGGCTACTCCCTGGAGGTCCGCCCATGCCTGCCGACTCCGTGACCCAGTTCCTCGTCCTGCTACCCGCCCCAGAGGCGCAATGGGCGGCGCTGCCGCCGGAGGAGTGGGACAAGGGCATGGCGGCCCACGAGCGGTTTCGCGCCGACCTCGCCGCAGGCGGGCACCGTCTGGTCAGCGCGAGTCCGCTGACCCCGTCGGCCCAGGCGGTGTCGATGCGGCCCGACGGCCACGGCGGCGCGCTGGTCACCGATGGCCCGTTCACCGAGTCGGTGGAGCAGATCGTCGGGTTCTACCTCGTCGAGACGAGCGATCCCGATGGCCTGGTGGAGGTATGCCGGCGGCTGGCGAGCAGCGGCGACTACATCGAGTTGCGGCGGCTTCAGGGGTGATCGAGGTCGGCGAGGTCTGGCGCGAGCAGTGGGGCCGACTGCTCGCGCTCCTCGTCGCCCAGTTCCGCCGCCTCGACCTCGCCGAGGAGTGTCTCGCCGACGCGTTCGAGTCGGCGGTGCGCACCTGGCCGGTCACCGGTGCCCCCACGAACCCGGCTGGCTGGCTGCTGACCGCGGCCCGTCGCCGTGCGGTCGACCGGATCCGCGCCGAGGCAGTGGCTGCGAGGAAGCACCCGCTACTCATCGTCTCTGCCGACGTCGAGCAGTCCGCCCGGGCCACGATGGCCGACCCCGGCGACCTCGTCCTGACCGACGAACGCCTACGGCTCGTGTTCTTGTGCTCCCACCCCGCGTTGGCGCCAGAGGCCGCCGCGGCGTTGACGTTGCGGCTCGTGCTCGGGGTCGCCACCGCAGACATCGCGAGGCTCTTCCTCGTCAGTGAGCCGACGATGGCAGCCAGGCTCACCCGGGCCAAGCGCAAGCTCGCGGTGTCCGGCGTGGCTTTTCGGGTTCCCGATACGGACCAGATCGGCGAGCGCCTCGACGTCGTCGCCTCGGTGGCGTATCTCGCCTTCACCAGCGGGTATGCACCGGGGTCCGGCCCTGACGTCGTTCGGGTCGAACTCGCCGGCGAGGCGGTGCGCCTGACCCGGCTGTTGCGCGAGCTGATCCCGGGGCAGGCGGTGCTCGACCTGCTGCTGGCGCTCATGCTCATCCAACACTCCCGCCGGGACGCCCGGGTCGACCCGGATGGCGGCGTGGTGCTCCTGCCTGACCAGGATCGGTCGCGATGGCATGCCGCAGAGATCGTCGAGGCGTTCGCGCTGCTTGCCGACTACACCGAACCCCCGCCCTGGGCGTCAGACCCGACCCGATTGGCCGCGTCATACCGACTCCAAGCGCTCGCCGCGGTCGAGCACGCCGCCGCAGCCACGAGCGATCAGACCAGGTGGGAGGTCATCGCCGCGCGCTATGCCGAGTTGGAGGCCCTGACTGGCTCGCCGGTCGTCCGGCTCAACCGGGCCGTTGCGGTGGCCGAGGCCGACGGGCCAGAGGCTGGTCTGGAGCTCTTGGACGGGCTCGACGCACGGCTGCCCCTCGGCCATCGCCTGCCGGCGATCAGGGCCGAACTCCTCACCAGGCTGGGCCGAACCGCAGAGGCACTGGTGTCCTACGATCTGGCACTGGCCCGGTGCGGCAACGACGCCGAGCGGGCGCAACTACGATCCCGCCGGGCCGCGGTCGAACGGTCCGGCTGACCGCTGATCCCGTGACGGCCGGTCCCCATGCCTCGTCTGTCAGTTCGTGGAGCAGCCTGGCCAGGCGTGCCGCGGCGTCCCTCGACACATGGGATGTGCGAGCGCCCACGGGTCGAAAGGCCCCTGCCGACGCTCGGATCGCCCATGGAAAGATGGGTTCGGAACCCCAACGACGCTTACTTCCTAGGAGACGTCCATGCCCATCGCCACCCCCGAGGTCTACGCCGACATGCTCGACCGGGCCAAGGCTGGCTCGTTCGCCTACCCGGCCATCAACATCACCTCGAGCCAGACGATCAACGCTGCGATCCGTGGCTTCGCCGAGGCGGGCTCGGACGGGATCATCCAGGTCTCGACGGGCGGCGCCGAATACGGCTCAGGCTCGACGGTCAAGAACATGGTGACCGGCTCACTCGCCCTGGCTGCCTTCGCCGCCGAGGTCGCGAAGAACTACCCGGTGAACATCGCCCTGCACACCGACCACTGCCCCAAGGACAAGCTGGACGGCTTCGTCCGCCCGCTGATCGCCGCCTCCGCTGAGCAGGTGGCCAAGACGGGCCTGCCGATCTTCCAGTCGCACATGTGGGACGGCTCCGCCGTGCCGCTCGCCGAGAACCTGCAGATCGCCGAGGAGCTCCTCGCGCTGGCCCACGCGGCCAAGATCATCCTCGAGGTCGAGATCGGCGTCGTCGGTGGCGAGGAGGACGGCGTGGCCAACGAGATCAACGAGAAGCTCTACACCTCGCCGGAGGACGCGCTGGCCACTGTTGCCGCCCTCGGTCTGGGCGAGCGGGGCCGCTACATGGCCGCGCTGACCTTCGGCAACGTCCACGGCGTCTACAAGCCGGGCAACGTCAAACTCCGCCCGGAGATCCTCAAGCAGTGCCAGGACGCCGTCGTCGCGGCTCACGGCGACGCTCACGGCAGCAAGCCGCTCGACCTGGTCTTCCACGGTGGTTCCGGCTCGCTGCCCGAGGAGATCTCGGCCGCTGTCGACTATGGCGTCATCAAGATGAACGTCGACACCGACACCCAGTACGCGTTCACCCGACCGGTGGCCGCCTGGATGATGAAGAACTACGACGGCGTCCTCAAGGTCGATGGCGAGGTCGGCAACAAGAAGCAGTACGACCCGCGGGCCTGGGGCAAGGAGGCCGAGGCCGCGATGGCCGCGCGGGTCGTCCAGGCCTGCCAGGACCTGCGCTCCGCGGGGACTCACCAGGGCTGAGCCTGACCAGGGCACGAGGGGGAGTCGGTGGTGCCGGCTCCCCCTTCGCGCGCCCTGGTGTGCTCGTGCGCCGGGACGGAACGCAGATCGCGAGCGCGGTTGGGGCGTAGGTCGGCGACCCGGTAGCCTCAGCCGGTCAGAGCACCGATGAAGGCGAGGAGGCCGCCACATGCCGGCGATCGTGCTGGTAGGCGCTCAGTGGGGCGACGAGGGCAAGGGCAGGGCCACGGACCTGCTGGGAAGCAAGGTCGACTTCGTCGTCAAGTTCAACGGCGGCAACAACGCTGGCCACACCGTGGTCATCGACGGGGAGAAGTACGCACTGCACCTGTTGCCCTCCGGAATCCTCACCCCCGGCTGCACTCCCGTCATCGGCAACGGTGTCGTCATCGACCTCGCCGTGCTGTTCACCGAGATCGACGGCCTCCAGGCCCGCGGCATCGACACCTCGGGTCTTCGGGTCAGCGCCAACGCGCATGTCATTGCGCCATACAACCGAGTGCTCGACAAGGTGACCGAGCGCTTCCTCGGCGCGCGGCGGCTGGGCACCACCGGTCGCGGGATCGGCCCCACATACGCGGACAAGATGAACCGGATCGGCATCCGGGTCCAGGACCTCTTCGACGAGCACATTCTGCGGCAGAAGGTCGACGGCGCGCTGACCTTCAAGAACCAGGTGCTCGCCAAGATCTACAACCGCCGCGCGGTCCTCGCCGAGGAGGTGGTCGCCGAACTGCTCCGGTATGCCGAACGGCTCCGCCCGATGGTGGCCGACACGACGCTGCTGCTCAACGAGGCCCTTGACGAGGGGAAGACCGTGCTCTTCGAGGCCGGGCAGGCGACCTTGCTCGACGTCGATCATGGGACCTACCCCTTCGTCACCTCGTCCAATGCCACCGCCGGTGGCGCCTGCACCGGTTCTGGGGTGCCGCCGACCCGCATCGACCGGGTGACGTCGGTGTTCAAGGCCTACACCACTCGAGTGGGTGAGGGACCGTTCCCCACCGAGCTGCTCGACGATCTGGGGGAGCACCTGCGCAAGGTCGGCGCGGAATACGGCACCACCACCGGACGGCCGCGGCGCTGCGGCTGGGCCGATGCCGTCATCGGGCGCTACGCCACGCGAGTCAACGGCGTCACCGATGTCGTCCTGACCAAGCTGGACGTGCTGTCCGGGCTGGAGAGCGTGCCGATCTGTGTGGCCTACGACGTGGGTGGGGTCCGCCACGACAGCATGCCGGTCAACCAGAGCGACTTCCACCACGCGACGCCGATCTACGAGCAGCACCCCGGGTGGTGGGAGGACATCAGCGCCTGCCGCCGGTTCGAGGACCTGCCGCCGGCCGCGCAGAGTTATGTGCTGCGCCTCGAGGAGCTCATCGGTGCGCGCATCTCGGTCATCGGGGTGGGGCCGGGCCGCGATGAGGTCGTCATCCGGCACTCGCTGCTCGGGCACGACTGAGGCGCGGAGCAGAACGAGCCGGCGCGCAGTCGACCGACTCGGCGCGCTGGAGCTTCTGCCGAGACCGCGTCAGGCCGAGTCCGAGACCAGGACGCTCACCAGCCGGTGGGCTGGCCGGGTCAAGGCCACGTAGAGCGCGCGCACCCCGCCGGCGGCCCTGCTGGCCAGTGCGTCCGGGTCGGCGACGACGACCGCGTCGAATTCCAGGCCCTTGCTCTCGAGGGCATCGAGAACCACGACGCGGGGGTCCTGCGAGATAGGCCCGAGGAGGTCTTGGGTCAGTGTGTCGGCGATCACTGCGACGGAGCCCTCGACACGGCCCAACAGGTCTGCGACGGCGTCGGCGACGACGGCGGGCAGTCCGGTGGGGTCGGTGTGCAACTCCACCACCGGTATGCCGGTGTCGCGAACGGCCTCGGGGATATCGGCCTGCGGTTCGAACCGGGTGATCATTGCCGCTGCGTAGTCGAAGATCTCTCGAGCGTTGCGGTAGTTGGTGCGCATGTGGAACGCCCGGCGGGGTTGGCCCGCGAAGGCCTCCTCGCGTGCCGTGCGGGACTCCTCAGGGGTTGGCCACGACGATTGCGCCGCGTCACCGACAACGGTCCAGGACGCCTGCCGGCCGCGTCGGCCGAGCATTCGCCACTGCATCGGGGACAGGTCCTGGGCCTCGTCGACCAGGACGTGGGCGTAGCTGGCGGGTTTGTCGATCCGGCCGCGGAGCAACCGCGCCCGAGGGTCGCTCGGAACGGTGGTCGCCGCGTGGACTTCGCGCGCCGTAAGGGAGGGGTGCAGCTCGGCGACGCCATACGCCGATGCATCCTCGAGCTCCTCGATCTCGTAGAACCCGCGCTCTGGCGCTTCTGCTTGCTGCGGCGTCGGTGCTAGGCGGGCGGTGAGGTCGTCGACGAGGGCGACATCGGCGACCGACCAGGTGCCCTGGGTGAGTGCCACCTGCATCGAGGTGGCCAACGCCTCGGACTCGGCGGCGGTGAAGATCCCGGCGCAGACCCGATCGGACACGTCGGTGTCGGCCAGCCAGAGGAGCACCTCGCGAGGATCCAAGGCCGGCCACCATGCCTCGAGGAACTCGTCCACTCCGGGGTGGGCGTCGAAGGCCGCCACAAAGGTGGCCCGCTCGAGGTTGTCGCACTGCCGGAAGGCCAGGTCGAGCAGCTCGGAGCGGGCCGAGGCCAACCCGAGGTTGCGCTGATGCTGGCGTAGGACGCGCTGCCGCACCCGGTCGAGATCAGGGGCATCGACGCGGATGGCGTGGCCGCCGACGAAGACCCGGAACGTGTCGGGTGCGCCCGGCGCGGGCATCCGGACCAGGCGGGCCAGGACGCGGCGCATCCGGTTCGCGCCCTTGACGGCAGCGACCTCGCGCTCGTCGAGCCGGGTGGCGGTCACCGCATCGACGACGTCACCGACGGATCGCAGCGTCACGGTGTCCTCGCCGAGCGAGGGGAGCACCCGTTCGATGTATGCCGTGTAGGCCGCCGACGGCCCGACGACGAGGATGCCACCAGTCTCGTACCGGCGGCGGTCGGCATACAGCAGGTAGGCGGCGCGGTGCAGGGCGACCACCGTCTTGCCGGTCCCAGGGCCGCCGGTGATCTCGGTGATCCCCGCGGCGGGGGCCCGGATCGCCTCATCCTGATGGCGCTGGATGGTGGCGACGATGTCGCGCATCTGCCGGCCTCGCGAGCGGGTCAGCGCGGCCAGCAGTGCCCCGTCGCCGACGACGACCAGGCCTTCGGGTGCCTCGGCAACCATGAGGTCGTCCTCGACCCCGACCACCCGGGGGCCACGGCACTGGAGGACCCGCCGGCGAACGACCCCGTGCGGATCGGTCGGGGTGGCGCGGTAGAACGGTGCCGCTGCAGGGGCCCGCCAGTCGATGACCAACGGCTCGTAGTCGTCGTCCCGCACACCGATCCGGCCGACATACCGCACTTCAGGTCCCTCATCCGGCAGGTCCAGGTCGAGGCGACCGAAGACGAGTCCTTCGTACTGGCTGTCCAGGGTGTGCCGGCGGCGCGCCGCGTGGTAGACGAGAGCGTCCCGCTCGAACAGACCGGTGAGTTCTTCGTCGCGCGGGTCCCCCGTTCGCGAGGTGCGGCCTCGTGCCAGCCCTTCGCGTTCGACGAGCGCGGCCCGTGCGGCGGCCTTGTCGAGCTCGGCATACACCAGGTCGACGTGGGCCTGTTCGTGGGCGATCTCGGTCGCCACATCGTCGGGCGTCACCGCGCCGCGGTGAGGGGTCGTCGTCACGACGGGTGAGCGCTCCTGTCCCTGCGAAGCGACCCGCCTGTCGCGGGCACAGCCATCAAGTCTAGATCCCGCGGGATGCCACGGAGGTCGATCGGTGTTCCTCGCCGCTCGACTCCGTCGGGGACGCTAGATCCACCCGCGGCGCGCGGCCTGGACGCCGGCCTGGAACCGCGTCGTCACGCCCAGCTGCTCGAGCAAAGCCCGGATGCGCCGCTCCACGGTGCGCTGGGAGATCGTCAGCTGTCGAGCGATGGCGGCGTCGGTGGCGCCCGAGGCCAGCAGGAGCAGGATCGCCTGGTCGCGAGTGTCGATCGGCATGGCGCTGCCGCGGGCCGGCAGCGGCGTGGCCAGATCCCACAACCGGTCCACGAGTGACTCGAACGCCGTCACCAGCGCAGGTGCGGTGACCAGCAGGCCCACCCCGCCGGCCGCCTCATCGAGGGTGGCGTCGATGACCGCCCCCATGCCGGGTGCGACGAAGATCGAGACGGGAAGGGCGTTGAGGAAGCGGGCCCGTTCGCCGCGCGCCCCGCGGGCCTCGAGGACCGCGAGCGCGGCAGGGTGGTCGAGCAGCAGCGGGTCGTAGATCACCTTCGAATAGAGCATGCCCTCCGACCGTTCGGTGACCTCGGGGCCGACCGGCTCCACCGGAACCGCCAGGAGGTGTCGGTTGCGGACCGTCGGAGCGCGGACGATCTTGACCTCGTCGACGATGGACCCGCCCAGCCGGTAGACGGTGCGACTGATCTCGTCGACCGTGTCGAGCAGTTGTAGGGCCGGTGAGGCCGGTGCCTCATCAAGGCGGGCCGCGCGGTAGAGGTCGACGAACTCCATGGTGATGGCGCGCAGCGCCTGACCCTGCCGCTCGAGGGCAGCCGCCGCGGTGGGTAGGGCGACATCGGGCGGGGCCACCTCGATCATGCCGTCGCGGTGGACGGTGACCAGTCCGCGCTGCTCCAGGCCACGCAGCGCGGCGTCGACGAGGTCGACGCGTTCCTCGCGGGCGAGCAGCCAAGGCCGCGAGGACCCGGGGTTCTGCAGCACCGCAAGGTAGACGCGGTTCATGGCCTGATGGAGGTCGTCGTCCCCGAAGGGCAGCAGGGCGAACGCGCCGGTGCCGCTCTGAGTCAGGGTCACGGAGGCAATCTACCCGTTTCGGGTCGGTCGAATGGCGGGTTGCCGACAATGACCCATTGCCGACATGGGTGGGCTTTACGCGGCCCGTCCTCAGTTGCGAGGATTGTCCGGTCGGATGCGCGCCGACTGTCGTGCGAGTAGGTCCCCCCAACCGAAGACACGACGCCGATGCGACGTCCCGGGAGTTGCGTCCCCTGCCTCCCGGGACGTCGCCCATTGTCGGGGCGATGGATAGGCTCGACGCGTGAAGACGCTCGTCATCGGATCTGGAGCCCGCGAACACGCTCTGGTGCTTGGCCTCGGGGCCGATCCGAACGTCGAAGCGGTCATCGCAGCCCCGGGCAACCCGGGGATCGACCTCGTCGCCCGGTGCGAGCCGCTGGCCGACCTGCTCGACAGCGCGGCGGTCGTCGACCTGGCCCGGCGGCATGGCGTCGACCTGGTCGTCATCGGCCCGGAGGCCCCGCTCGTTGCCGGGGTGGCCGATGCCGTCCGCGCTGCCGGCATCGCGTGCTACGGCCCCAGCGCCGAGGCCGCCCGGTTGGAGGGCAGCAAGAGCTTCGCCAAGGGCGTCATGGCAGCCGCCGGTGTGCCGACCGCGCTGGCCCACGTCTGCACCACCGCGGGAGAGGTCGAGGCGGCCCTGGACGCGCTGGGAGCGCCATACGTCGTCAAGGACGACGGTCTGGCGGCCGGCAAGGGCGTCGTCGTGACTCGCGACCGCACCGAGGCGCGGGCGCACGCCCTGGCCTGCCTGGGCCGACCCGGTGGCGCCGTCGTCGTCGAGGAGTTCCTCGACGGTCCGGAGGTCTCGGTCTTCTGCGTCACGGACGGCACGACCGTGATCCCCCTCGCGCCGGCGCAGGACTTCAAACGGGTCAAGGACAACGACGCCGGGCCGAACACCGGTGGAATGGGTGCCTACTCCCCGCTGGACTGGCTGCCCGCCGGCTTCACCGACCTTGTCGTCGAGCGCATCGCCCAGCCGACCATCGACGCGATGCGCCACCGCGGCACGCCGTTTGTCGGGACCCTATATGTCGGCCTGGCCGTCACCTCGAGAGGGCCGCGGGTCATCGAGTTCAACGCGCGCTTCGGCGACCCGGACTCGCAGGTCGCGCTCGCCCGACTGGAGACCCCGCTGGGCCTGCTCCTGCACGCCGCCGCCACCGGATCGCTCGACCAGCTCGGTCCGTTGCACTGGTCCTCGGACGCCGCGGTCTCCGTCGTGCTTGCCGCCCCGGGGTATCCGCAGGCGCCCTTCCTCGGTGACCCGGTCACCGGTCTGGAGGGCTTCGCCGACCGTGACGACATCGTCGTGCTGCACGCCGGCACCCAACGCGCCGACGACGGCCGCCTGGTGTCCTGCGGCGGGCGGGTCCTCAATGTCCTGGCCCTGGGCGAGGGCTTGGCCGAGGCGCGCAGCCGAGCGTATGCGGCCATCGCGGATATCCGGCTGGCCGGTTCGCACTACCGCCGAGACATCGCCCTGTTGGCCGAACGCGGCGACATCTGGGTCTAGGGACTGGCGGGCCGCCGCAACCGCAGGTATCTTGATATCAAGTGTCTTGACATCAAGAGAAATGAGCCCCCGGATGACCCCTACATGGGACCCAGCTCTCTACTCGCGCTTCTTCGCCAACCGCGCCCGGCCGTTCGCCGATCTCGTCGGCCGGGTGGAGGCACGAACCCCACGGTTGGTTCTCGACCTTGGCTGCGGGGACGGCCGGGCCACGGTCCTGCTTCCGCAGCGCTGGCCTGGTGCGCGGGTCGTGGGCGTGGACCGATCTGAGGCCATGCTCGAGGCAGCCGGTGCGTTGCCCAACGCCGCCGTCGAATGGGTCCAGCGCGATCTGACCGACTGGTCGCCAACCGAGTTCGGTCGGCCCGACGTCATCGTCTCCAGTTCGACCCTGCAGTGGGTCGATGGGCATCACGACATCCTGCGGCAGTGGTGGCGTGCGTTGGCACCCGGCGGATGGCTCGCGGTGCAGATGCCCAACAACTACGGCGCTGCCAGCCATGGGCTCATGCGGATGTTTGCCGCCCGGCACCCTGACGCGGACCAACTGCTCCTGGCCTTGCAGCGCGAGCCGGTGGGCGCGCCGGGGGACTACTTCGACCTGCTGGCCGGTGAGGGGGCCGTCGTCGACGCCTGGGAGACGACCTACCTGCAGGTCCTCGACCCCGACGGTGTGTGCGACAACCCTGTATTCGACTGGGTGCGTGGCACCGGGCTGCGCCCCGTGCTCGACCTGCTGACCGAGCCAGCGCCGCTGGCCGCCTTCCTCGAGCCGTATGCCGCCGCGCTGAAGACCGCCTACCCCCGCGGTCGTTCCGGGGTGCTCTTCCCCTTCCGCCGCGTGTTCGTCGTCGCCCACCGGGAGGGCTCATGACCATCGCCGGGCTCGACCATGTCCAGCTCGCCTGTCCGGCCGGCAGCGAGCCCGTGCTGCGCGACTTCTACGGTGGTGTGCTCGGCCTACCCGAGGTGGCCAAACCGGTGGCCCTGGCGGGGCGGGGCGGGGTGTGGTTCCAGGTCGGTCGGCAGCAACTGCACTGCGGCGTGGAGAGCGACTTCGTGCCGGCGCGCAAGGCCCACCCGGCATTCCTCACCACGGATCTGGACGGGTTGGCGGCCCGGCTGCAGACCGTGGGTGCGCCCGTTCACTGGGACGAGGGCACCGTCACGGGCGTGCGGCGGTTCCACACCCAGGACCCGCTCGGCAACCGGGTGGAGGTCCTTCAGCGGCTGGGGTGAGGGACAATCGCCGGTATGTCGTCCGTGCCTGAGCTCGAAGGCTTCGTCCACCTCTACTCGGGCAAGGTGCGTGACCTCTATGCACCGCTCGACGAGGCCACCGGCGGGCCCCGCGACGACCAGTTGCTGCTGGTGGCCTCGGACCGGATCTCGGCCTTCGATGTCGTGCTCGACCCGCCCATCCCAGACAAGGGCGAGGTGCTGACCCGCCTGTCGCTGTGGTGGTTCGACCGGCTCGCCGACCTGGTGCCCAACCACGTCATCTCCGCCGAACCACCGGCCGTGCCCGAGGCGGTGGCCGGCCGTGCGGTGCTGGTGCGGCGCCTGGAGATGTTGCCCGTCGAGTGTGTTGCGAGGGCCTACCTGACCGGTGGCGGGCTGGCCGACTACGTGCGCGAGGGCGCGGTCAGCGGGGTGGCCCTGCCGCCCGGGCTCGTCGACGGCGACCGGCTCCCGGCTCCCATCTTCACCCCGTCGAGCAAGGCCCCCCAGGGTGAGCACGACGAACCCATCTCCTTCGAGCAGGTCGTCGAGCTCGTCGGCGCCGAGCGGGCGGCGGCCGCCCGGGACCTGACCTTGGCCATCCTCCAGCGCGGCAACGCCCTTGCCGCCCAGCGCGGCATCCTGTTGGCCGACACGAAGGTCGAGCTCGGGCTCGACCCGCTGACCGGTGCCCTGGTCCTGGCCGACGAGGTGCTCACCCCGGACTCGTCCCGCTTCTGGCCGGCCGAGGACTGGTCGCCAGGTCGGGCGCAACCGTCATACGACAAGCAGTTCGTCCGGGACTGGCTGACCTCGCCCGCCTCCGGCTGGGACCGCCACGGCACGGTGCCGCCCCCGCCGTTGCCGGCCGAGGTCGTCCAGCGGACTCGGGCCAAATACGTCGAGGCATACGAGCGATTGACCGGCCTGCCGTTCCGTCGGTGACCTCCGCAGCGCTCCGCTCGACTAGACTCGGGGCCGTCCGTGTCGGACCACCTCCGAGGAGCCCCCTCGTCATGGGACGAATCGTCGTCGACGTCATGCCCAAGCCGGAGATTCTCGATCCGCAAGGTCAGGCGGTTGCTCGTGCGCTGCCGAGGATCGGGTTGACCGACTTCATCGATGTCCGCCAAGGCAAGCAGTTCGTGCTCACGGTGGCGGGTGCAGTGACCGAGTGGCATCTCGTGCAGGCCCGCGCGGCCGCCGAGCGCCTCTTGTCCAACCCGGTCATCGAGGATGTCGTCTCGGTCCGCGCGCTGCCCGACGAGCCGAGCGCGGCGGCCGACCTGGACGAGGACTTCGAGCCGTCGTCGGTCGACGAGGGCGCTTCGGCATGAGGGTTGGCGTCGTCACGTTTCCCGGTTCCCTCGACGACCGCGATGCAGCCCGTGCGGTGAGTTTGTGCGGCGGTATGGCGGTGCCGTTGTGGCACGCCGACGCTGACCTGCACGGGGTCGACGCGGTGATCCTGCCGGGCGGCTTCTCCTACGGCGACTACTTGCGCTGCGGCGCCATCGCCCGGTTCGCGCCGGTCATGGACCGAGTCATCGAGGCGGCCACCGGTGGGATGCCGGTGCTCGGCATCTGCAACGGCTTCCAGATCCTGTGCGAGTCGCACCTGCTGCCCGGAGCACTCATCCGCAACGATCACCGCACCTTCAACTGCGTCGACGTGCGGCTGGTCGTCGAGAACGCGGAGACCGCCTGGACGCACCACTACGGTCGCTGGCAGGAGATCACCGTCGTGCTGAAGAACGGTGAGGGCGGTTTCGTCGCCGACCAGCGCACGCTGGACATGCTCGAAGGCGAGGGCCGAGTGGTCGTGCGGTACGCCGGGGACAACCCGAACGGCTCCTACCGGAAGATCGCCGGCATCACCAACGAGCGAGGCAATGTCGTGGGGCTCATGCCGCACCCCGAGCACTGCGTGGAGGACGGCTACGGCCCCTCGGTCGACGGCCGGGGGTTCTTCACCTCCGTCCTGGCCGGCGCGCTGAGTGCGGCGGTCACGGCGTGAGCGGCGTCGACACCGTCGCCCACGCGGCGCTGACTCCGCAGCTGGCGCTGCCCTGGGCCGACCTCGGCCTCAAGGCGGATGAGTACGACACCATCCGCGAGATCATCGGGCGACGGCCCACCATCGCCGAGCTGGCCATGTACTCGGTCATGTGGTCCGAGCACTGCTCCTACAAGTCCTCCAAGATCCACTTCGCGCTCTGGGGCCAGAACACCACCGACCAGATGCGCGAGAAGCTGCTCGTCGGCATCGGGGAGAACGCCGGCGTGGTCGACATCGGTCAGGGTTGGGCTGTCACCTTCAAGGTGGAGAGCCACAACCACCCCTCGTATGTCGAGCCCTACCAAGGGGCGGCCACCGGGGTCGGCGGCATCGTGCGCGACATCATGTCGATGGGCGCGCGCCCCATCGCGGTGATGGACTCGCTGCGGTTCGGCAATCTCGACCATCCCGACACGGCCCGCGTCGTGCCCGGCGTCGTCGCCGGCGTGGGCGGCTACGGCAACTGCCTCGGCCTGCCGAATATCGGCGGGGAGGTGGTCTTCGACGACTGCTACCAGGGCAACCCGCTCGTCAACGCGCTGTGTGTCGGCGCGATGCGGGTCGAGGACATCCACCTGGCCAAGGCCACGGGGGTGGGCAACCTCGTCGTCCTCTTCGGCGCCAAGACCGGCGGCGACGGCATCGGCGGAGTGTCGGTCCTGGCCTCGGAGACCTTCGACGAAGGCGGTCCCACCAAGCGCCCGTCGGTGCAGGTCGGGGACCCCTTCGCCGAGAAGGTCCTCATCGAATGCTGCCTCGACCTGTATGCCGCCGGCGTGGTCGCGGGCATCCAGGACCTCGGCGGCGCGGGACTGTCCTGCGCCACCAGCGAGCTCGCCTCGGCGGGCGAGGGCGGGATGCGGGTCGAACTGGACCGGGTGCCATTGCGTGACCCCAGCCTGCGTCCTGAAGAGATCCTCATGTCCGAGTCCCAGGAACGGATGATGGCGATCGTCGAGCCCCAACGGCTCGAGGAGTTCCTCGCGATCACCGCCCGCTGGGACGTCGAGGCCACCGTGCTGGGCGAGGTCACCGACACCGGCCGACTCGTCGTCACGTGGCACGGCGAGGTCATCGTCGACGTGCCACCGCGCTCGGTCGCTCACGATGGGCCGGTCTACCAGCGTCCACTGGCCCGGCCGGCATACCTGGATCTGCTCACCCAGGACCACACCGACGACCTGGCCCGGCCCACCGATGGTGCCGGGTTGCGGCACACCCTGCTGACCCTGCTCGGCTCGCCGAACCTGTCCGACCGGTCGTGGATCACCGACCAGTACGACCGTTACGTCATGGGTAACACCGCGATGGCGCAGCCCGACGACGCCGGAGTCGTGCGGGTCGACGAGCAGACCGGGCTCGGAGTCGCCCTGGCCACCGACTGCAACAGCCGCTTCGTCCTGCTCGACCCGTATGTCGGTGCCCAGCTCGCGCTGGCCGAGGCATACCGCAACGTGGCCTGCGCCGGCGCTCGCCCGCTAGCCGTCACCGACTGCCTCAACTTCGGTTCACCCGAGGACCCGGGGGTCATGTGGCAGTTCCGGGAAGCGATTCGGGGGCTGGCCGAAGGCTGCCGGTTCCTCGGGATCCCGGTGACCGGCGGCAATGTGTCGTTCTACAACCAGACCGGTGACGTCGCTATCCACCCCACTCCGGTCGTCGGGGTTCTGGGGGTCATGACCGACGTCGCGGAGCGGCCCGGATCGGGGTTCGCCACCGAAGGGGAGGAGATCTACCTCCTCGGCACCACGGTCGAAGAGCTCGACGGCTCGGAGTGGGCGCACGTCGTGCACGGGCACCTCGGCGGCCGCCCGCCGCAGATCGACCTTGCCGGCGAGATGCGCCTTGCCGAGGTGCTGGTCACCGGTGCCGGCAAGCGGCTCTTCGGGGCAGCGCACGATCTGTCCCAGGGCGGACTCGGGGTGAGCGTCGCCGAGTCGGTGCTTCGGCATGGCGTCGGCGCCCAGCTCCACCTCGACGAGTTGTGCGAACGGGACGGGGTGAGCCATTTCGTGGCCCTGTTTTCCGAGACGACGGCTCGGGCCCTGGTATCGGTGCGTGCCGAGAACGTCCGGCCGTTGGCGCAGTTGTGCGCGGCCAACTCCGTGCCGTTGGTGCGGATCGGGACCGTGCGCGCCCCGGGCTACGGTTTGGGGCTCGACGGCCATTTCCACATCAGCCAGGCCGTCCTCGCCGACGCCCACCGCGGGGCGTTGCGGGAGGTCTTCGCCGGCTGAGCCACGCATCCGGTGGCGGTGGGCTGGGCAGTGGCGCGGCATCGGTCAGTGCCGGTATGCCGTGCGCCCGCTGCCGCAGCACCGCTGCCTCCACCGCGCCGGTGGGGAACGGGCTGCGGAGCAGGCGGCGACGCAAGGCTGCGCCGTCGATGGCCTGCGGCGTGGTCGCGGCCACGAGGACATGGTTGCCGAAGCGCTTGCCCTTGATGACGTCGTGCGTCGCGATGACCATCACCGGATCCAGACCGGCGGCGCCCGCCGTCGCCACGACCCGATCGACATACCCTCGGCCGGGCGCATCCGGGAGGTTGGCGACCAGCACCCCCGGATCGGCGAGCACCCGCCGGATCGCCGCGAGCCCCTCGATCGAGGTCAGCTCACCCGGGACGACGCCCTGAGCGAACGCATCGAGGACGACGACGTCGGCAGAGCCGGCGGCCAGCCCGGGGAGGCCGGCTCGTCCGTCCACGGCGCGCACCCGGATCCGAGGCCCCCTGGGCAGCGGCAACCTGGCGCGGACCGCCGCTGTCAGCTCGGCATCGGGCTCGAGGACGATCTGCGCGGATCCGGGCCGCGCCGACGCGACGTAGCGCGCTAGCGTCATCCCGGCGCCGCCGATGTGGGTGATCCGCAGCGGACCGGGTGCGAGCACGTCGATGGCGGCGGCGAGATGGTCGACATACTCGAAGGCCAGCAGGCCTGGGTCGTCGAGCTGGACGTGCGACTGCGGGTAGCCGTCGACGACGACGGTGACGCCACCTCGATCGTCCACGTCGAAGTCGACCGCCGACCCGCTCACGGCAGGAGCATGGCCTTGATGGCTCGACGCTCGTCCATGGCCGCATACGCCTCGGCCACCTGCTCCAGCGGCACGGTCAGGTCGAAGACGGCACCGGAGTCGAGCCGGCCGGCGGCCACCAGATCGAGCAACTCGGGCAGATAGTGCCGCACTGGCGCCGGACCGCCGGCCAGCGAAAGGTTGCGGCCGAAGAGCGCCCCGATGGGCAGGTCGACCCCGTGCGGGACGCCCACCATCCCCACCCGACCGCCTGGCCGCACGAGGTCGAGTGCGGTCCCGAGCGACTCCTTGGTGCCCACACACTCCAGCGCGGCGTCGACGCCGAGGCCGGCGGTCAGCTCGCGCACCGCGGCGACGCCGGCGTCCCCGCGCTCGGCCACGACATCGGTCGCTCCGAAGCTCCGGGCGACCTGCTGGCGGGCGGTATGACGGGACATGGCGATGATCCGCCCAGCTCCCAAGGTGGCGGCGGCGAGCACACCACACAGCCCGACCGCACCGTCCCCGACGACGGCGACCGTGTCACCAGGGGTGAGCCGAGCCGACCGGGCCGCATGCCACCCGGTGGACATGACATCGCTCAACGTGAGCAGGGTCGCGAGGTTGCCACGATCCGACCCGGGATCCGGCGCGGCAACCAACGTGCCATCGGCAAGCGGCACGCGAACCGCCTCGCCCTGGCATGCGTCGACGAACCGACCCTGGCGATCCGGCGCCCCCCACCAGCCGCCGTTCTCGCACGATGTCGTGATGCCGTGCCGACACACCCGGCAGGTGTTGTCCGACCAGGCAAAGGGCGCGATGACGAACTGTCCCGGTCGGATCGTGCTCACCTCGGCGCCCACCGACTCGACGATGCCGACCAGCTCGTGACCGATGCGGCGCGGCGAGCTCACGGGGTCGATCCCGCGGTAGGGCCACAGGTCAGAGCCGCACACGCAGGTAGCGCTCACCCGCACCACGGCGTCGGTCGGGGCCAGGATCTGCGGATCCGGGACGGTGTCGAGGCGGATGTCGAACGGGGCGTGAAGGACGGTGGCGCGCATTCGCCCATCATGCCCGCAGCGGCCGGTCCTGGCACCATGGCTGCGTGCCCACTCGTCGCCGTATCCCGCCGGAGCGTGGCCTCACCGCGCTCGCCGCCGTGCGCGACGGCGCCACCGACCGCGCCACCTGGGGCGATGCCGTTCGGTTCACCCTCGACGAGTTGGCCGCAGTCGCGCCCGGGCGCCGTGTCGAGGTGCGCGTCCCGCCCTACGGCGTGACCCAGTGTGTCGCCGGGCCCGACCACCGCCGAGGCACCCCCCCGAACACGGTGGAAACCGACGCGAAGACCTGGTTAGCACTTGCCCAGGGGGGTCTCGCCTGGGACGAGGCGCTGCGGGCTGGAGTGGTGCGGGCCAGCGGTCGCAGAGCGGACCTGACGGCATACCTGCCGCTCGTCTCACCGACGCCGCAAGCGGCGGCCGATCCGGCGGCACCGAGCTAGGCTCTGCGCTATGGCGGCTCCCCACACGCTCAACGTGCCCCGGATCCTCTTCACCTGCGCTCTCGTCGGGGCCGTGGTCGGCGCCGTCTTCTCCCGGATCGAGCCCATGGCGAACTACAGCGCCCTGACCGAGGGGGGCCTCTGGGCGATGATCGGCGCGGGCCTGGGCGGACTCGTCGGAGGGCTCGTCGTCGCCATCCTCGACCGCCGACGGTGAGCCTCGCCGGCCGGCCCGTGGGACACTGACAGCCGTGGCGCGCGGTGACGGTCTGCTGACCCACGACCTGCTCCCCGGTGAGAAGGGTCCGCAGGATGCCTGCGGTGTCTTCGGGGTCTGGGCCCCCGGTGAAGAGGTCGCCAAACTGACGTACTTCGGCCTGTACGCGCTGCAGCACCGCGGTCAGGAGTCCGCCGGCATCGCCACCGGTGACGGTGGGAAGGTGCTGGTCTACAAAGACATGGGCCTGGTGTCCCAGGTCTTCGACGAGACCGCCCTGCAGTCGCTGCGCGGACACGTCGCCATCGGGCACTGCCGCTACTCGACGACCGGGGGCAGCACCTGGGAGAACGCGCAGCCCACGCTGGCCGGCAGCGACCACAGCACCGTCGCGCTGGCACACAACGGCAACCTGACCAACTCCCGGGTGCTGCGCGAGTTGGTCGTCGAGGAGATCGGGGCCGCTCCGGGCGGTGAGCTCGGTCGGGGGAACACCACCGACACCGCGCTGGTCACCACGTTGCTGTCGGTCCACCCGGATCACAGCCTGGAGGAACGCGCGCTCGACGTCCTACCTCGGCTCGAGGGAGCGTTCTCGATCGTCTTCATGTCCGAGCACGCCCTGTATGCCGCGCGGGACCGACACGGCATCCGGCCGCTGGCCCTGGGCCGGCTCGAGCGCGGCTGGGTGGTCGCCTCGGAGACTGCTGCGCTGGCCACCGTCGGGGCCAGCCTGGTCCGCGAGATCGAGCCGGGCGAGCTCATCGTCATTGACGAGGACGGGCTGCGAACGCGGCGCTTTGCGGCTGCCGAACCCAAGGGTTGCGTCTTCGAGTACGTCTATCTGGCCCGACCCGACGCGGTCATTTCCGGTCGGGTCGTGCACGACGCGCGGGTCGAGATGGGGCGGATCCTGGCGCGTGAACACCCCGTCGATGCCGACCTGGTCATCGGGGTGCCCGAGTCCGGTGTCCCGGCGAGCGTCGGCTACGCGCAGCACTCGGGGATCCCCTACGGCCAGGGTTTCGTCAAAAACGCGTATGTCGGTCGCACCTTTATCCAGCCCTCCCAGACGTTGCGCCAGCTCGGCATCCGCCTGAAACTCAACGCCCTCGAGGGGGCGATCCGCGGCAAGCGGCTCGTCGTCGTGGACGACTCCATCGTCCGCGGAAACACCCAACGGGCGCAGATCCGCATGCTGCGCGAGGCCGGGGCCACCGAGGTCCACGTGCGGATCTCCTCGCCGCCGGTGCGCTGGCCGTGCTTTTATGGCATCGACTTCGCCACCCGGGCCGAACTCATCGCCAACGGGCTCGGGGTCGAGGAGGTCCGCGCCTCGATCGGGGCGGACAGTCTCGGGTACATCAGCGTCGAGGGTATGGTCGCAGCCACCGGGATTGCGCCGACCGGGCTGTGCCTGGCCTGCTTCGACGGGCGGTATCCGGTGCCCCTTCCGCCGGAGGAACACCTCGGCAAGCTCATCCTCGAACAACTGCCGCTCGACCTCGCCGCGCGCGATGTCGAGGGCGTCGGACTCGGGGTGCCTGGCGGGGCCTCCGACGCCCTGCGCCACCCCTGACCGATCCAGCACAGACGGAGGCCTCGTGTCCCAGACCCCCCTGACCTACGCCGCAGCGGGCGTCGATGTCGAGGCCGGCGATCGGGCGGTCGAGCTCATGAAGGCAGCCGTGCGCCGAGCCACCCGGCCCGAGGTGCTCGGCGGGCTGGGCGGGTTCGCGGGGCTCTTCGATGCGTCGGCACTCGCCGGGCTGCGCGAGCCGGTGCTGGCCACCTCCACCGACGGCGTGGGGACCAAGGTCGCCATCGCCCAAGCCCTCGACCGGCACGACACCATCGGATTCGACCTGGTCGGGATGGTCGTCGACGACATTGTCGTCTGTGGTGCAGAGCCGCTCTTCATGACCGACTACATCGCTACCGGTCGGGTCGTGCCGCAGCGGGTCGCCGACATCGTCACCGGCATTGCTGCAGCCTGCGAACAGGCCGGCGTGGCGCTGATCGGCGGCGAGACGGCCGAACACCCCGGCCTGCTCGCCCCGGACGAGTATGACGTCGCTGGGGCAGCGACCGGTGTCGTGGAACGCGCGCGGATCATCGGCCCGCACCTGGTCGTGGCCGGGGATGCGGTGCTCGGCGTCCGGTCGTCGGGGTTGCACTCCAACGGCTACTCCCTGGTGCGAGCTGCCGTTGCCGCGTCGGGGTGGTCGCTGGGCCGGGACGTGCCCGAGCTCGGCCGCACGCTCGGCGAGGAGCTGCTCGAGCCCACGCGTGTCTACGCCGCGGACCTGCTGGCCCTGCTGCGGTCGCCGGACCTGGAGATCCATGCCCTGTCGCACATCACCGGCGGGGGACTGGCGGCCAACCTGGCACGGGTGCTGCCCCGAGGCACCCTGGCCACCCTCGATCGGGCCTCCTGGCAACCGGCGCCCATCTTCGGCCTCGTGCAGCGTCTCGGGAACGTCCCGCAAACCGACCTGGAGCGCACCCTCAACATGGGCGTGGGCTTCGCTGTCGTGCTGCCGCAGGAGGATGTCACGGCCGCTGTCGCCTCCCTGCGCGAACGCGGACTCGACGCGTGGCAGATGGGCGAGGTCACCGGCGCGTCCACTCCGGTGACCGGTGCGGAGATCAGCCAGGGCGCCAAGGGTGTGGACGGCGGCGGGGTCCAGCTGGTCGGTGCCTACCGCGGCTGACGGCCGAGACGAACACCGACCCGCCGACCACCTCGGCGGTCGACGGGCTGACGTGCAGACGACGGCTCAGCGACTCCCGGAGGCCCAGGACCCGTAGTCCTCGTCCTGGTCGTCGTCCTCGAACTCGTCGTCCTCGTCCTCGTCGTCCTCGTCGAGGGCGTCGTCTGCGACAGCGCCATACCGCTGCTGCACGGATGCGTGGAGTTCTTGCTCAAGCGCGCTGAGGTCGGTGTCAGGCGAGAAGTACTTCAACTGACGAGCGACCTTGGTCTGCTTGGCCTTGGCTCGGCCGCGCCCCATGGCGTGACCCCCTCATACGTCTGCCGGAGCGGCATCGCTGGCGGGATGAGGGCCGCTCGGGCGTCGGGTGGACCTCACCCGGGCGCGTAGCGGATCCGGGAAATGTGCGTTCGTGGGGCAACGGTATCCGGTCAGGGCCGCTCCGGGCCATTCGCCCCTCCGATGGATCCTCCTCGGCGGCTGCGGTCGTGGCCCGCCACTGCTCTTCCGGTCCGGCCCCGGGCGCCGACCGGGACTCCCACCTGCCGCCACGAACGGGTCTGTTCCACGATCGCTGTCGCGAATCGCCCAGTGGAGGTTAGGGTGTCCCCTGGGGGATATCACCCGAGGGGGGTGGTGCCACAGTGTTTTGGAGTGCCCTGATGGTTGAGCCACATGTTGCCGAGCGTTTGCTGACGCCTGCTGAGGTCGCTGCCCTGTTCCGAGTCGACCCGAAGACGGTTACCCGGTGGGCGAAGGCCGGCAAACTCAATGCGATCCGGACCCTGGGGGGTCACCGTCGCTACCGCGAGTCAGAGGTGCGAGGTCTGATCAGCGAATCGATGGGCTGACCCGCCCATCCCGCCGGACGAAGGTCTGGGGGGCGCACGTGAAGCCGCCCCGGCCGCCGAGGTCACTCGGCGACCGGGGCGGCCGCATGTTCCCCCCATGGAGGCCGCCTACCCCAATGGGCTGCCTCCGGTTCCCCGCTCCCACCAGGTCCCCCATGACCTTGTGGGCACGCTCGATGACACCAGGGATCCCAGTGTCATCGAGCCCGAGCTCGACCGCCCCCGATCGACTCGGCACGCCGACAGGTGTCGGCGTAGGCATCTTTCCCCGAGATGCCCGGTGCTCGTCGGGTCCCCACTCGACGAGCGTCGCCCGCCATCCCCATGGCTGCGGCTCCTTCATGCGGTTTCCCGCGTTCGGTAAAGAGATGGTAAAGCGACGGTATGTGATAGTGCAAGAGGTGCCGTCGAAGTCCTCGGTTCTGGACCCTGCCGCGGCCGACCTCGTCGCCGCTAGGGTCGGCGAGTGACCACACTGCCCGAACGCGCTCAGGTCGTCATCGTCGGCGGGGGTGTCATCGGCTGCAGCGTGGCCTATCACCTCACCGCGCTGGGGGTCACCGATGTCGTGCTTCTCGAACAGGGACACCTGTCGTCGGGCACGACCTGGCATGCCGCCGGCCTCGTCGGACAACTCCGGGCCAGCGAGAGCGGCACCCGGCTGGTGCAGTACTCCGCAGCACTCTATCGGCGGCTGGAGCAGGAGACCGGCCTTGGCACCGGCTACAAGGAGTGCGGGGGCGTCACCGTGGCCCGCACGCCCGAGCGGATGGCCCAACTGCAGCGCACCGCGGCAGCGGCCGCAGCGTTCGACCTGGAGTGTGAGATCCTCACCCCCGCTCAGGCCGGGCAGCGTTATCCGCTGCTGCGCACGGATGACCTTCTGGGCGCTATCTGGTTGCCGAAGGACGGCACGGTCAACCCCACCGACGTGACCCAGTCGCTGGCCAAGGGGGCCAAACTCCGCGGCGCGCGCATCGTCGAGAAGGTGCGGGTCCAGCAGATCGAGGTGCTCGACGGACGGGTCACCGGGGTCCAGACCGACCAGGGACGGATCGAGTGCGAGACCGTTGCCATCTGCTCGGGGCAGTGGGCGAACGCCATGGCTGCCGCCGTCGGGGTCACCGTGCCGTTGCACTCGGCCGAGCACTTCTATGTGGTGACCGAGCCGATCGACGGTGTCGACCGCATGCTGCCGATCCTGCGGGACCCGGATGGATACACCTACGTCAAGGAGGAGGTCGGGGGCCTCGTCGTTGGTGGGTTCGAACCGGTGGCCAAACCATGGGTCGCCCCAGACCAGATCCCCTACCCGTTCGAGTTCCAGCTCCTCGACGAGGACTGGGACCACTTCGAGATCCTCATGGACAGCGCCGTGCACCGGCTGCCGGTTCTCGCTGACACCGGGGTCCGCAAGTTCTACAACGGTCCGGAGAGCTTTACGCCGGACAACCAGTTCGTCCTCGGTGCGGCGCCGGCCACCGACGGGCTCTTCGTCGCCGCCGGGTTCAACTCGGTAGGCATCGCCTCGGCCGGGGGGGCAGGCCGAGCGCTCGCCGAATGGATGGTCGCCGGGGAGCCCACCTCGGATCTGAGCGGCGTCGACATCCGGCGATTCGCGCCCTTTCACGGCAACCCGCAGTGGCTTCGCGGCCGGGTGGGCGAGGTGCTCGGGCTGCACTACGCCATACCGTGGCCCAACCGGGAGTTCGACAGCGCGCGCCCGTTCCGACGGTCGCCGGTGCACCACCTGACCGCGGCCGCGGGCGCGGTCTTCGGCTCGAAGATGGGCTGGGAACGGCCCGTGGTGTTCGCCCCCGCCGGCACCCAGCCGCGGCTCGACTACGCCTGGGAGCGGCCGTCCTGGCAGCCCTGGTGCGACGCCGAGCAGCGCGCGGCGCGCGAGTCGGTGGCGGTGTTCGACCAGACATCGTTCGGCAAGCTCCTCATCTCGGGCCGCGACGCCGAGACGGTGCTGCAGTGGCTGTGCACCGCCGACGTGGCGGTGCCGGTCGGCCGGACCGTCTATACGGGGGTGCTCAACGCCCGCGGCGGCTACGAGGCCGATGTGACGGTGACCCGCCTCGCGCGAGATGAATACCTGTGGGTGACCAGTGCGGGGTCCGTCGTTCGGGACCAGGACTGGATGCGGCGCCATGTCGGCCACGACCAGCAGGTCAGCGTCGTCGACGTCACCAGCGCGTATGCCGTGTTCGGCGTGATGGGCCCGCGGTCGCGCGATCTGTTGGTCGACGTGTCCCGGGCGCGCCTCGGTGGCTCGGACTTCCCGTTCGCGACGAGCCGCCTGATCGACGTCGGCCCCTTCACGGTCCGCGCCACCCGCATCACCTACGTCGGCGAGCTCGGTTGGGAGCTCTACGTGCCCACCGAGTTCGCCGTCGGCGTGTGGGACGTGCTGCACGACGCCGGCGCGGGGCACGGCGTGGTCGATGCGGGCTACTACGCCATCAACGCCTTGCGGCTGGAGAAGGGCTACCGAGCCTGGGGTGCCGAGCTGACCCCGGATGTGAACCCCCTCGAGGCCGGGTTGCTCTTCGCCACCAAGGTCCGCACCGACATACCGTTCCTTGGGCGGGAGGCGCTTGACGCGGCCCGGGCCGCGGGAGCTCGTCGTCGTGTCGTCTCGGTGGTCGTCGCCGACCCGGACGTGACGATGTGGGGCGGTGAACTCGTGCTGCGCGACGGGGCGCCGTGGGGGCAACTCACCTCGGCGGCCTTTGGTGCGGTCACCCACCGTTGCGTGGGTCTGGCCTCGGTATGGCGCCCCGACGGTGCGCCGATCTCCCTCGACGACGTGCGAACGGGTCGGTGGCAGGTCAATGTGCTCGGCCGGCTCGTCGATGCCACGGTCTCGACCGGTGCGCCCTATGACCCCGACGGGACGCGGATCCACGCCTAGCCCGCTGGATCTGCCCAGATGGCGTCGAGTGGTGGATCGCGTGGGGTGGTGGTGTGGTGTGGGGGGCCCGGATGGCGTCGAGTGGTGGATAGCAGGGGGGTGATGGCCCCCAACGCACGAAGGCCCCCCACCGGTGTCGGTGAGGGGCCTTCGTCGCGGTCGGCCAGGGCCGCGGTGGGGTCTGCTGACCAGGGCGCCGCGAAGGTCGCCTCTCAGTGTGGGCTATGCCTCGTGATAGCCGTGGTGCTCGTGTTCGAGGCGGATCTCGTCGGCCGAGGTGACACCCTCGGGCAGATCGATCGTCGTCTTCGGACCGGTGAACCACTTCTTGGCCGACAGGTGCCAGGCGAGCCACAACGCCAACAGTGTTCCGCCGGTCAGGACCGGTGCGTAGTTGACGAACTTCCACTCGAAGCCCTCGTTGCCCGGCGTGCCGGCGGGTGTGAACGGCAAGATGAAGTAGACCGAGACGACGGCGATCTCGGCGACCGCCAGGGGAGCCATCCACTTCCACTTGGTCCCGAGGTTCCAGGGCCCCTGGACGAAGGCGTCGCCCTTGCGCCAGCGCAGGTAGATCGGGATGGCGAAGGCGAGGTAGAGGCCGATGACCGCCACCGACACGACGGCGTAGAACGCGGTCGGCACGATGATCGGCGCGTCGGCGCTGCCGATGTTGACCTCGACGAGTGCCGGCAAGGTGATGAGCGCCGCGATGACCGAGGCCACGAGCACCGCATTGCGGGGGACCTTGTTCGCGTCGAGGGTGGCCCACTTGGCGGCGCCGGGCACCGCGCCGTCGCGCGAGAAGGCGAAGAGCATCCGGCTCGTGGACGTCATGCAGGCGCTGGTGCAGAAGAACTGTCCGATAGCCGCAATGAGCAGGACGATGCCCGCGAGCTTCGCCCCCAAAGCCTGGATGAAGATGACCGCCACCGACCCGGCACCGACGTAGGCGCCATCGGGGTCGACCCCGGCGGTGACCTGCTCGGCGTTCTGGACGGCGAAGAGGAACGACAGCAGCAGCACCCAGCCACCGATGGCCGAGTAGAAGATCGACTGCCAGATGCCCCGGGCGGCGCCGTTGGCCGCGCCCTGGGTCTCCTCGGCCAGGTGCGCGGAGGCGTCATACCCGGTGATCGTGTACTGGGTGAGGAGGAAGCCGAGCGGCAGGACGTAGAACCAGTAGCCCAATCCGCTGGTCTCGCCACCGGCGAGCCCGCCGGAGTTGTTCACCCGCATACCGAAGACATCCGCCGCGCTCATGTGCGAGTCGGGGACGACCCAGAGGATGACGATGATGACGGCGGCGCCGATGACGTGCCACCACACCGAGACGTTGTTCATCTTGTCGAGGATCCGGCCGCCCCAGATGTTGACCGCAGCGGTCAGGGCCAGGATCACCAGGAACAGCCAGAAGACGCGGCTCAGGCTGTAGCCGGCGGCCCAGGAGGGGCTCAGGAAGATCAGCGACAGGTCGAGGAAGGTCGCGCAGCCGTAGGCCACCGAGGCATCGACGGCGAGCAGGCCGATGAGGTTGAGCCAGCCGGTGTAGTAGCCGGCCTTCGCGCCCCCGAGTTTGGCGGCCCACCAGTAGATGCCACCCGAGGTCGGGTATGCCGACACGAGCTCGGACATCGTCAGGCCGATGACAAGGATGAAGGCCGAGATGATCGGCCAGCCCCATGAGATGGCGATCGGGCCGCCGTTGTTCCATGCCTGGCCGAAGGTGGTGAAGCAGCCGGCGAGAATCGAGATGATCGAGAACGAGATCGCGAAGTTGGAGAACCCCGACCAACTCCGCTTGAGCTCTTGCTTGTATCCCAGCTCTGCGAGGAGGCGTTCGTCCTCGCTCAGCATGGAGTGATCAGCCACCGCTGCCTCCTTGCACCGTTGGTTGTCGTCTCGCCGGCCCAGGCGGCCGCCGTTCCCCTGCGCCGGGACGCTAGCAGCGTTTGTGGTCTGGCGGCAGACCCTTTCCTGGAATTTCAGTCCGCGGCAACGGCCGACAGCAGCGCCTCGAACCCGGGGTCATCGAACTCGGCGACGGCCCGCTCGTACTTCTCCATACCCCAGGCCCAATAGTCGAAGTCGATGTCGCTGCGCCCGTCCTGGATCGAGGCCCACAGCGTCCAGCCGTACTTGCTCATCAGCGCCCACAACCGGGCCCGGGCGGTCTTGGCGGGGTCCTCGCGGCCCCAGTAGGCGCTGACCAACGGTGCCAGCTCGTCCAGGGGCAGCGTCGACTCGCTCCAGATGTTGCCGATCTCGAAGCTCGCCTCGTTCATCCCCGAGTACTCGTAGTCGATGAGCCAGAGCCGGTCTCCGGTGTCGATCATGTTCGCCGCGAGCAGGTCGTTGTTGCACGGGACCAGCGGCTCGGGGTGCACCGCCAGTGCTGCCTTGATCCGGGCCGCCACGGGGGCGAACTCGTCGTACCGGTCCGGCACCCGGTAGCCGCGGTGCCGCACCAGATCGCGGTAGCGCGCCTGGATGGCGAACATGTCGAACCGGTTGACGAACTGCGGCCCGGAATGCAGCAGGCGGCAGGCGACCGCGATGCGCGGCAGGTTCGCGGGCATCCGGACGTCGGCCTCGGAGAAGGTGCGGCCCTGCACCCAGTCGACGACGAGCACCCCGGCTCCGGCCACGTAGTCGAGCACGGCGGGAGCAGCCCCCGAGGCGGCCGCAGCCACCGAGTTGCGGAACTCCGCCTCCCGGTCGATGGCCAGGTCGGAGGAATCCGGGTCGGAGAGCCGGATGACCGCGGTCCCGGCCGGACCGCTGACCTTGTAGTTGCGGTTGGTGATGCCGCCGCCCAGGTGTTCGACGCGCTCGGCTCCGCGGACCGCCGCAACCTCGCGCAGCCGAGCGGCGTCGGCGGGCGGCAGGTGGTCCAGGTCGGCCATGGCCGGTGAGCGTAGCGGGCCGGGTCGAGCGGCGTCATCGGCACGGCTGCATCCCAGGTGGCGGGCGTCATACCGATGAGGTGCGACAACGGGGACCATGGGCCCCGTGACCCCCGTCCCGCTGACCCCATAGGTTCGTATCATGCGCATAGGTGTGCCCGCCGAAAGCCGCCCGGGTGAGACCCGCGTCGCGGCGACCCCCGCAACCGTCACCAAACTCACCGCCCTCGGGTATGACGTGCTCGTCGAGTCCGGAGCCGGTCGAGCGGCGAACTTCGCCGACGACGCCTTCCACGCGGCGGGCGCCGAGATCGGCACGCGGTCCCAGGCCTGGGGCAGTGAGATCGTCTTCGCCATCAACGCCCCCAGCGAGGCCGAGATCGAGCTCCTGCATCCGGGCACGATCTTCATGAGCCTGATGTCCCCGGCGTTGCGACCCGATCTGGTCTCGGCTCTTGCGGCCCGCGGCGTCACCGCCATGGCCATGGATGCGGTGCCGCGCATCTCGCGGGCCCAGGCCCTCGATGTCCTGTCCTCGATGGCCAACATCGCCGGCTACCGCGCCGTCCTGGAGGCCGCCCACGAGTTCGGGTCGTTCTTCACCGGGCAGGTCACCGCCGCGGGCAAGGTGCCGCCGGCCAAGGTCTTCATCTCGGGGGCGGGGGTCGCCGGCCTGGCTGCCATCGGCACGGCCAACTCCCTCGGCGCGATCGTGCGGGCCACCGACGTGCGCCCCGAGGTGGCCGAACAGGTCCAGTCGATGGGTGCCGAGTTCGTCAAGGTCGAGGTCGGCGAGCAACAGGTGAGCACGGACGGGTATGCCAAGGAGGCCTCAGCCGACTACGCCGCCGCCGCGGCGCTGATGTATGCCGAGCAGTGCCGAGACGTCGACATCATCGTCACGACGGCCCTGATCCCCGGCCGACCGGCACCGCGGCTCATCACTGCGGAGATGGTCGCGTCGATGAAGCCCGGCTCGGTGATCGTCGACATGGCCGCCGGTTCCGGGGGGAATGTCGAGGGGTCCCAGCCGGACAAGCTCGTCGTGACCGACAACGGGGTCAAGATCATCGGCTACACCGACCTCGCCGGGCGGTTGCCGGCCCAGGCCTCACAGCTCTACGGCACCAACCTGGTCAACCTCATGAAGTTGCTCACTCCGGGCAAGGACGGCATACCGGTCATCGACGTCGACGATGTCGTGGTGCGCGGTATGACGGTGGCCAAGGACGGCGACGTCCTGTGGCCGCCACCGCCGGTCCAGGTCTCCGCCGCCCCGGTCGCCGCGGTCGCGGCAGCGCCGGCCACGGCGGCCCCCAAACCGCCACCGGATCCCCGTCGCCGGTTGGCCTTCATGGGAGCCGCGGCGGTGCTCTTCCTCCTCCTGGCCAACGCCTCGCCGGCACCGTTCCTCGGGCACTTCATGGTGTTCATGCTGTCGGTGGTCATCGGCTACTACGTCATCGGCAACGTCCACCATGCGCTGCACACACCCCTGATGTCGGTGACCAACGCGATCAGCGGCATCATCGTCGTCGGCGCGCTCCTGCAGATCGGCCACGACGACAAGTGGCTGGTGACCGGGCTGGCCTTCGTCGGAGCCCTGGTCGCGAGCATCAACGTGTTCGGCGGGTTCACCGTCACCGGACGAATGCTCCAGATGTTCAAGCGGGAGGACTCGGTCCGATGAACCTCACCCTCATCTACGGCGCCTACATCGTCGCCGGGCTGCTCTTTATCCTCGCCCTGGCCGGGCTGTCCAAGCACGAGACAGCGGTCATGGGCAACAAGTACGGCATCGTCGGTATGGCGATCGCCCTCGCGGCGACCCTGTGGCTGGCCACCAAGGTCGCCGGCTTCGACGCGCTCGGCATCATTGCCGTCGCCATGGCCATCGGCGCGTTCGTCGGGATCAGCCTGGCCCGACGGGTCGAGATGACCGGGATGCCCGAACTCATCGCCATGCTGCACAGCTTCGTCGGGCTGGCGGCCGTGCTGGTCGGCTGGAACTCCTCGTACGAGGAATCCAGCTACCCCGCCATCCACGACGTCGAGGTGTTCGTCGGCGTCTTCATCGGCGCGGTGACCTTCACCGGCTCGATCGTGGCCTACCTCAAGTTGTCGGCCAAGATGAAGTCGGCCCCGCTCGTGCTCCCGGCGCGGCACGCCATCAACCTCGGCATCATCGTGGCGTTCGTCGTCATGACGATCGCCTACGTGGTCGTGCCCCAGGACAACGTCTTCCTCCGTCAGTTGCTGCTGGGGATCATGACGCTGCTCGCCCTGTTCCTCGGCTGGCACCTGGTCGCCTCGATCGGCGGCGGCGACATGCCCGTCGTCGTCTCGATGCTCAACTCCTACTCCGGGTGGGCCGCAGCGGCCGCCGGCTTCCTGCTCAACAACGACCTGCTCATCATCACCGGCGCGCTCGTCGGCTCCTCCGGTGCCTACCTGTCCTACATCATGTGCCGGGCCATGAACCGTTCGTTCATCGCGGTCATCGCCGGTG
>JBPOIZ010000063.1:0-34255 GCA_052034115.1 Actinomycetota bacterium
GTCGCCCCGGTGTCGAGGTAGCCCACGCCCAATGCAAGTGCCACCGCCCTGGACACACTGGACTTTCCCGACCCGCTCGGTCCGTCGATGGCGATCACGATCGGGGCGGCGTTCTCAGGCTTCGGCACGAGGCCCAACCTTAGCCACCCTCAGCGCTGCCAGCCCGCCCTGCCCTGCGCGACCATCCGCAGCCCTGCGTTGCTCCCACTCGACGCGATCCGGGGCCGAAAGCGCCGGTTCGGCCCCGGAACGCGTCGAGTGGAGGGTCGTGTGGCGGGGTGGTCCGGGCTGGTCCGGGCTGGTCGTGGCCGCGGTGAAGGGCGGTTCAGTCGTGCAGCCGCCAGCCGCGCTCGGTCAGCGCCGTCCGCAGCCCCTCCGCGGCCGCCGGGACCACGTCGATCTCGGCGATCCCGAAGGGTTGGCCCAGGCCGTGATCGAGGCGCAGGTCCTCCAAGTTCACCCCGACGGCCCCCACCTCGGCGAGCAGCCGGGCGAGGTTGCCCGGCTCGTCAGGCACGAGCACCGAAACCGTCCGGTATGCCGTGGGCACCGCGCCGTGCTTGCCGGGGATCAGGGCATGGCCGTCGTTGCCGTGGCCGATGGTGCGGGCGATGACCTCCAGGGCCCCCGGCGCCGGCGCCGAACCGTCGACCCCCTCCAGGGCCGTCACGACGGCGGCCAGATCGGCCTGCAGCCCGCGCAGCACTGCAGCTACCGCCTCGGCATTTCCGGCGAGGATCTGGGTCCACAGCCGGGGGTCGCTGGCCGCGATCCGGGTGACGTCGCGCAGCCCCTGACCTGCGATGTCGACCGCCTCGGTCGGCAGGCCCCGAAGCTGCGCCGCCACCAGCGAGGCGACCACCTGGGGCAGATGCGAGACTGCGGCCACGGCTGCGTCGTGCGCGCCGGCGGACATCCGCCGGACCGTCGCGCCGGTGGCCTCAGCCAAGGTGGCGACCGCGCGTACCGCGTCGTCGGTGGATGCCTCATGCGGCACGACCACCCAGGCGCGTCCCTGGAAGAGGTCGCCGCGGGCCGCCACTGCACCGGACTTCTCCCGGCCAGCCATGGGATGCGACCCGACATACCGGGTCAGGTCGGTGCCGCGGGCGCCGGCGGTCTGGAGCACGCTGACCTTCACCGACGCCACATCGGTGACGACAGCGGTGGGCCAGCGGTCCAGCGAGTCCGCGACGACCGCGCCGGTGACGTCCGGAGGGGCCGCGACGACGACCACCTGCGGATCGGGCTCCCCCGCCTCCACGAGGTGTCCCGCCCCGAGGTCCCTGGCCAAACCCATCGCCGTCGGGGACGGGTCGACCAGCCCGACGTCATACCCGGCTTTGGTCAAGGCGATGCCGACACTGGCCCCGATCAGGCCCGTGCCCAGGATGCGCACCCGCGTCGTCACGCCGGTCAGCCTAGCCAGCCGGGCGAGACTCGGCTGTCCCGTCCGCTGCTGGCCGCCGCCACGCCGTATGACGGAGGCGACTACAGCCCGACGGCGGCGTAGAGGGCCCCGACCTCCGCACGCGAGAGCGCACGGTAGCGACCGCTGCGCAGTTCGCCGAGTTGGATGGGCCCCACGTCGGTGCGAACCAGGGCCTGAACCGGGTGGCCGACCGATTCGAGCATCCGGCGCACGACGTGCTTGCGCCCCTCGTGGAGAACCACCTCGACGAGCGCCTTCCCGGGGGCGGAGTCGACCACCTTGAACGAGTCGACCTGGACCGGGCCGTCCTCCAACTCGACGCCCTCGCGCAGCTGCTTGCCGATGCCCTTGGCGATCGGGCCGGGCACCTGCGCGAGGTAGGTCTTCGCCACGCCATAGCTGGGGTGCTGAAGGCGGTGCGCCAGCTCGCCGTCGTTGGTCAACAACAGGAGCCCCTCGGTGTCGGCGTCTAGGCGTCCGACGTGGAACAACCGTTCAGGCACCGTGGTCAGGTAGTCAGCCAGGGCCGGGCGACCGCGGTCGTCCTGCATGGTCGAGACGACGCCCTTGGGCTTGTTGAAGGCCAGGTAGACCCGTGACGCGTCGAGCTGGACCCGGACCCCATCGACGTGAACCACCTGGCGGACCGGGTCGATCCGCGTGCCCAGCTCGGTGACGACCTGCCCGTCCACCTCGACCCGCCCGGCGGCCATCAGTGCCTCGCAGGCACGCCGGGAGCCGACACCAGCGGCGGCGAGCAGCTTCTGCAGCCGCACCCCGCCGTCGGTGTGCACGTCTACCGCCGGACCGGCCGCCTTCGGGCGGATCGGGCGGGCCAGATCGCCTCCGCTGCGGCCGCGGGCCGACGTGGCACGGCGGGTCGGACCGCCCCGCCGAGCTCCGCCGCTCTGTCCGGCTCCGCCGCCCCGCCGGGCTCCGCCGCTCTGTCCGGCTCCGCCGCCAGACGGACGTTGCGGCGTCACAGCCGGCCCTCCTCGGCCAGTTGGTCGAGCAACGACGGATCGGGCAGATGCGGGGCGATCGGGGGGAGTTCGTCGAGGCTGTTCAAACCCATCCGCTCCAGGAAGTAGGGCGTGGTCCGATACAGGATCGCACCGGAATCACCGTGCTCTTCGGTCTCCTCCACCAAGCCTCGGGCGGTCAGGGTGCGCAGGACACTCTCCACGTTGACACCGCGCACCGACCCGACCCGGGCCCGGGACACGGGCTGCAGGTAGGCGACGACGGCCAGGGTCTCCAACGACGCCTGGGTCAGCTTCGCCTGCTGTCCCCCGATGACGAACCGCTCGACCAGTGGTCCATAGGTCGTGCGGCTGTAGTACCGCCACCCCCCGGCCACCTGGCGCAGGCAGAAGCCCCGCTGCTGGTCGGCATACTCGGCCTCCAGCGAGCGCAGATGCGCCTCCACAACGCCGAGGGGCAACTGCAAGGCCGCGGCCAGATCGATGGCGGGCACCGGCTCGTCGACGACCATGAGGACCGCCTCGAGCACCGCGGGCACGCCACCAGGGAAGGCGTCGATGTCCAAGGCGATCTCGTGGGTGTCCTCGGCCGAATCGTCGGGACCGGCCGGGTCGTCGGGACCGGCCGTGTCGTCGGGCACGGTGCTCACGAAGGGCTCCTTTCGCTGGGGCGGTCGCCGTCCTGCGTCGCGTCGAACTCGTCACTCACGTCGACATCGCCATCGGCCGTTCCCCGCCACCGTACGGTGAGCTCGCCCAACGCCTCGGCCTGCTCCACGGTGACGACGCGCTCCCGGAACAGCTCGAGCACGGCAAGGAACCGGGCCACGACGACCAAGGTGTTGTCCGCGTCGGCGACGAGTGACCGGAACGAGGCCACCCCGTCGCGCCGCAACCGGGCGACGAGAACCGCGGCCTGCTCCCGAACACTGACCAGCGGCAGGTGCAGGTGATCGGTGCGGACGCTCGGTGGCTCCTTCGGCTCCAGTGCCCGGGCCGCGATGAGCGCGAGCTGCGCGGGCGTGACGGTCATGACCAGTTCGGGAAGCAGGGCGGCCAGGTGCGGCTCGAGCCCTCCGGGCCGGGCGATCGAGTGCGCGGCCTGCTGCATCTGGGTGTCCAACGCCGCGGCGACGACCTTGAACGCGCGGTACTGCAGCAAGCGGGCGAAGAGCAGGTCCCGGGCCTCGATGAGGGCCAGGTCCTCTTCGTCGTCCGGGCCGCTGCCTGGGAGCAGCCGAGCCGCCTTGAGGTCGAGCAGGGTGGCCGCCACGAGAAGGAACTCGGAGGCCTGGCCGAGGTCCCATTCGTCTCCCGCCTCGCGCATACCGCGGATGTGCGCCATGAACTCGTCGGTCACCTTGGACAGGGCGATCTCGGTGATGTCCAACTTGTGCTTGGCGATGAGCCCCAGCAGCAGGTCGAAGGGACCCTCGAAAACGTCCAGGTGGACCTCGAACGGACTGGCCGCGGCGCGCCGAGTCAGGACCCCGCCGGGGACCTCGACCTCCGGCGCGCCGTCAGGCAGCGCCGCCGCGGGCGATGAGCTCACGGGCCAACTGCCGGTAGGCCTGCGCCCCGGAGTGGGTGGCGGCGTACGAGGTGATGGGTTCGGCCGCCAACGTGGCGTCGGGGAACTTCACGGTGCGGCTGATCACCGTGTGGAAGACCTGGTCGCCGAAGTGGTCGACCACCGACTTGACGACCTCCTTGCTGTGCAGGGTGCGCGCGTCATACATGGTGGCCAGAATCCCGTCGACCTGCAGACGGGGGTTGAGCCGATCGGTGATCTTCTCGATCGTCTCCACGAGCAGAGCCACGCCGCGCATGGCGAAGAACTCACACTCCAGCGGTATGACGACGCCGTGCGCGGCAGTCAGGGCGTTGACGGTGAGCAGCCCGAGCGACGGCTGGCAGTCGATGAGGACGACGTCGTATTCGTCGGTGACCGGGCGCAGGACCCGGGCGAGGATCTGTTCGCGGGCCACCTCACCGACGAGCTGGACCTCGGCCGCCGACAGGTCGATATTCGCCGGGACGACATCAAGCCCCTCGATCCGGGTGGGCTGGATGACCTCGTGGATCTGGTGCCGGCGACTGGTCAGCAGGGTGTAGATCGTCAGGTCGAGGTCGTGGGTGGGGATGCCCAGACCCACTGACAGGGCACCTTGCGGATCGAAGTCCACGAGGAGCACCTTGCGGCCCAGCTCGGCCAACGCCGCACCGAGGTTGATCGTCGTGGTGGTCTTGCCGACCCCGCCCTTCTGGTTGCACATGGCGATGATGCGAGCGGGCCCGTGGCTGGCCAGCGGTGCCGGCTCGGGGAAGTCCGGGAGCGGCCGTCCCGTCGGGCCGAGCTCACCAGGACCGATGGCGTCGATCCCCGGGAGCCGGGCGGCGGCGGCGCTGCGGGCCGCGCGGTCGCCGTGCTTGGTTCCTTTGCTGCTCACCCGTCGTCCTCACCTCGTGCCCGCCTCTGGCGATCGCACAGACCCTATCAGCGCGCCCGCGGGTGCGCCTCGGCGTAGACCTCGCGGAGCCGCTGGACGGTGACCAGGGTGTAGATCTGGGTCGTCGTCACCGATGCGTGCCCGAGCAGCTCCTGGACGACCCGCACATCGGCCCCCCCGTCGAGCAGATGCGTGGCGAACGAGTGGCGCAGGGTGTGCGGCGACACCCGCCCGGCGAGGTCCGCTCGCTCGGCCGCGCCCGCCACGGCGGACCAGGCCCGCTGACGGGTCAACCGGGCGCCGCGCGAACCGAGGAATAACGCTGGGGTGCCCACTCCCGCAGCGGCGAGCGTCGGGCGGGACCGCACCAGGTAGGCCGACACGGCCTCACGGGCCATCCGGCCGACCGGGACGACCCGCTCCTTGCTGCCCTTGCCGAGGAGGCGCACCGAGCCGGAGTCGAGGTCGAGGTCGTCGATGTCGAGCCCGACCACCTCGGAGATCCGGGCCCCGCTGGCGTAGAGCACTTCCAGCAGTGCGCGGTCACGGAGCCCGAGCACGCTGTCGCCGGGGCCGGCGGCATCCAGGAGCCGCTCGATCTGGGGCACCGAGATGGCCTTGGGCAGCCGTAGCGCGGTGCGCGGCGGGGCCACCTCGTACGCCGGGTCGGTCTCGGTGATGCCCTCGTCGGCGAGGAAGCGGTGCAGGCCTCGCACCGCGACCAGGGTGCGCGCGGCCGAGGCGGTGGCCAGCGGCGGATGGTCGCCATACCCCTCGCGCAGCGAGCCGAGAAAGGCGGCGACGTGTGCCGGGCTGACGTCGCGGGCGTCCGTGACCGACTGATCGGCCAAGAACGCGCCGTACCGTGCCAGGTCGCGTCGGTAGGCGGCAAGGGTATGGCGGGAGGAGCCCCGCTCGACCTGCAGGTGGGCGAGCCACCCCCGCACCTGTCCCTCCAGCCGGCTGGGCGAAGCCGGGACGGGAGCGGGGGCCGGTTCGGGCCGCTGGGTCAGCCGAGCACCTCAGCGGTCGCGCGGTAGGCCAGGTCGAGGTCGTCGGCGACGGCCTTGTAGGTGACGTATCCGCCGTGGGTGTTCAACCCGAGGGCCAGCGCCGGGTCGGCGTTGAGCGCCGCCTGCCAGCCCTTGTTGGCCAGCTTGACCGCGTAGGGCAAGGTGGCGTTGGTCAGCGCCCAGGTCGAGGTGTTCGGCACGGCGCCGGGCATGTTGGCCACGCAGTAGTAGATCGAATTGTGGACCTGGAAGGTCGGGTCGGCGTGCGTGGTCGGACGGCTGCCCTCGAAGCACCCGCCCTGGTCGATGGCCACGTCGACGAGCACCGATCCGGGCTTCATCTGGGCGACCATCTCGTCGGTGACGAGCTTGGGTGCCTTGGCCCCGGGGATGAGAACCGTGCCGATGACCATGTCCGCGCCGAGCACCTCCTGGCGCACCGTCAGCGAGTTCGACGCGATCTGGCGGACCCGGTTGTCGTACCGCCAGAAACTCATCCGCAGCTTGTCCAGGTCGGTGTCGAGCAAGGTGACCTCGGCCCCCATGCCCAAGGCGATGTTAGCGGCGTTCTGGCCGGCGACTCCGGCACCGAGCACCACGACCTTGGCGTTGGCGACACCCCCGATACCGCCCATGAGCACCCCGCGGCCACCTTGCGCCTTCATCATGGCGTGCGCCCCGACCTGCGGCGCCAGACACCCGGCGACCTCGGACATCGGGTAGAGCAGCGGCAGCAGCCCCGAGGGCAGCTGGACCGTCTCGTAGGCGATGCCGGTGACCTCCTTGGCCATGAGCTCCTCGGTCAGCGGCTTGTCGGCCGCCAGATGCAGGTAGGTGAACAGGACCAGGTCCTTGCGCAGCCGGTGGTACTCCTCGGCGATGGGTTCCTTGACCTTGAGGACCATGTCCGCGACGCCCCACACCTCGTCGGCGGTCGGCAGCATCGTCGCGCCCTGGCCGACATACTCCTCGTCGGAGATCGACGAGCCGAGCCCGGCACCGGCCTGGATGTAGACCTCATGCCCGTTCTTGACGAGCTCGTGCACACCCACCGGGGTGATGGCCACGCGGTACTCGTTGTTCTTGACCTCGCTGGGGATACCGACCTTCACGGTGCACTTCCTTCGGCGGGCGACACAGGGGGACGGCCCCGTCGCCGTCACACCGTCCCTGGCCTGACCGGGTCGAGTGTATCGGTGGCGCACCCCGTGCGGATGGCAGGATGCTGTCGCGGCGCAGGTGCCCTGGCCGCCGGGCAGACAGGAGGCGACAGTCGCCATGGTGCTCTACTCGCGACGGCCCGCGCGGCTGGCCCGACAGGTGGCCGCGGACGTCGGGTTCCTCGTGTGGGTCGGCGCGTGCGCGCTGGTCGGTCGGGGGGTGCACGATGTCGTGGCCGCCTTGCGAACGCCGGTGGACCAGCTGGCGTCTCTCGGGACCACCGTGGATGCCCACCTCGCCTCTGCCGCCTCCGGTGCCCGGGACATCCCCGTCGTCGGGGACCGGCTAGGAACCCCTCTGGAGGGCCTGCGGGCGCCGGCCCAGCAGATCGTCACGACAGCAGGCGACGTCGGGGCCCAGGTGGACCACATCGCGGGTCTGCTCGGCTGGTCGACCGCCGTCCTGCCCGCGGTGCTGGCCCTGATCCTGTGGCTGTTGACCAGGGGCCGATTCGCGCGGCGGGCTGCAGCGGCCGCTGCAGCGGTGCGCTCCAGCGCCGACGTGGATCTGTTCGCCCTCCGAGCGCTGGCGACCCAGCCCGTCCACCGGCTGACCACGGCGGTGCCAGATCCGGCGGCAGCCTGGCGAAGCAGGGATCCGGCCGCGCTGCGCCGGCTCGCCGCGCTCGAACTGCTCGATCTGGGGGTGCGACCGTGACGCTGGACCGCTTCGTCGGGAGGATCGCCGGCGTGGGCTCGACGTCCGGCACCCGGTTCGTCGTCGGGTCCTGGGATGAATCCCCGTGGGGAGCCTTCGCCGACGTCATGGTGGAACAGGCCGACGGCCACCGAACGCTCCTGGCCCCCACCCAGGCCGTCGCAGACTACGTCGGGGCCACCTACACCTTCGACGCGGTCCGCCTGACCCCGGTCGTCGTGGAACGCACCGCCCGCCGATGGGATGTGCACGCCGGCCCACTCCAGGCTGCCCTGGGGATCGGCGACCTCACACCCCTGGGCCGACTGCTGGGCAAGCTCCCCCGCGGGGTCACCACGGCGCGGTGGTTCGCAACGCTCGCGTCACCGGTGGCTCGGGTGGCGGTCCCTGGCGTCCGCACCCGCGGTTCCGCAGGGGGTGGGCGAACCGAGTGGTATGCCGCCCACGCCGTGCACCACCTCACCTCGCTCGTCGGCGAGTTCGACGGCGCGGACCTCGGTGCCCTCGCCGCCGTCGCTCCCCCGACCCGGTTCGGCTTCTCCTCGACACCACCGGCGCCCTCCGTCACCTCACTGGTGACCTACGTCGAACGGCCCTGATGACATGGATCTGACCTGGAAGACGCATGCGCTGCGCACCGAGCAGCCCTTCGGCATCGCCCGGTGGACCTTCTCGGACTACCCACGCACGGTTGTCAGTGCCGTCTCCGACGGACGGGTCGGCCAGGGCGAGTGCGCGCCAAATGCCTACTACGCGGAGAGCCCCGAGTCGGTGCTCGAGGTGCTCCCCCGACTGGCCCAATGCGTCGAGGACCCGTGGGACTGGGACGGTCTGGCCGCTCGGATGCTGGCCACGACGGGCGGCGCCGCTCCCAGCGCCCGCTGCGGGGTGGAGGCGGCGGTCCTCGAGTGGTGTGCCGTCACGGTCGGCCAACCGGTATGGCGGCTGCTGGGTCTGGGCCCGATCGCGATACCGCCGACGAGCGTCACCGTGGGCCTCGGCACCGCCGAGGAGATGGCGCTACGCGCCCAGAACCTGGCCGAGGCCGGTCACCGGCTGCTCAAGGTCAAGCTGGGCCGACCGGATGACGAGGACCTCATCGCCGCGGTGCGCCGAGGGGCCCCCGAGGCGGCGCTGCGCGTGGACGCCAATGCCGGCTGGACCCGGCAGGCAGCGCACCGCATGGTCGACGTGCTGGCCGACCAGGGGGTCGAACTCATCGAGCAACCGCTCGACGCCGATGATCTCGATGGCCTGCGGGCCCTGACCGCGCGCTCACCGGTGCCCATCGTGGCCGACGAGAGCCTCCACCACCCGACCGACGTCCTGCGCCTGCAGGGCGCGGTCCACGGCGTCAACGTCAAGCTGGCCAAGCTCGGTGGCCCGCTCCAGGCGCTCGCGACGATCCGACTGGCCCGGGCCGCCGGCCTTCAGGTCATGCTCGGGTGCATGGTCGAGACGAGCCTGGGGATCGCCGCGGCCGTCCATCTGGCCGGGCTCGTGGACTGGGTCGACCTGGACGGCGCCATGCTGCTTGCTGCCGATCCCTATGCCGGTCTGCAGTGGGACGGCGCAACGGTCACCCGCCCTGCCGCACCCGGCTGGGGCGTCAGCCCGATGTGACGATCGAGGGCCGCAGGTCCTCGGCGGGCGGCCGCCATACCGTCGGGTGGGCGTCCACCTGCACCCCCGAGCGGATGTCCTTGACCTGGTCGGCCGCGCCGTCGCGCCCGGGGAACCACACGAAGGGGATGCCGCGACGATCCGCGTACCGGATCTGCCTTCCGAACTTCGCCGCCGCCGGAGCGACTTCGCAGGGCACGCCCTGGTGACGCAGCGCCGCGGCGATGGCGTTGGAGGCATCGCGCGATCCCTCGTCGTTGACCGCAACGAGGACGCAGGCCGGCGTGGAGCGGCTCCCCCGGGCCAGTCCGCGCCCCACGATGAGTCCCATGAGCCGGGTCACCCCGATGGACAGACCGACACCGGGATAGGTCCGGACACCGTCGCTGGCGAGCCGGTCGTAGCGGCCGCCTGAGCACACTGCGCCGAACTGGGGGTATGCCGTCAGGACCGTTTCGTAGACCGTGCCGGTGTAGTAGTCCAGGCCGCGAGCGATCCGCAGGTTGGCTTCCACGACACCGGGTGCGTGCGCCAGGCCCTGGCTGATGACCGAGGCCAGGGCGTCGAGCCCTGCGTCGAGCAACGGGTGCTGCACTCCAAGATCGCGGACCCGATCGGCGAACGACAGATCGAAGGAGCTGATGGCAGCCAGATCGAGGCAGGCCCCCGCCTGGACGTCGCTGAGGCCGTGCTCGATGAGCATCGCGCGGACTGCGCCGGGCCCGACCTTGTCGAGTTTGTCGACGATGCGCAGCACGCCCTGGGTGTCCTCGATGCCCAGGCCACGGTAGAAGCCTTCAGGGATGAGCCGGTTGTTGGTGCGGATGACGAACTGGCCGAACGGCAGGCGGCTGAAGATGTCCGCGACCACAAGGGGCAGTTCGGCCTCGTGGTGGGGAGCCAGCTCGTCGATGTCGATGACGTCGATGTCCGCCTGGGTGAACTCCCGGTACCGACCTTCCTGCGGCCGTTCGCCCCGCCACGAGCGCTGGATCTGGTAGCGACGGAACGGGAACGCCAGCTTTCCGGCGTTCTCCAGGACGTAGCGGGCCAGCGGGACGGTCAGGTCGAAGTGCAGCCCCAGGTCGGTGTCCGGGTCCGAGCCCCGGGCCGCCAGCCGGGAGACGGCGTAGATCTCCTTGTCCGCGTCGCCGCCTTTACCCAAGAGCCGCTCGACCGGCTCGACAGCACGGGTCTCTACGGAGGAGAAGCCATACAGTTCGAAGGTCGTCGTGATGACGTCGAGGAGGTGCTGCTCGACGATCCGGTCGGCGGGAAGAAACTCCGGGAAACCGCTCAGCGGGGTGATCTTGGCCTGGCTCACGGCGCCAAGTCTCGCAGGTAGGGGTTGGTGGCCCGCTCCCGTTCCATGGTGGTCGCCGGACCGTGCCCGGGGAGCAGGAGGGTGTCGTCAGGGATCGGCAGGATGACGTCGCGCAGCGACCGGGTCATCGCGGCCATCGACCCCCCGGCGAGATCGGTGCGCCCGATCGACCCGGCGAAGAGGACGTCCCCGGTGATGACCGTCCGCCGCAGGCCGCTGGCCGTGCCGATGGCGTCGGGGACCGCGTCCAGCCCGAAGAGCACCGAACCTTCGGTGTGTCCCGGCGCGTGCGTGACGTGCACGGTCAGCCCGGCCAGGTCCAGGGACAGCCCATCGCCGAGGTCGGTGACGCTTTCGGGCTCGCGCCATTGGGCCCGCGAGCCGAACTCGGCCTCGAGCATCGCCAGGAGCTGCGGCTCGATGGTGCCCAGTGGGTCGTGGAGCCGGTATCGGTCGTCCGGGTGGATGTACGCGGCGGTGCCGCGGGCGCCGCAGACCGGTGTCACCGAGTAGACGTGGTCCAGGTGACCGTGGGTCAGGAGCACTGCTGCCGGTCGCAGGCGGAACTCGCGGAGGAGCTCCTCCAGCCTCGGGACGACGCCGATCCCGGGATCGACGACGAGGCACTCCTCGCCCGCCGCCGGGGCGAGCACATAGCAGTTCGTGGCGAAGGCTGTGGCCGGAAACGCAAGGGTGAGCACGCCGCAGACACTACTGAGATTGCCTAGACTGCACGGTGGCCGCTTACGGTGGCTTTGTCGCGCCGTCCGTCGGACGCCCTGTCCGACCACATGTGAGGAGTTCCCGTGACCAAGGCTCAAGACCGGGCCCGAGAGCGCCGCCGCGCCGAGAAGCTGCGGGAGCGCGCCGGCGAGCCGGTCCCCGAGCTGCGCCGGGATCGGCAGATCGCGGCCGCGCTCCTTGCTGTCATCGCCTTGGTGGTTGGTGGGGTCTGGTTCTCCAGTTGGGTCGCCACCCGGGGTGCGACTCCTGCCGCGACCGACCTGCCCACGGACTCCCCCACGGCCGCACCGACCGATGCAGCGACGCCCACGCCCACCCCGACACCGACGCCGGTCACCTTGAAGGGCTGCACCAAACCGCCGGCCGTGCCAGGCAAGGGGCAGACCATCACGGTGCAGCCCGATCTCGCGGGGACCACGGGTCAGCGGTTCATCGCGACGATAACGACGAACTGTGGCGACATACAGATTGAGCTGTATGGCGACAAGGCTCCCAAGACGGTGTCCTCGTTCCGACTGCTCGCCGAGAAGGACTACTGGAAGAACGCGCCGTGTCACCGGCTCACCGGCAAGGACCAAGGCATCTACGTCCTGCAGTGCGGAGACCCGACGGGCACCGGCAGCGGCCCCGGCCCCGGCTACTCCTACGGGATCGAGAACCCGCCCAAGGATGGGGTCTACCCGCGGGGGACGCTGGCCATGGCCCGGACGTCGGATCCCAACAGCAACGGTGACCAGTTCTTCATCGTCTACAAGGAGACCGGCCTGCCGATCGATGGAGGCGGCTACACCGTGTTTGGCACGGTGATCAAGGGTCTGGATATCGTCGACAGGGTGGCGGCTGCGGGGATCAACCCCACCGATGGCACGTCACCGCTAGCTCCGTTGAGCATGCTGTCCGTCGACGTCAAGGCGAAGGGCTGACCATGAGCGAGATGTCGAACGCCGAGCCGATGAGCTCCGAGCCTGCCGCCGAGGGCCCCGCGGCGGACCTCGAGGTGTCCGGGCGGGCCGAGGCCGAGTCCACCCACGAGCCAGCGCCGACCGCCGAGGCCGAGCCCACCCACGAGCCAGCACCGACCGCCGAGGCCGAGTCGGCCCCCGAGGCACCTGCACCGCGTGTCGCGGTCCCCTCCCCCGCGGCGCTGGCCAACCGCCATGGTGCACCGTCGGCGCGCTCCTTCGGCCGCGTCGATGACGATGGTGTCGTCTACGTCCGCACGACCGAGGGCGAGCGGGCGGTCGGGTCCTACCCGGGCGCGTCCCCCTCGGACGCCATCGGCTACTTCGTCCGCAAGTTCGACGAGCTGGTGGCCAGCGCCGATCTGCTGCTGCAGCGCATCCGGCACACCGACATGCCGGCCAAGGACGCTGCCGACGCGCACGCCAAACTCGTCGAGCACACCACCGAACCGAATGTGGTCGGCGATCTGGCGGCGCTTGCGGCGAAGGTCGCCGAGATCGGCGACCTCATCGACGAACGGCGCGGCGTGGAGTCCGCGGCGAAGGCAGCCGCCCGGGAGGCCGCCAAGGCACGGCGGGGCGTCCTCGTCGAGGAAGCCGAGCGCATCGCGGCGCAGGACCCGGAACGAACCCAGTGGAAGTCCAGCGGCGCCAGAATGCGGGAGCTGCTCGACGAGTGGAAGTCCGAGCAGCGCAGCGGGGCACGCATCGACAAGGAGAGCGAGTCCGCGCTCTGGCATCGATTCTCGGCGGCACGCAACTCCTTCGACAAGGCCCGCCGCACCTACTTCTCCCAGCTGGATGCCGCGCAGGGCGACGCCAAGCGGCTCAAGGAGCGGCTGGTCGACGAGGCCGAGCACCTGGCCAAGAGCACCGACTGGGCCGCCACGGCCGGGGCCTTCAAGGCGCTGATGTCTCGGTGGCGTGAGGCCGGGAGGGCTTCGCGCCAGGACGACGACGCGCTGTGGACCCGCTTCAAGGCGGCCCAGGACTCCTTCTTTGCCGCCAAGGACGAGATCGTCCAGCGGGAGGACGAGGAGTACCGCGCCAACCTCGCCGTCAAGGAAGCGCTCCTGGCGGAGGCCGAGGCACTGCTTCCGGTCACCGATCTGGAGGTCGCCAAGACCGCCCTTCGCGGGATCCAGGACCGGTGGGAGGCCGCCGGGAAGGTGCCGAGGGCCGACGTGGAGCGCACCGAGCGCGCCCTCAAGCGCATCGAGCAAGGGGTGCGTGATGCCGAGCAGCGACGGTGGCAGTCGACCAACCCCGAGGCCGCAGCACGCGCTCGGAGCATGGTCGAGCAGCTCGAAGCGTCGGTGGCAGTGCTGGGCACCACACTGAGTGCCGCCCAGGAGCGCGGCGACGCCAAGGCGGTGGCCAAGGCCGAGGACGCCCTGCGAGCACAGCAGCAGTGGCTCGACCAGGCCCGTGCCGGGCTCGCGGAGTTCGGCGGCTGACCGACCTTCGGGCCCGGCTCGGTCAGGACTGCGCTGACGGGGTGCCGCCGGTGCGGTAGACGTCGTAGACGCCGTCGACCCCCCGCAGCGAGGCGATGATGTGATCCAAGTGCGCCGTCGAGCCCATCTCGAAGGTGAAGCGCAGGTTTGCGACCCGGTGCCGCGTCGTGTGCACCGTGGCCGACAAGATGTTGACCTGATGGTCGGACAGCTCCCGGGTGACGTCGCTGAGCAGCCGGTTGCGGTCCAAAGCGTCCACCTGCAACTGGACCAGGAAGATGCTGTTTGCCGACGGCGCCCAGGCCACGTCGATGATGCGGTCCTCGTGCGAGAGCAGGTCCTGCGCGTTCGGACAGTCGGTGCGGTGGACCGACACCCCACTGCCGCGGGTCACGAAGCCGAGAATGGCGTCTCCGGGCACCGGCGTGCAGCAGCGGGCCACCTTGACCCAGACATCGTCGGTGCCGACCACGACCACACCAGGATCGGTGCTCCGTCGGCGCAGCCCGCCACCGGTCGGCGTGGTCGACTCGGCGACGTCCTCGGACGTGCCCTCCTCGCCTCCGAGCGACTCCATCAGGCGCCGGATCACGTGCTGCGCGGAGACATGGCCTTCACCGACCGCGGCATACAGCGAGGTGATGTCGGCATACCGTAGGTCGCTCGCCACGCCGGTGAGCGACTCGGCGGTCATGAGTCGCTGCAAGGGCAGGCCCTGTTTGCGCATCGCCGCGGCGATCTGGTCGCGGCCGCGTTCGACGGCCTCTTCACGGCGGGATCGGGAGAACCACTGGCGGATCTTGTTGCGCGCTCTCGGGCTCTTGACGAAGGCCATCCAGTCCCGCGAGGGCCCGGCGCTCTCCGCCTTGCTCGTGAGGATCTCGACCACATCGCCGTTCTCCAGCGTCGACTCGAGCGGGACCAGGCGACCGTTGAGCCGCGCGCCGACGCATCGGTGGCCGACCTCGGTGTGGACGGCGTAGGCGAAGTCGACCGGAGTGGCACCGGCGGGCAGCGCGATGACCTGCCCCTTGGGAGTGAAGACATAGACCTCGCGGGCGTTGATCTGGAACCGCAAGGACTCGAGGAACTCCCCGGGGTCCTCGGTCTCCTTCTGCCAGTCCAGCAGCTGCCGCAGCCAACTGAGGTCGGTTGTCTGGTCCGCCCCGCCCTTGTCCCGCCCGGAGCTACGTCCGCTGCCCTTGCCGCCGTCTTCCTTGTACTTCCAGTGCGCGGCGACGCCGTACTCGGCCCGGCGGTGCATGTCGAAACTGCGGATCTGGATCTCGACCGGTTTGCCCTGCGGGCCGATGACCGTCGTGTGCAGGGACTGGTACATGTTGAACTTCGGCATGGCGATGTAGTCCTTGAACCGGCCCGGTACCGGCTTCCATCGCGCATGCAGCGCCCCGAGCGAGGCGTAGCAGTCCCGCACCGAATCCACGAGGACTCGCACCGCAACCAGGTCGTAGATCTCCCCGAAGTCGCGGTGTCGGCCCACCATCTTCTGATAGACGGAGTAGTAGTGCTTGGGCCTGCCGGTCACCGTGGCCGTGATCCGGGCGGCCTTCAGGTCGGCGTGGACCTGGGCCTTCACCAGGGCCAGATACTCCTCCCGGGCGGGGGCGCGCTCGGCGACCATCCGCACGATCTCTTCGTACATGCCGGGGTAGAGGACGGCGAAGGAGAGGTCCTCGAGCTCCCATTTGATGGTGTTCATGCCCAGGCGGTGGGCCAGCGGCGCGTAGATCTCGAGGGTCTCGCGGGCCTTGCGGCGCGCGGACTCGGCGGAGACGTACTTCCAGGTCCGGGCGTTGTGCAACCGATCAGCGAGCTTGATGACCAGGACCCGGATGTCGCGGGCCATGGCCACGACCATCTTGCGAACCGTCTCGGCCTGGGCGGCCTCGCCATACGTCATCTTGTCGAGCTTGGTGACCCCGTCGACCAGGCCGGCGATCTCCTCACCGAACTCGCTGGTCAGCTGTTCGAGGGAATAGCCGGTGTCCTCGACAGTGTCGTGCAGCAAAGCGGCGGCCAGCGTCGTGGGGGTCATCCCGAGCTCGGCGAGGATCGTCGCGACGGCCACCGGGTGAGTGATGTAGGGATCTCCACTCTTGCGCACCTGCCCGGTGTGCGCTCGCTCGGCCACCGCGTAGGCCCGCTCGATCACCGCCGTGTCGGCCTTGGCGTGGGTCGCCCGGACGATTTGCAGGAGCGGTTCGAGTTGGGGGTGGGCGGCGGTGCGAGGGCTGGCCAGCCGGGCGAGCCGGGCGCGCACCCGAGCCTGCGCCCCGGAGGGGGACGCGACCTCGGTGCGCACCTCGTCGCTCATGTCGGAAGTGTAGTTGCCTTCCCACCGACACCAGTCCGCCCGCCCCGGTGGAGCCGGAAGCGGGCGGACGGCGGTATGACGTCAGCGTTTCGAGCGCGGTGGGCGTTTCGGCTGATGCCGCGGGCCGGTGCTGGCGTACTTGTGCAGTGGACGTCCGCCGGTCAGGGCACCGGTGGCAGCCCTCGGCGCAGCGTTTGTCAGGTCACTGCTCTCGGTCTCCGCCGGGCCGTCGACCGCGGCCGGTCGGGCTTGGGCCTGGGCCTGGACCCGCCGGGCGTGCTTGGCCAGGTCCTGGACCTCGGGTTCGTTTCGCCGCAGCCACGCGAGCAGCGGGGTGGCGATGAAGATCGAGGAGTAGGCGCCGACGGCGATACCGACGAACAGCGCCAGGGCTAGGTCCAGCAGGGTGCCCGGACCGATCCGGGTGAAGCCGACGACGAGAATCGCGAAGATGGGCAGCAGGGCCACGACGGTGGTGTTGATCGAACGCACCAGGGTCTGGTTGACGGCGAGGTTGGCCGCTTGGGCGTAGGACATCCGCCGGTTGCCGAATGCTTCGGCGGTGTTCTCGCGCACCTTGTCGAAGACGACGACGGTGTCATAGAGCGAGTACCCCAGAATCGTCAGGAAGCCGATCATCGACGCCGGGGTGATCTCGAACCCGGCCAGCGCGTAGATCCCGACGGTGATGATCAGGTCGTGGGCGAGCGCGACCAGGCCGGCCAGGGCCATCTTCCAGGTGCGGAAGTAGATCGCCATGAACAGCGAGACGAGGATGAGGAAGGCGATCAGGCCCTGGAGCGCCTTCTGGCTGACCGAGGCACCCCACGACGGGCCGATGAGCGAGGCGGAGACGTCGGTGTCCTGCACGCCGAAAGCCGTGGCCAGGGCGCCCTTGGCAGCGTCGTTCTTGTCCCCAGCGGCCTCGGACTGGACTCGGACGGTCTCGCCGATGACCGAGGCGGACACCAGGCCACCGATGCCGACCGAGGCGATCGCATCCTTAGCCTTGGCCTCGTAGTCGGTGGTCTGCGCCCCGGAGATTCGGAACTCCGAGCCACCCTTGAACTCGATGCCGAAGTTCAGCCCGCGGGTCAGCAGGCCGACGCCGGCCAGGACGATGAGCACCGCGGAGATGAGGTACCAGGTGCGCTGGCGACCGACGAAGTCGATCGACCGCTTGCCGGTGTAGAGGTCGTTACCGATCTGGGCCATGTTCATGCGCGGGCCCCCCCGTCAGCGAAGCGGCCGGCACCGACATACCGGGTCTTGGCCCCGAGTCGATCTGGACTGAGCCCGGACCAGGGATGCCCGCCACCGAAGAACGTCGTGTGCGCCAGGATCCCGACGACCGGGTGGGTGAACAGGAACACCACGGCCAGGTCGATCAAGGTGGTGATACCCAACGTGAAGGCGAAACCGCGCACGTTGCTGGCGGCCAGCAGGTACAGGACGACCGCGGCCAGGAGGTTGACCAGGTCGGCGGCGATGATGGTGCGCTTGGCTCGGGCCCACCCCGCCTCGACGGCCGCGACCAGCGTGCGACCTTCCCGCACCTCATCACGGATGCGTTCGAAGTAGACGATGAACGAGTCCGCTGTCACGCCGATCGCCACGATGACCCCGGTGACGCCGGCCAGGGTCAGCCGGAAGTTGGCCGACCAGCCGAGGATCGTCAGGACGAGGTAGGTCAGGACGGCGGCGATGACCAACGACGCGACCGTCACCAGGCCGAGCAGCCGGTACTGGAAGAGCGAGTAGGCGATCACCAGGAGCAGACCGATGAGACCGGCGAGGAGTCCCAGGGTGAGCTGCTCCTTGCCGAGGGTCGGGCTGATGTCGCTCTCGGTCTGCAACTGGAAGGACATCGGCAGCGCGCCGAACTGCAGCTGCTTGGCCAGCGAGCGGGCCGACTCGATGGTGAAACTGCCGCTGATCTCGGCCTGGCCGTTGGTGATCGCCGCGTTGGTCGTCGGGGCCGAGATGACCTGCCGGTCCAAGACGATGGCGAACCGGTTTTGGTTCCCGGTCAGGCCGTAGAGCCGGGTCGTGACGGCACCGAACTTCGTGGCGCCCGCGGAGTTGAACGTCAGGTTGACGACGACAACGTTCGTCGGGCCGCTCTGCGTCATCCGATATCCGGCCTCGGCCCGGGAGATGTCGGTGCCATCGACCTCGACCGGCCCGAGGATGAACTTCTCCAGCCCGGTGTCGTCACACGTCACCAGCGGCTTGGCCGGGTCGTCGACGGTCTCTTCCAGCTTCGCCTTGGCGCAGTCCAGGTCATCGAACTGCTTCTGCAGGTCGGCCGTGACCCAGGCAAGGTCGCTCGGATTCGTGGGCGTTGCCGTCGGGGTGGAGCTCTTCGTCGGGGTCGGCGAGGTGGCCGTGGCGGATGGGGTCGGGGTGCCCGAGTCGGTGCGCAGCACCTGAGGCACCACGGCGTTGTTGCCGCTCAGGGTGTTTCCGGGTGCCGGGGTGAACGCCGGAGGCGGGGTGGTCGAGGTGGGGCTGGGCGTGCCCGTCGCCGTGCCCGTCGCGGTGCCGGTGGCCGTCGGCGTGGGAACCGTCGTGCCCGCACCGGCAACCAGGACGGCGCGGAAGCGCAACTGCGAGGGCTTGCGGATGGCCTGCAACTGCTCGGCGGTGGGCTGCCCGGGGATGGAGACGACGATGTTGCGACCGCCCTGAGTCGTCACCTGGGCCTCGGCCACGCCATTGGCGTCGACGCGCTGGGAGATGATGTCTCGGGCCTGGTCCAACTGTCCCTGGTTGATCGCCGCATTGGCGTCGGCGAGCACGGGCTCGAGGACCATCTCGGTGCCGCCCTCGAGATCCAAACCCAGTTTGGGACTCAGCTGGGATGTGCCCCAGGTGTGCGTGGCGCCGATCAGCACCGCCATACCGGCGATCAGCGCGAAGAAGGCGGCAAGAACCCGCCGCGGGGTTCGCGTGCGCGGATTCAGAGCCACGAACTACTCCTTCGGCGCATCGGCGGGCGAGCCGGCCGGCGCGGGTGGTGTGGTCTTCGTGGCGACGGCGCGGCGGTCGAACCGCAGGAGCACGCCCTGGCCCGCATCGAGGGTCACCGAGGTGTCGTCCAGGGTGACGATCCGCCCGAACAGCCCCGAGGTCGTCAGGACCTCATCGCCCACCTGCAGGCCGGCCTGCAGGGCGCCGATCTCCCGCTGGCGGCGACGCTGGCTGAGCATGAGGAATGCCAAGAGCGCCAGCGGCAGCAGCAGAAAGAGCATGCTGCCCAGAGAGGATCCGGCATCTGTACCCATGGAGAAGAGTCCTTACACGTCGGAGGCGGGCCCCAGGGGCGGGGCATCCACGGCATACCCGGCCTTCCGGCACTCGGGCACACCGTCGTGAGTCTAGGTGAGCGCGCCCGGGAGCACCAAAGAACAGCGACCCCGCGCGCCGCGGCGTGGGCTGCGCGAGAGGGTGCCCGCCGTCAGCCCCGAAAGGCATCGCCGTCGAGCGGCAACGGCTCGGTCGCGACCACCCCGCGGGGCGGTGTGAGGCCCAGATGTCGCCACGCCAGGGCGGTCGCGGCACGGCCGCGCGGGGTGCGCACGATCAAGCCCTCGCGGACGAGGAACGGCTCCGCGACGGTCTCGACGGTGTCCCCCTCCTCACCCACGGCGACGGCAAGGGTCGACAAGCCGACGGGGCCGCCGCCGAACCGGCGACACAGGGCATCGAGGACACCACGGTCGAGGCGGTCCAGGCCCAAGGCGTCCACGTCGAACAACTCCAACCCGGCCCGGGAGGCCGGCCCATCGACGACCTGCCCGCCGTGCACCTGAGCCCAGTCCCGAACTCGCCGCAGCAGGCGGTTGGCAATCCGTGGCGTCCCCCGCGAGCGACCGGCGATCTCCACGATGCCGTCCTCGGTCGCCGCGATCCCCAACAGTCCCGCGGAGCGACGCAGGATCGTCACCAGATCCTCGGGGGCGTAGAAGTCCAGATGGCCGGTGAACCCGAAACGATCCCGAAGCGGCGCCGGCAACAGCCCGGATCGGGTGGTCGCCCCGACGACCGTGAACCGCGGCAGCTCCAAGGGTATGGCGGTCGCACCCGGGCCCTTCCCTACGACGATGTCGACACGGAAGTCCTCCATGGCCAGGTAGAGCATCTCCTCCGCCGCCCGGGACATGCGGTGGATCTCGTCGAGGAAAAGCACCTCGCCCTCGGCGAGCGAGGACAGGATGGAGGCCAGGTCCCCGGCGTGCTGGATGGCCGGACCGCTCGTCACCCGGATGGGCTGCTCCAACTCGGCCGCCACGATCATCGCCAGAGTCGTCTTGCCGAGCCCGGGCGGCCCGCTGAGCAGCACGTGGTCCGGTGAGGCCCCCCGGCGCTTGGCGGCCTCGAGCACCAAGCCCAGCTGGTCGCGAACCCGCGGCTGCCCGGGGAAATCCTCCAACCGCCGTGGCCGCAAGGCCGCTTCGACGGCACGTTCGGCATCCGAGCCGCGCGGGTCCACCACTCGGGCGGTGGCGTCATAGGACGTGTCGTCCCAGCTCGAATCCTCGGTCATCGGCCGAGGACCTGCAACGCGGCCCGAAGAAGCGCCGCAACGGAGGTGTCATCGACGGCCTGCGCAGACACCTTCTCCACGGCGTCCTCGGCCTGCTTCGCCGACCACCCCAGACCGACGAGCGCCCCACTGACCTGGGCTTTCCACGCCGCGTCTGAAGCGTTGCCAGGGGCGGCGGGCGGGCCAGCAGGAACCGCAGCCACCTTGTCGCGCAGCTCGAGGACGAGCCGCTCGGCCCCCTTGCGGCCGATGCCCGGCACCTTGGTCAACGTGACGAGGTCGCCGGTGGCCAGCGCGGTGCGCACTGCGTCGGGGGCATGGACCGACAACATGGCCAGGGCGAGCCGCGGCCCGACGCCTGAGACGGTCTGCACCAGCTGGAACAGCTCCCGCTCGTCGTCCTCGGCAAAGCCATACAGGGTCAGCGAGTCCTCGCGCACCACCAGGGTGGTCGCCAGCCTGGCCGGCATACCGGGGCGCAACGTGGCGGCGGTGCGCGGCGTGGTGTGCACCAGCATCCCGACCCCGCCGACCTCGAGGATCACAGAGTCCAGCGCGCTGAGCGCCACTGTCCCGGACAGCGAAGCGATCATCGGCGCGCCATGGCTTCGGCGAGCCTGGCCTGCGTGCCGGCCCGCCATACGTGGCAGATCGCCAACGCCAGGGCGTCGGCCGCGTCGGCCGGCCGCGGGGCGTGGGTCAGTCGCAGCAGTCTGGTCACCATGGTGGTGACCTGCTCCTTGGGCGCCCGGCCCGAGCCGGTCACCGCCGCCTTGACCTCGGTCGGGGTGTGCGACCCCACCGGTATGCCGCGATCAGCTGCCACGAGCATGGCCACGGCTGCTGCCTGGGCGGTGCCCATGACCGAGGCGACGTTGACGTCGGCGAAGACTCTTTCGACCGCCACGGCGTCCGGCTGGTGCCGGTCGATCCAGACCGTCAGCTCGTCCCGCAGGGCCTGCAGGCGAACCGGGGTCGCGTCGTGGACCGGCGTGCGAATGACTCCGACGGCGACCATCGTCGGCGGGCGGCCGGGTGCGCCGTCGACGACGCCAATGCCGCACCGGGTCAGGCCGGGATCGACTCCCAGAACGCGCACCGTGCTCCCTCCGTGGGCGGGCCCGATCCGGGCCGCTGACCGAACATCTGTTCGGTCACACGCTACCCGGCGGCGTCGCCGGAGCCCGGTATGACGCGCCCGCGTCCAGGGTCGCCGAGGTGCGTGGCCGCACTACTCGGCGTCGAGCTCGGCGAGGACCTCGTCGCTGATCTCGCCGTTGGCGTAGACGTTCTGCACATCGTCGGAGTCTTCGAGGGCATCGATGATCCGCAGCATCCGGCGGGCCCCGTCGGTGTCCAAGGGCACCTCGACGCTGGGCAGGAACGACGCCTCGGCCGAGTCGTAGTCGAGATGGGCGGCCTGCAACGCCGTGCGGACCGCAATGAGGTCGGTTGCCTCCGAGACCACCTCGAAGGTGTCGCCCAGGTCGTTGATCTCCTCGGCGCCCGCCTCCAGGACGATCTCGAGGAGTGCGTCCTCGGACAACGAACCCTTGGGGACCAGGACGACGCCCTTGCGGCTGAACAGATAGGCGACGCTGCCCGGGTCGGCAAGCGTGCCACCGTTGCGCGTCAGCGCGGTGCGCACCTCGGCGGCGGCTCGGTTGCGGTTGTCGGTCAGACACTCGATGAGCAAGGCCACCCCGCCGGGGGCGTACCCCTCGTACGTGATGTTCTGCCAGTCGGCGCCGCCGGCCTCGGCTCCGCTACCGCGCTTGACGGCTCGGTCGATGTTGTCATTGGGCACCGACGACTTCTTGGCCTTGTAAATGGCGTCCCACAGCGTGGGGTTGCCGTCGGGGTCTCCCCCGCCCTGGCGGGCGGCCACCTCGATGTTCTTGATCAGTTTGGCGAAGAGCTTGCTCCGCTTGGCGTCGATCGCCGCCTTCTTGTGCTTCGTCGTCGCCCATTTGGAGTGGCCGCTCATGCCCGTTCCCTCACCATTGATACGAGTTCCGCGTGGATGCGCACATCATCGGTGACCTCTGGGTGGAACGAGGTCGCGAGCAGCGCTCCGTGTCGAACGGCGACGATCCTACCCTCGCTGGGTCCGCCCGCCACGCGGGCCAGCACGTCGACAGCCGGCCCCACCGACTCCACGGCGGGCGCCCGGATGAAGACCGCGCGCATCGGCCCACCCGTCAGGCCGCCGACGGCCAGATCGGCCTCGAAGGAGTCGACCTGACGGCCGAACGCGTTGCGCCGAACGGTCATGTCGATCCCGCCGAGCGTCTGCTGACCCGCGGCGGGGTCGGCGATCCGGTCGGCGAGCAGGATCATCCCCGCACACGACCCGTACGCCGGCATACCGGCTGCCAGCCGGGTGCGCAGTGGCTGCATGAGGTCGAAGGCTCGCAGCAGTTTGTCGATCGTTGTCGACTCCCCCCCAGGAACGACGATGCCTGCCACCTGCTCGAGCTCGGCGACCCGGCGGACCGGAACGGCGTGGCCGCCGGCACGCTCGATCGCGCACAGGTGCTCACGAACATCGCCTTGGAGGGCCAGGACGCCGACGACGGGCCGGGAAGCGGTCACAGCGGGCCAGGATACGCAGAACTCAGCCCGTCTCCCCCATCGCCTGTGGTTCGATGCTGATGCGCCTTCATGGGGACGGCGCATCGAGTCGATCGAGGTGCGTCATGACCCCGTCACGTACACCCATCTCACGTCGAAGCGTCATCGCTGGGCTCGCCGCGGTCCCACTCGTCGGCGCCGGTATCTCGACCGCGCGCGCCGAAACCGGCCACACCGCCTGGACGACTGGCCTGAACACCAGCGGCCAGCTCGGCGATGGCACACGCACGGCCCGCTCGACCTTCGGGGCGGTGCAGGTGCTGGCCCATGCCGACCAGGTCGCTGGGGGCCGGGAGCACTGTCTGGCCCGCGTCGGCGGCGTCGTCTGGTCGTGGGGCGAGGGCACCAAGGGGGCCACCGGCCGCGGCGTGCGGACCGACTCGCTCGTCCCGGCGTCCGTCCCCGGCATGACGACCGCCGCGACACTCGCCTCCGGCCACTATCACAGTGTGGTCGCCCTGGCCGACGGGACGATGCGGGTCTGGGGCTACAACCAGTTCGGCCAGCTGGGCGACGGGACTCTGGTGGCACGACGCTCCCCGATCGGCGTCGCGGGGGTCGCCGACATCGTGGCCGTTGGCGCCGGACGGGACATGACGTATGCCCTTCAGGCCGACGGAACACTGCTGGCCTGGGGGGGCGGCGCCAACGGTGAGCTGGGCAACGGCTCGACTCCCCCGACCCAGACGACGCCAGTGGTCGTCGCGGCGCCGCCGGACATCGTGGCACTGGCCGGGGGGCGCAATCACGTCCTCGCCCTGCGCGCCAACGGCACCGTGCTCGCCTGGGGGTTGAACTCGTCCGGCCAGTTGGGCATCGGCACCAAGGTCAACAGCACCACTCCGGTGCCGGTCAGCGGGCTCAGCGATGTCGTGCGCATCGCGGCGGGCGCCGACCACTCAGTCGCACTTCGAGCAGACGGCACCGTATGGGCGTGGGGCGAGGCCGGCCGGGGGCAGCTGGGTCTGGGGTCGACCATCGACCGCGTCGCTCCGCAGATGGTCAGCGGCATACCCGCCGCCGTGACGGTGGGCTGCGGACGGGACCACACGATCGCCGTGGCGGCCAGCGGGCAGGCCTACGCGTGGGGCCAGAACGACTACGGTCAGCTCGGCGACGGCACCACGGTGCGGCGCACCACGCCGATCATCGTGCCCGGCCTGACCCGGGTGGTCGAGGCCCACGGTGGCCGGGGCTACACCGTGTCGCGCCGTCAGCCGGCCTGAGCCCGGGGGGCGGAACTCACCAGCCCCGCTCGGCGAGCCGATGCGGTTCGGGGATGTCTTCGACATTGATCCCCACCATGGCCTCGCCGAGCCCACGGGAGACATCCGCGATCACGTCGGGGTCGTCGAAGAAGGTGGTTGCCTTGACGATCGCGGCCGCCCGCTGCGCCGGGTTTCCGGACTTGAAGATCCCGGACCCGACGAAGACACCCTCGGCGCCCAGCTGCATCATCATCGCTGCGTCGGCCGGAGTGGCGATGCCTCCGGCGGTGAACAGCACCACGGGCAATCTGCCGAGGGTGGCGACCTCCTTGACCAGCTCGTACGGCGCCTGAAGGTCCTTTGCCGCGACGTAGAGCTCATCCTCGGGCAGGTTCTGCAGCCGACGGATCTCGTCCCGGATGGACCGCATGTGGGTCGTCGCGTTGGACACGTCCCCGGTGCCCGCCTCGCCCTTGGAGCGGATCATGGCGGCGCCCTCGGTGATGCGGCGCAGCGCCTCGCCCAGGTTGGTCGCACCGCAGACGAAGGGGACCGTGAAGGCCCACTTGTCGATGTGGTGGCTGTAGTCGGCCGGGGTCAGCACCTCGGACTCGTCGATGTAGTCGACGCCCAGGGACTGCAGCACCTGAGCCTCGACGAAGTGCCCGATCCGCGCCTTGGCCATGACCGGGATGGACACCGCCGCAATGATCCCGTCGATCATGTCCGGATCGGACATCCGCGAGACGCCGCCCTGTGCGCGGATGTCTGCAGGGACTCGCTCCAGCGCCATGACCGCGACGGCGCCCGCATCCTCGGCGATCTTCGCCTGGTCCGGGGTGACGACGTCCATGATGACGCCGCCCTTGAGCATGTCGGCCATGCCGCGCTTGACGCGGGTGGTGCCGACGGTGGTCGTGGTCGCGGGCGCTGGCTCGCTCATCTCATCGCTTTCGTATGGCGCCCGCCGGCCGAGCCGCGGGCTGTGCGAACGGCCTCATCGCAGCTGCGGGGCCGTCGGCGAGTCTACCGCTCGATGCCGAGCGCCCAGGGCAGCGTCCGTCAGGCCGCGCTTTGGCGCCGCAGGGCCGACGGCGGCTCGTCGTCGAACTCCACGGTGCGCGGCATCGGCGCGTGGCCGGCCAGCCGGAACAACCGGACCACCGGCTTGCGCCGCATCCGGCGGACCGTCGTCACGGCATCGTTGTGGAAGCGCCTGGCCAGCTGCACCCGATCGCTGGCCGCGGAGAGCCGGTCGAGCGCGTCGGCCCCGTCCGGGTCGTCGCGCCGGACCTCCTCCAGCGCGTCGTGCACCAAGGTGACCCGCAGCACGGTGCTCAGGTCACTCTCGGTGCCCTCCCGTTCTTGGGGCGATACCTCGACGTCGCTCAAGGTGCTTGCCGCAGCGTCGGCCAGCAGCAGGCTGGTTGCAGGGTCGAGCGCCCCCGAGTTGGCCAGTTCCAAAGTGGCCTCGGCGCGACGCACCAGTGCCGCGTCGAGGACGGCATAGGTGCCCTCGACGCGGGCGTGCAGCCGATCGAGGCGCGCGGCGTTGTACGACAGGTACCAGGCCAGGGCGATGAGCACGGCCACAACCGCCAGGAGGACCTCAGCGCCGCTCACTCCGCACCTCCGCGGCCCATGCGCACGAGGCGGGCCCACATGCCGGATTGGTCGGACGTCGCAGCGACGGCGGAAGCACCCGCGGTCACCATCTCGTAGACCGCCATGACGTCGGTGGCGACCACGGACCAGTCGAACGTCGCAGCACGGGCCCGCCCGGCAGCGGCGACCTCCTGTCGGGCTCGCGGATCGGTCAACAGCTCGGTCAGTCGGTCGGCCAGATCGGTGGGGTCTTCGTTGCGGAACGTACGGCCGGCCAGGCCGCCGTCGAGCACCCGAACAAAGGCAGGGATGTCGCTGGCCAGGACGGCTGCGCTGGCGCTCATGGCCTCGATGAGGATGATCCCGAAACTCTCGCCGCCCGTGTTGGGGGCCACATAGACATCGACCGACCGGAAGAGTCGGGCCTTGTCCTCCTCGGACACTGGCCCGAGGAACTCGCAGGCCGCCCGCGCTCGATCCGACATCCCCTCGGTGACCTCGTCGACGTCCCCCGGCCCGGCCACGATGACCCGGACCCCAGGCACCGCGTCGAGCAGTCGGGGCAGCGCCGCGGCGAGCACCGGCATACCCTTGCGCGGTTCCTCCATCCGACCGAGGAACGCAATGGTGGGCCGATCGGGGGTGCCGGTCCAGCGCGGGTCGGCCTGGGCGCTGTCGAACCGGTCGACGTAGACCCCATTCGGTATGACGACCGCGTCACCCCCGATGTGGGTGGTGACCGTGCGACGGGCGTCCTCGGAGACGGCGATCCGCCCGCCGATCTTCTCCAGGCTCGGACGCAGCAGGGGGTAGGCCGCCTGCATGGCTCGCGACCGCAGGGTCGAGGTGTGGAAGGTCGCCACGGTCGGTCCCTCGCTGGCCCACAGCGCGACGATCGAGGCCGATGGGGTCACCGGCTCATGCAGGTGCAACACGTCGAACTGGCCCTGTTCGAGCCACTTGGCGACCCGCGCTGCGGTCACCGGCCCGAAGGTGAGGCGCGCGACCGAGCCGTTGTACCGCACCGGCACCGCGCGGCCACACGAGACCACGTAGGGCGGCAGCGAGTCGGTCTCGTCGGCCGGTGCCAGGACACTGACGACATGGCCCTGACCGAGGAAGTACTCGGCGAGATCGCGGACGTGGAACTGGACGCCTCCGGGGACGTCGAAGGAGTAGGGGCAGACGATGCCGATCCTCACGTGGCGACACCGGCCTCGGCGGGCGCTTTCGTGGCGTCGAGGTCCTCGACGAAGACGCGCTGGAGCATGTGCCATGAGCTGGTGTGGGCGGCGATGCCGACCCCCAACGCGTCGACGCACCGTTGGGTGAGGTCGTGCACCCGGTCGGCAGGATCGGCCTGGCTGACGATCTCCTCGCTGAAGTCGATGCGCACCACCTTGCCGGCGATCCCCTGGCCCCGCGGCGCATCGTCATACCAGATGACCGCGGAGAACAAGGCAGCACCGGTCGCCACGGCAAGCGCGGCCGGCCCCTTGGCGACCCTGGCCCGATGGCCCAACAGGTCGACCTCGAGACCGTTGCGGGTGAGATCGCGGTCCGCCGGAAGGGCCACGAAGCCGCCGGCCACGAGCGCCTCGCGCATCGCCCCGAACGGGTTGACCCCGCCGGTCAGCGGCACGATGGTCATGCCCAGGCGGGTGCGGAACGTCAGGAAGTCCTGGAACAGCGCCTCGGGCTCCAGCCGTTCGGCAACCGTGGTGACCGGTGCCAGCTCCAGGGCCGACCATGCACCCGCGGTGTCCACATTGCCCATGTGACCGATGAAGACCACCGCGCCGCGCCCGGAGGCCAGGGCCGCCCGAACGGCAGCGTCGCCGGACACGACCACCGCCCGGCGCAGGTCGTCCGGGTCCTTGTCGGGCAGCCGGAAGGCATCGCAGAAGTAGCGCAAGTAGGAGCGCATACCCTCGCGGACCAGGTGTTCGAGCTCGCGTCGGGACAGCTCGGGGCGCACCTTGGCGTAGTTGCTCCGCAACCGACGCACGCCCTTCCCGTTCTGCAGGACTGCAAGGTCGGCCGCCTGCTGGAACAACCGGTAGGCGGCCCACTCCGGCAGGTGGCGCAGGCCTCCCCACCCGAGTTGGTATGCGGTCAGGGTCAGGCGCGAGGTGAGGGGGTCCAGCAGCGCGATCATCAGGCGCCAATCGTCTGCCGACGCACTTCGAGCATGCGCTGGACGACCGTCACCCCAGAAGCGATGGCCAGCAGGGTGAGCACGACGGTCAGGACCGCCTTGGGCAGTCCCATGCCGACGAAGCCGGCCGCGGCGAGCACCGCGACGAGCCGGTCGGCCCGTTCCGCGATGCCTACGTTGGCCGTCATACCGAGGCCTTCCGCCCGGGCCTTGGCATAACTGACCACCCCACCGAGGATGAGGCAGGCCAGGCTCAGGCCGGCCATCGTCGGGTCGGCGCCGGTGCCGGAGTAATACATGACCAGGCCACCGAAGATCGCGGCGTCACCGACCCGGTCCAGGGTGGAGTCCAAGTAGGCGCCCCACACCGAGGACCGCCCGGAGGCCCGGGCCATGATCCCGTCGACGGTGTCGGAGAAGACGAATGCGGTGATGACCAGGGTGCCGATGAGCAGCTCGCCGCGAGGGTAGAACGCCAGCGCGCCGAAGCAGACGCCGAGGGTCCCGACGATCGTGACGATGTCGGGGCTGATCCCCAGGGCCAGGAAGAGGCGCGCCACGGGGGTCAGGATCGTGGTCATCGTCGCGCGCAGCAGTCGGTTGAGCATGGCGGGTCCCAGCGTAGTGGCGAATGGCCGGTATGCCGCTCAGCCGCGCGGCCAGGCTGCCACGAGGCGATTGCGGGTGTCCTCGAGGAGAACCGGGATGGCCTTGACCTGGCCGACGATCGGCAGGAAGTTCATGTCCCCACCCCATCGAGGCACGACGTGTTGGTGCAGATGGGCCGCGATGCCGGCACCGGCCACCGCGCCCTGGTTCATGCCGATGTTGAAGCCTTGCGGGTTCGAGGCGGCGGTCAGCGCGGCCACGGCCTGCTTGGTCAGGGCCGTGAACTCGGTGGTCTCGTCATCGGTGAGGTCGACATACAGCGACACGTGGCGATAGGGGCAGACCAGCACGTGCCCGGGGTTGTAGGGGAACAAGTTCAGCACGACGTAGCAGTGCTCCCCCCGATGCACCACGAGCCCGGCCGCGTCGTCGCCCGAGCACGCGGTGCAGAACGGGCAGGTCTGCCCCGCCTCAGGTGGCGGTTTGGCTCCTTCGATATAGGCCAGCCGGTGGGGAGTCCACAACCTGCCGAAACCATCGGCGACACCGGTCAGCGACGCCGCGTCCTCCACGGGCACGTGCTGGCCGTCGTTCACGAGGGCATCCTATGGGTGCGCTGATGGGTGTGCTGGGGCACGCTCCGAGGATTCCGCCCCAGCACACCGCCCTCGCTAGACCTGGGCCTTGGTGCGGATCGCCTCGAGAATCTCGGCCGCCGCCTCGGCGACCGGCACGCCGTTCTTCTGCGAGCCGTCGCGGTAGCGGAACGAGACCGCGCCGGCGGCCCGGTCGTCCTCACCAGCGATGAGCACGAATGGGACCTTCGACTTCGAGGCGTTGCGGATCTTCTTGGGGAACCGGTCATCCGATGCGTCCATCTCCACCCGCACGCCCTGGCGACCGAGCTCGGCCAGCACTTCGCCGAGGTAGTCGAGGTACTCCTCCGCGACGGGCACGCCCAGCACCTGGACCGGCGAGAGCCACACCGGGAAGGCGCCGGCGTAGTGCTCGACGAGCACCCCGATGAACCGTTCGATCGAGCCGAACTTCGCCGAGTGGATCATCACTGGTTGCTGACGCGAGCCGTCGGCCGCCTGGTACTCCAGGCCGAAGCCCTTCGGCTGGTTGAAGTCGTACTGGATCGTCGACAACTGCCACGTGCGCCCGATGGCGTCCTTGGCCTGCACCGACACCTTGGGGCCGTAGAACGCGGCGCCGCCTGGGTCTGGCACCAACGTCAGGCCCGTCTCCAGGCAGGCTTCCTCCAGCACTCGGGTCGCCTCGGCCCAGTCCTCCTCGGAGCCGACGAACTTGTCGAGCTTGTTGTCGTCGCGGGTCGACAGCTCCAGGTAGAAGTCGTCCAGGCCGAAGTCCCGCAGTAACGACAGGACGAACCCGAGCAGGTGCTTGACCTCGGCGCCCGCCTGCTCCTTGGTGACGTAGGAGTGGCTGTCGTCCTGCGTCATCCCGCGCACCCGGGTCAACCCGTGCACGACACCGGACTTCTCGAATCGGTAGACGGATCCGAACTCGAACAGCCGCATCGGCAACTCGCGGTAGGACCGTCCGCGGGAGCGGTAGATGAGGTTGTGCATCGGGCAGTTCATGGCCTTGAGGTAGTAGTCGCTGCCCTCCATCTCCATGGGCGGGAACATCGTGTCCGCGTAGTACGGCAGGTGCCCGGAGGTGTGGAACAGGCCCTCCTTGGAGATGTGCGGCGTGCCGACATACAGGAAGCCTTCCTCGATATGCCGGCGGCGGACGTAGTCCTCCATCTCCCGCTTGAGCACGCCGCCCTTGGGGTGGAAGACCGCCAGGCCCGACCCGATCTCATCGGGGAAGGAGAAGAGGTCCAGCTCGGCGCCGAGCTTGCGGTGGTCGCGCTTCTCCGCCTCGGCCAACCGATCGAGGTATGCCGTCAGGTCGCCCTTCGTCGGCCATGCCGTGCCGTAGACCCGCTGCAGTTGGTTGTTGGCCTGGTCGCCGCGCCAGTATGCCGCTGCGCTGCGCATGACCTTGAAGGCGTTGCCGAGCAGCTTGGTGTTGGGGATGTGCGGGCCTCGGCACAGGTCGCCCCAAGCGCGGCTGCCGTCCTTGCGGATGTTGTCGTAGATCGTCAGCTGAGCCCCACCGACCTCGACGGAGGCCCCTTCGGCAGCGTCCTCGGAGGCGCCGCCCTTCAGGCCGATGAGCTCGCACTTGTAGGGCTCGTGGGCCAACTCGGCCAGAGCGTCCTCGTCGGTGACCTCGCGGCGCACGAACAGCTGGCCCTCGTTGATGATCTTCTGCATGGCCCGCTCGAGGGCCTTGAGGTCCTCCGGCGTGAACGGCGTCGCGATGTCGAAGTCGTAGTAGAAGCCGTCCCGGATCGGCGGACCGATACCGAGCTTGGCGTCCGGGTTGACCTGCTGGACCGCCTGGGCGAGGACGTGCGCGCAGGAGTGGCGCAGCACGGCCAAGCCTTCGTCGGAGTCGAGACCGACCGGCTCGACGACGTCACCGTCACCGAGCACGTGGGCCAGGTCGCGCAGCTCACCGTTGACCTTGGCCACGACGATGTCCCGCTGGCCTTCGAACAGGGCACCGGCAGTAGTGCCCTCGTCCACCGATCGCTGGGCGCCGGAGAGGTGGACGGAGATGAGGGCAGACACGGTGGTCCCTTCGGGCTGGTCGGTCGAGCGCGCGGGCCGCGCGCCGCCCTGATCGTACCGAGGGCAGGACCGACGGTGCCGCCGGTTATCCCTCAGGTCCGGCCACGAAGAGCGCATCCCCGACGCAGACCGCACCGGGCTGGGCGACGACGGCGTAGAGGACGCCACAACTGGCCCGCCTCTCGACGACCTCCAGGCTGCACTCCCCCAGCTGAATGCGCTGCCCCAGGACCTTGCCGAGCGCTGCGGTGGGCAGGTCGATGACGAAGTTCGCCTTCGGGTATGTCGCGACATACTCCTCGACGCTGCACAGCGAGACCGGCGCGTTCTTCGACCGGTCCCCGTCCAGGCCATGCTCCAAGACATCGACGCCGTCGAGCTCCTGGCCCGGCTCACCGGCCCGAGGATAGATGTGGATCGACGTCACAACCCCAGTGCTCATCAGCCCTGCTGACGCCGCATCTCACGGTCGATCTGGCCCTCGCTCGGGGAGTTGGCCGGCCCGTAGGCCCCGAAAAGGCTCCACGCGGCCGCCATACCCATCCCGATCCCGGGCCACAGCGGCCAGAACGACCCACGACCACTGGCCGCCCAGATGACGATGAGCATGACTTCCACGAGCGCGAAGAGGATGACCAGCCGCTTGGCCTGCGACCTGCGGCGCAACGACGAGATCGCCGCCGAGCGGGCGTCGTCAGTGCCTCCTGCGCTTTGCGGGGTGTCCTGCATGTCGCACCTCCTGGTTGGACCGGGCATCACGGGGCCGCGACGCACGTCTGACCAGTGTGCGGGCTCCCAGGGTGGACGTCCACCGCTTCCGCTCACCGTGGGGTACCCAGAACCGCGAGGGTCGAACCCCGCAGCGCCGGCAGACTCGTCGGCTGAGGCCCGGTGCGAGCTCCACGACCTCGTCAGCGATCATGCCTTGGGCCGGTCGAGAGATGGGGATCCGTCACTGGCGCACCACGAGGTATGGCGATCGGGCGCTGTGGCCCCCTCACAGCGCCGAATCCCCAACCCTCGGCGAGGCTGGACGACGAATTCCCATCGCTCGGCAAGGCCGGACGCCGAATCCCATCGCTCGGCGAGGCCGGACGCCGAATCCCCATCGCTCGGTGAGCCGTGGAGGACGAAGGCCGATCACCTGGAGGCTGATGCCACCTGCGGGCTCCACGACCTCGTCAGCGATCATGCCTCGGGCCGCCCGAGAGATGGGGATCCGTCACCGGCGCACCACGAGGTATGGCGATCAGTCGCTGTGGCCCCCTCACAGCGCCGAATCCCCAACCCTCGGCGAGGCCGGACGCCGAATCCCCATCACTCGGTGAGGCGGGACTGGGCGGAGACCCAACGGTCGGCGAGGCGGGCAGGACGGGGGCCCATCACTCGGTGAACGTGGAGGACGAATCCCCATCGCTCGTGGCCGACGCCGGACACAGTGGTGGATGTGGAGGGACTCGAACCCCCGACCTCTCGCGTGTGAAGCGAACGCTCTAACCAACTGAGCTACACATCCGGGCGGGGCTCACCATACCGTCCGACCTGGGGCTGAACCCAATTCGGCCCTAGTCGACGCCCGGGAGCAGCGTGAACGGCCGCTCGACCGGGTCCGGGAGCCAGGTCGGGACGCCCATAAGAACGAAGACCGCCCAGAAGAAGAGTCCGACGAGGACCATCGTCGCCACGGTAATCGCGAGCTTGACCCACCACGGCTGCGCGAGCACCCAGGTGTTCCACTCGGACAGGCGAGCCTTCCCCCAGTCCCGCAGTTGCTGGGCCTTCTCGAACTCCGACGCCCAGATCGCGACGCCCACGAAGACGATCACCCAGCCCGGCCCAGGCAGCGGGACCAGTGCCAGCCCGACGACGACCACGACCAAGCCCAGGACGAAGACGGCTATGCGGTAGATGCGGGCGCTGGTGGGGTTCGACCGGATCCGCGCCCGCCAGGCCCAGCGGTCCTCGGCGGCATCCAGGAGCTTGTTGGGGTCGGAGTAGTCGATCGGGTCGCGCTGCATCCGGTCGTCGGATCTCACGGGTTGACCTCCTCGTGACTGCGGGCCCGGAACACCTCGGCCAGAGCGGTCGTCACCGGGCCTACCGGCAGGTCCCGGCCGTCGATCCCGGTCACGGCCAACACATCGCGCGTCGAGGAGGTGATGAACACCTCTTCCGCCTTGGCCAACTCGGCCGCAGTGATCGGCGTCTCCAGCACCTCGAAGCCGCCGGCCCGACCCCACTCCAGCACCAAGTCGCGGGTGACTCCCAACAGGGGCCCCTCGGAGGCAGCCGGCGTCCGGGCGACCCCGCCGCTGACGACGAAGATGTTGCTGCCGGTGCCCTCACAGACCCGCCCGGCGGTGTTGTGGAAGACCGCCTCGTCAGCGCCGACGGACCTGGCATGGGCCAGCGCGACGACATTGTCGGCATACGAGGTGGTCTTCAGGCCGGCCGTGGGGGCGTTCTCATTCCTGGTCCAGGGCACCGTGATCAACCGCGCCGGCCCAGCCACCCGCTGGGCCCGCGCGGTTGATAACGGTGGCCTGGACCAGGGATGAGAACGCCCCCAAGGGCGGCATGGAGAACACCACGTATGCCCACAATGTCGTAGCGCTGGCCCAAGCCAGGTCCGTCGGCGCT
>JBPOIZ010000023.1:0-26062 GCA_052034115.1 Actinomycetota bacterium
ACATAGCCATCGGTGAGATCTCCTTCGATGAGTACTTGGCGGTACACATCAAGAATCTCGCCGGTGGCCCCCTCAATCAGGGAGCCGTGCCGTCACCCCAAACCCCACCACTCCAGGGGGCGCTGTCGCGACTTCTCGCACCCCGAGGCCCCAACACCCGCGACCGCTCGCGTCCAGTGGGGAGTTTCCGTCGTTGGGACAGCAGAAACTCCCCACTCAACGACCGAGTGCCGCAGAAACTCCCCACTCAACGGCCGGATGCAGCACGAGCCCTCCCCGCCCGCAGTCCCCTGGGGTCCGGCCTGAACGACCGGCCTGAACGAGCGGCCTGAACGAGCGGCCTGAACGAGCGGCGCGGCGGTCAGCGAGTGATCCGCCGCGACGACAGCAGGGTCTCGAACACCACGGCGACCGCCCTCGGATCGGCCACCCGGAATCGGGCCAGCGTCACTCCCTCGCCCACCTTGATCGAGACATCCGAAGGGCCGAGCACCGCGAACGCCGCCTCATCGGTGAGGTCGTCACCGAGCACGACCACGGCGTCCGGATGCAGCTGGTCGCGCAGTCGGGTGACCGCATCCCCCTTCGTCGTCGCAGCGACCGCGACCTCGACCACCTCCTTGCCGAGCGTGACGTGGGCGCCCGGCAACCCAGTGGCCGCCACGATCAGCTGCCCAGTGGCGGCGAGGGCTTCGGCCCGGTCGGCCCGCCGAGTGTGCAGCGCGGCGCCGAGCGCCTTCTCCTCGACCTCGGTGAGCGGGTGCCGATCGTGGACTTCGGCGAGCAGCGCCAGGATGTCCATGCGCAGCCGACTCTGACCCTCGCTCAGACCGGGCCCCAGGGGGCTGGTCTCATGGCCGTGCGACCCGATCAGCACTGCACCGGGCGGCGCCTGGGCGAGACGCCGCAGGTCATCCAGGGTGCGCCCCGAGACGATGGCGAGGTGGATCCCGGGCATCTGCGCCAACTCGCCCAGCGCGCCCCGGTTCTCGGGCAGCGCAGCGGCCGTCTCGCGCAGCCGGACGATAGGCGCGAGAACGCCATCGAAATCCGTGACCACGAGCACCGAAGGGGCCGCGGCCACAGCGCTCAGCGCCGCCGCCAGATCGTCGGGTATGGCGGGCCGGGTCACGATGACCGCCGCGCCCCGTCGTCGAGCGCCCCCAAGAACCCGTCGGCCCAGGCCGCGACATCGTGCCGCAGGACCTCACGACGCATCGAGCGCATCCGGGTCGCCTGCTCCCGCGGGGGCATCTGCAGACCGCGAAGGATGGCCTCCTTGATCCCGGCGATGTCGTGCGGGTTGACCATCAGCGCGCGGGTCAGGCTATCGGCAGCCCCGGTGAACTCGCTGAGCACGAGGACACCGCGCAGATCACTGCGCGCGGCGACGAACTCCTTCGCCACAAGGTTCATGCCGTCGCGCAGCGGAGTGACGAGCATGACGTCGGCGAGCCGATACAGGGCGAGCATCTCGGCTCGGTCGAACGACGTGCGCAGGTAGTGCACGGCGGGCGCACCCAGCCTCGAGTGCTCTCCGTTGATCCGCCCGACGAGGAGTTCGGTCGATTCGCGCAGCCGCAGATACGCCTCGACCCGCTCCCGGGTCGGACTCGCCACCTGGACCACCATGACCTCGTCGGGGTCGAGCGCGCCGTCGTCATACAGCTCGCCGATGGCCTTGAGCCGGTGCTCGATGCCCTTGGTGTAGTCGAGCCGGTCCGCACCGAGAAGCAGCCGTCGGCCACCGAGCTGCTCCCGGAACTGAGCCACCTGGTCGGCGACCTCGGTGGTGACCGACAACTCGTCCCACTCGCGCGAGGCGATGCTGATCGGGTGCGCCTTGGCGGTCACGCGCCGGGGCTTGCCCCGATCCAGGACCAGGACGGCACCCTCCCGCGTCGGCAACCGCAGGGCCCGGCGGCAGGCCCGCAGGAAGTTGTTGGCGTCCTGACCGCGCTGGAAACCGAGGTGGTCCGCACCGAGCAGGCCCTCGACGATCTGGCGTCGCCATGGCAGCTGCGCGAACAACTCGTATGGCGGGAACGGGATGTGGTTGAAGTAGCCGATCCGCACGTCGGGGCGCAGTTCCCGCAGCAGTTTGGGGACGAGTTGCAGGTGGTAGTCGTGCACCCAGACCAGCGCCCCGGGCCCGGCCACCTCGGCGGCTGCCTCGGCATACCGCTGGTTGACCCGCTGGTAGGCCTGCCAGGTCGCGCGGTGAAACTCCGGTTGCGCCGTGACATCGTGATACAGAGGCCACACGGTGGCGTTGGAGAACCCCTCGTAGAACAGCTCGATGTCGTCCTCAGCCAACGGCACCGGGGCCAAAGCGATGCCCTCCGCCTCGCTGGGGACCTCGACGTCAGGGCTCACGCCCGCCCAGCCGACCCACGTGCCGCCGCGCTCGCGCATGACCGGGGCCACGGCCGAGACCAGCCCACCGGGGGCGATCCGCCAGGTCCACCCGCCCTCGCCCGACTCACCGGCGACAGGCAGCCGATTGGCGACCGTGACGAGCGCAGACCGTTCCTGGTGAGGCATGAAGGTCCTCTCGTCCCATCCGGACACCGGACACCATCCCGGGGTCGCAGAGTCCAACCTAACCCGGGGATACGCCACCGGCCCACCCCCGCACCGACCCGCCCGGGCCCCGCGCCCGACCCGCCCGGCCCGTTCAGTGGGGAGTTTCGTACGTCCTGACACGCGAAACTCCCCACTCAACCGGACCGGCGAGCGGGCACGCCGGTATGGCGGCCGCATCGCGAGATCCCTAGGGGCGAGCAACCACCCGGACGATGCGGCAGGCGGCATGCGGCCAACCGAGCACCAGATCGCGCACCGTGGCGGGAGCACCCGTGGGAGCCTCGATCGGTTGGGTGTCGTCGTCACGGGATCCGACGACAGCCAGGAAGAGCACTCGATGGCCGGCCGTGACACCGGAGAGGTTGACGTCGAAGGAGACTGCTCGAGGCAGGCGGGCGTCCAGGGCGACCCCGAGAGGGTGCAGCGCTGCCCCACCGCCGAGGGTGGCCACGTTCCAGGTGCCGACCGCAGGGAGGGCCACGCCGGCCACGGCTGCGGTGGTCAGCGCCACCAGGTCGGGAAGCGCCAGGTTGAGCAACTCCGCGCTGGTCTGGCGGGACTGCCACAGCAGCAGACCCCACGACCGGTTGGCCGCGACGGAGCGGGCATCTCGGTGGTGCAGGAGGACATCGACGGTGGTCGGTTCGCGGAACACCGTCCACACCCCGCCGGCATCCTGCACCGGCTGCACCAGGTCGAGCAGGTCGAGCTCGGTGGCCGCGGCGGTGCGGGTCTGCGGGCTGTCGGCGCTCTGCCAGGGAGCCCGATAGACCGCCAACGGGTCACCGGCGGCGGCGCTGACCGCGCCGTTGGCATCCAGCCGGATCCCGGAGCCGGCCACAGCCGCATTGCCGACGACCGCGTTCCACAAGGCTTGATCGATTCGGGCCGTCGCGTTGGCCAGCCCCAGTCGCGAACGCTCCATGGCCACGATGTCACCGAAGGCTTCGCTGAACGTCCCGTCGGCAACCACCGCCGGATACCGCCACCGCAACGCCGTCTGGAAGGTCCAGGTCTGGTAGCGGGGGGCGTTGCCGGGCGTGATGAGTGGTGCCGCCAGGAACCGGGGCGGGGCCGCGACCGGCCATTGGGGGCGCACCGCAATGTCCGGGCTCGCGTGGACCACCTCGGGGGGAGCCGCCACGCCACGCCGCGGGTTGGCCAGCGGCGTCGGCAGCCGCCTCCGGTCGTCCCGAGCATGGATCCGCACAAACGTCTCCCGCTTCGCGGCGGCGGACAGGTCCACCTCCCAGACACCGCGGGACTGGACTGCGGCACGCAGCAACCGCGGCGAGACGGCCCCGCCCGGATCGCGCCAGATGTCGAGGTCCTGCACCGTCGCCTGCGGCAGACCGTTGGCGTAGGGAGTCCAGGCCAACGGCATCGTCCCTGGCGTCCGCGTGCCCTGCCAGACCCCGGTTGCCGTGCCGACATACACGACCAGGGGGCTGGCCGGGTCGACGACGACCGCGTAGGCCGGGTCCAGCGGTCCCTGGGTCACCGCCGCGGCCGGCGGTGGTGGCACGTCGAGCATGCGCCGCAGCCCGGTCGGCTGGAAGGTGCCTCCGGCGACGGCGTTGTCGAAGTACCAGAGCGTCTCGACCGTGGGGTCGGTCCCGTCCCCGGTCGTGGTGACGTAGAAGTTCGACGTGCCCGGCTCCGCAGCGATGTCCGTGATCGTCGCGTTGGCCGGAATGGCTACCGTCGCCGCGGTCAGTGGCCATTGCTCGTCGAGCCAGCGGCCGGCCGGGGCCTCCGTGTACCGCACAACCCCCCCGCTGTATGCCGCGAGCAGCACCGTCGGGGAGGCCCAGTCGAGGGCCACCACGGACCCGAAACCGGGGGGAACACCGACCCCCTGCTGGGCCGGTAGGTCGCCGCCGCCGGAGCGTGGGTCGGTCGCCGCCGCTGCGACCCGCGGCGGCGGGGCGGGCGGCACGATCGGCAGGACACGCCACGTCATACCGGCCGCTCCACCGAGATCGTCGGTGAGCCAGACCCGTTCGGTGCCGAGCGCGACCCGGCCGACGCTCGCCGAGACGCGCACCGTGGCGGCCCCTGAATAGAACCGCGCCAGCCCGTTCTCGCGGTCGTTGGTCAGGTCACCGGGGCCACCGGAGAACCGCTGGATCGGGTCGATGTACTCGCTGGCCGGCTGGCCCTGCCAGGTGGCCTGGGTCCACTGCGCGACGACGATATGGCTGTGAACCGGGTGGAAGGCCACCCCGCCGCCGTCGCCGACGAACGTCTCCTCCCACAGCGTGTCACCGATCCGCACCTGGGCGCCGTTGTCCTGGAAGCCGGTGAGGAGGAAGTGGCTGGACGTCGGATGGCTGGCCACAAATATCGGTTCAAGTGCCGCTAAACCGGTTGCGCAGGACGCGAACGTGTTCACCCGTCCGGCCTGGGTGGACCGGAACACCCCTCCGTCCGAGGTCACCCAGACGTGCTGCTGACCGGCTGCGGGTCGGACCAGGCGGATCGAGTGAACGTCGCCGTGGACGTTGTTGCCGATGAGCCCCGCCTGGTCGGCGCCGTCGCCCCCGGCCGGTATGCCGCCGGCCCGCGAGACGTTGGGGACGGGCACCAGGGCTGGAGCGGGCGACACCTGGAAGGCCCACAGCGACGCCCCCCATTGGGTGTTCGGGCGGGGCATGGCGACACTGCCGCCGAGGTAGACCCGGTCCGTGCCGCCGTCGTCATCGACGGCGATGGCCTGGTCGTAGTCCCGCTGAGTGCCCCAGATCCCGGGCGGCACACCGGGCACCGGGGTCGCGACCGGCGGGTTGACGGTGACGTCCGCGATCCGCCACAGCGTGGGCACGGCCGGCTGCGCCACGACGCCGATCGGCGGCGGCTGCAGCTCGCCCAGCACGTAGACCCGGTTGGCCGGCCCGCGGGCCAGCGAGAGCCGGCCCACGTGCGTCGGTGGGGTCTGCAGGTTGGTCACCCACTGGAAGGGGCCGGCGAGGGTGTTGGCGACCACGACGCCGCCGGGCAGGAGCGCCCCGTTCACCGCTGTGCGGTAGAACGCCACGACAATTCGTCCGCCCGGCAACCACAGCACGTCGGTGACGACAGGGGTGGAGCCGACGAAGGCGTTGAGCGCGGCCCACGGCGCCCAGGTGTAACCGGACCGGGCGGGCAGTGGGTTGGCGCCGCCGACCGCGGGGAGGGCCGAGCGCGTCCCGATGAAGGCTCCACGACTCGTGGCGGCGAGGACGACGTCCTGATCGGCGCCGGCATCGGACCACGGTCGCGAGGCGGGCGACCGCGCGAGGCGGAAGATCCCGCGGCCTTCCAGCTGGGTCAGACCGGTGTCGCGATCCCAGGGTGCCCCGCCGGCTCCGGCGGTCACAGGCCCGAGGGCGGCGAGCACGCCGATCCCGCCCTGACTCGCCTCGCCGGTCGCGAGCTGCCACGGGGTGGTCTCACCGGTGCCGACCAACACCACATCGAGGGCTGAGATCGCGCCGAAGGACACCAGCAGGCACCCGCAGGTCTGCGCGTTGACCGACCCGCCGGCGGACCGCCGGACCTCGGCCCAGCCCCCGACCGGCGCCCAGGTGGCACCGGCGTCCTCGGTGTACCACACGCCACCCTTGGCGCTGGCGGCATACGCGCGTTGGCCCGTGTCGTTGACCTGAAGATCTCGGATGCGGCCGGACACCCGCGGACGGTCCATGGCCTGGCCGCGGCGCACCGCCGACGGCCCGATCGGCACCCAGCGGCCGGCTGCCGCACCGGGAAAGGCCATCGGCGCGGCCTCGCGACGCGCCGCGTCGCCGTCGGCGGGCGCGGCCCCCTTAGCCGGAGCGGCCGCCTCGGCGCGGGCGGCCTCCTCGACCACGTGGTCGACCGCGGCCGCAAAGGCCTGCGAGAGCGCCACGATGTCGACGTCCCCGGCGAGCTCACGCTGGAACCGGGTCCGCTCCACTGCGCGGCCCCGTTTGGCGGCCTTGCGCGCCTCCCGGTCCAGGGCGGCCTGGGCGAGCTGCTGGGCCTTGGTCTGCCGGGCGGGCTTGCGGCGTTGCGGGCTCACGGCGCACCGTCCTCGTCGTCCGGGGCAACGCGGATCCAGCCCTCCTGGGCTTCGTGCGGCAGCCGAGGCAGCAGCGCGGCCTGCGAGGCGGCGACGATGGGGTCGTCGCGCCAGCTGAGCGGACCGGTGCGACGGGTGAACACCTGGTCCTCGCCCAGGGACGCAATGGTGGGCAGGCGGATCTCGGCGGGGTCGACGAGCACCGGGCCGACCCGCACCGAAGGCACCATCCGGGTCAGCCCGGGGGTGACCCAGTCGTCGGCGAGGGCCAGCGCCTTGCGCGGCAGGATGCCGGACGTCAAGTGCACCTTGCCCGCCGGCAGCATGAGCAGGGTCAGCCGCACCACCTGCCCGACCTCGACCCACAAGGTGTCCTCGGCGGTGAGGAACGGGTGGTCGATCGGCACGGTCTGCGGGACGGTCACGGCACCGAGCAGACCGAGGTGGCCCCGGTGCCGACCGCTGTCCAGGGCCTGCGCCGCGACGACCTTGTCCACCACGCGCAGGTGGGTGTAGTCGTCGTCGACGAAGAACCCGAGGACGGCATCATCGCTGCGCCCGAGATCGCCGATCCGCACCGGGAACCGTTGCCCGGCCAGCCCGGCAAGGAACGCCGCCGAACGGCCCGCCGGCCCGTCCGGATGGGTCACCTTCACCTCGGCCACATCGTCCGGCGCGTCCAACCGCAGGGTGGCCCGCACCACCGCGATGGGTCGACCCACCAGCCCGGCGATGCTCGGGGTGCCGATCGCCGCGAACGTGTCGACCGACCACAGCGTCGTGTCGATGGTCCGCAGCAGGGCCGACAGCGAGCTCGCCGTCGCCGGGACGTCGCCGTGTCGCGCCGCGACGTCCGCTCGGACCACGCCCGCCGCCAGCAGCGCAGCGTGCTGGGCAGCAGCCGGTATGTCGGCCAGCGGACCGGCATCCGGCGGCAGCGGCCGACCGGGCGCCGGCTCCCACTGCACCGCGTCGGACACCGGGTCGTGCATCAGTTGCCCGAGCGGGTTGCCCGCGACGTCGAAGACCTCGAGAGCCTCATCGATGTGGTCCGGCAGCAGGAAGCCGGACACGGGGTTGACCGCCAACGTCGGGCTGATCTGGTCGACCGACGCCTCCCGAGCGGTGAGGGGGTCGCTCCCCAGCGGATGCGCGGGGTCGATGAGCCGGAACAGCCACCGACCGCCGTGCTGCAGCCGAGCCGGCTGATGGATCGTGGCGGCCTGGCCGGCGACCTCGAGCCGGCTCGTCGTCACCACGGTGTCCACGGGCACGTCGGTGACCCGGCCGAAGGCATCGACGACCCGAGCCGCCTCGATCGTCATGGTCCCGCCGAAGAGCGGCACCGGCACACCCGGGGCCGGCGGGTGGGACGTGCCGTCGGCGGCCTTCTCCCGCACCACCTGGCCGACATACTCGATGCCCAACAAGGCCTCCCGAACACCGTCGAGGGACACCGACGCGACATCGAGCGGGGCCACGAGGTCACGAAGTCTGGCCAACACCGCCTCGTCGCTGTCCGACAGGATCGAGTCGCGCTGACCGGGGGTCGCATCCCGCGCGTCCTCGGCCTGCAACCACGTCGTCACGGCATCGGCGAGCGCCTTGCCCACGCCGTGGGTCAGGGGGCTTCGCCCGATGACCGTGCGGCTCACCGTGTCGGGCGCAGACCCGCCACGCACGACATCGAGATCGGGCAGCTCCCATCCCTCGATGCGGTCGGTGCCGTCGAGGCGCACCTGCCACTCGACCCACAGCGGCACCCATGGCTGACGCCACGTCGTCACCGCGACCGGGCTGGGGGGCGTGCCGTCCAGGAGCGCGGCACGGGCCAGCTCGGCGGCGACCTGGCTGGCCTGTCCCTTGGCCAGGACGGTCATGTCGGTCCACCGGTTCGTGGAGTCGGCCTGCGGGCCGCTGGCCTTCACATGGTCCAAGGTGGCGGCTGCACCCGACCCGTCATACCGGCCGGACAGGCCGTAGATCCGCACCATCTCGCCGCGGATGCGCGTCTCGTAGGCCGGCAGGTCGACCTGGGGTGGGGCACCCGCGGCGGCCAGCCACTGGCTGGAGTAGGGGTCCATGACGACCGCCTCGCGCACCAGGGGGAGCACTTCGGTCGGCACCGCCCCCGAACCGAGGGTCGGGACGACCGAAGCACCGGACACTGCTCCACGGATGCCCCGGACGACCTCGCTGGGGAAACGACACCGCAGCAGGCCGCCGTCGTAGGACCCGTCCCCGCGCACCCGCGGGTGCGGCTTGACCCCCCGCAGCCCCAGAATCGCCGGAGCGGGCCGGAACATGCGCGGCGCGGGCCGCTTCACTTCCCGGCTCGCCGCCGGCGAGGGGTTGGGGGCGGCCTCGCGCTGCGCCTTCTCGGTGTCGCGGGCGCGGGTCTGCTTGCCGTCCTGCTTCGCCCCGAGCGGCGACACCCCGGTCCGGTATGACGGCGACGTCTCGCTGATACGGACGCCTTTGGGGAGGCGCACGGCCCGACCGGCCGCACCCGCGCGGCCCTTGCGCCCGATCGCCGACGGCCCGAGCGGCACCGAATCCTCCCCGCGCAGCACATCCGGCACCGCGCCCGGCACGGGCGGCCCGTTGAACGACCAGAACGCCTCGGAATGCTCCCGCTCCTCGAGATCGGCCAGGCCGTCGACGGTGCCGATCCGGGTCAACAGGTCCGAGGTGAACGCCGCGCAGAGCCGCTCAGCGGCGGAACGACCCCCCGCGCCGAGCCCCAGACCGGGCGCGGCGAACGCGGCGGCGACGTCGTCCAGGTCCAGACCGACGGCAGCGCCGAGGTCGCTCTTGCGCGGTGCGCTGTCGGCCCCGGCGGCCGTGCCGTCGATCGGCACGCCCGCGACGAAGCCGTGCAGCAGGCAGTGGTAGCCCGGCAGGGCCGGGCCGATGAGGATCTCGTGCACGGTGTCGACGGGCAGCGCCGAGTCCTGGGCGTGCGCGCCATACCGGGAACGGGTGCGGGAGTCCTTGGTGACCCACGTGACCGGGGGTGAGCCGTCCGGGGAGGTCAGTCCGGCACCACTGCGGCTGCGCTTGATCCGGCGGTCCTCGACGGGCACCTCGTCGTCGGCGGCATCAAGGTTGGCCGACCACCCCAGCGCGGTGAGCGCGGACAGCAGTCGGACCGGCCCCCGGGCCCCGGCGAGTGGGTCGGCCGCCTCGTCGGACCACCACCCGGCAACGGTATAGACCGCACGGCCGCCGTGCAGTTCACCGGCCTGGTCACGGATCTGGTCCAGGTCGTCGAGCGGGTCGTGCAGGGTGAAGCGACCGGCCGCACCGGCATACGTGGCACTCCACAGCAAGGTGCCCCCGCTCGCGCCGTCGAGACGCGTCAGCGGGTCCGGTCCGGCGGGCAGGGTGCCGTCGAACCCGGCGAGGGGGACGACCTGGCCGGACTGGGCGTCGACGATCCAGCCCCTGACGTGGGCGGTGCGCCACCTCGCCGGGAGGACGGTGCGCACGACGACCCAGCGATCCGGCAAGGTGGGTAGGACGAGTGAACCGGTGGCCGGGTCGTGCCGACCACGCAGCAGGGCGTCCGGCATGGCCCAGTGCAGGTGGACGCCGGGCGCCAGTGGAGCCGGGTCGGCGAACGGAGCCGGGTCGTCGCGCACCCCACCGACGGCGACCACCCCCTCGGCCGCCGCGGCGGACGAGACGAAGGCCTGGACGTCGATGGGGACCAGGAGTCGCTGGGCTCTGGGGAGCGTGACATCCCACGTGCCCACGGTCTCCAGGTCGTAGCCGACCCGGGCCAGCGCGGCCCAGCGGTTCGAGAAGGCCGCCTTGGCGAGCAGTTCGGGGTTCAGGTCGCTCATGGCTGCACCGTGAACAGGGGAGCGAGTGCGGCATACGCGATCTGGACGGTGAACACGTCGGCCACGACGTGACCCTCCGGGTCACCCCAGACCTGTCGCCAGGGGAACCGGATGAGTTGGGTCGCGTAGTCCGCCGAGGTCATCGGTTGAGCCAGCCCCACCTGCGCTCGCAGATCGGTGCTCAGCCGTTGGATGTCGACCACGCCGGAGGTGCCGGTGCCGGAGCGGAACGGGACGGTGACCTCCTTGTTCGGTAGGTAGTCGAAGGTGGCCGGGTTCCGCGGGCGCAGGATGAGCTTCTCGTTGGCGCCCTCGCCCTTCTGGTCGACGCCGAACTGCACGCCTTGGCGGGGCTCCTCAAGATGGACGACGCTCGGGACGCCGTCGAACAGGCACAGCAGCACCGCCGGGGCCAGCCGTTCGAGGCGCAGCAGCCTCATCCGGCGCGCGTCGTCCTCCTGGTAGCGGGCGTCGTCGGCCTCCTCCGGGTCGACGGTGAACGCGCGAACGTGCAGCCCGGGCCAGCCGGCGACCGCGTCGGAGCGCAGCAGGAAACCGCTCACGGCGTCGACCGACCCGGCGAACCTCGCCGAATCCTTGGCCCGACGGCGGTTGCGCTCCTCCTGGTCCAACTCGGCGCGGATCGCGTCGTATTGGGCGCTCAGGTGGGTGCGGTCGTCACTGTTGACGGTGCCCACGGACAATGAGCCTTGGACCAACGCATCGGTCCAGCGTCGGTCCAGATAGAACCACCGGATCGACTCCCGCGGCAGCAACTCGGTGTCGGCGACGAGGTTGGCAAACGGCACGCCCTCCAGCAGCCGCAGGCCGACGAGGAAGCTGCGCAGGTCGGCCGGCATGGCCGAGTCGAGATCGTCACCGACGACGACCACCGGCTTGGCCTTCTGGGCGTGGAGGGCGAGCGGAAGGGCGCTCACCATGACCGTCTTGTCGAGCTTCACCGCCCACCTCCCGTGTCGTCCTCGTCCGGCTCGTCGCCGACCGGTATGTCGTCCGTGTCCTGATCGGCAGCACCGCGCCGCCCGGCCGGCCCGTGCTCGAGCAGCTCGTCGAGATGATCCCGACGCGGCTGAGGGGTCAGGCCGAGCTCCAGGCCGGTGAAGGTCGGCCCCAGCACCGGATCACGTGTCAGTTGGGTGGACAGCGCCCCGGCCGCGAGGTGGGTCAGGCTCACGTCGAGACTGCCGAGCAGGTCGTCCTGGAGGTGGCTCAGGTCACCTGCGGCGATCCCACCGAAGCCGCCGTGGTCCCCGATCGCGGCGAGGTCGGCGAGCTCGACGCGGGGGATCTGCACGTTGCGCACCGTCTCGAGCATCGATGTCAGGTCGCCCTTGAGCGAGGGCAGGCCCAGACCCTTGGTGACGATGTCCAGGGCGCGGCCGTCGACGGGCAACGGGGTCCCGGCCTCGATGAGGATCTGCGGTTGGCCGAGGATGTCGACGGGGTTGTCGACCATCGCCTTGGCCAGGGCCCGGCCGAGGTGCAGTCCCACGTCCCGTCCGAGGATCGCGTCCGTCGCGAGGAACCCGTCCAGGTCCTTGATGGCGCTGTCCCAGATCGCGGTCCGTCGAGCCGCCTGGTAGCCCTCCTGGCGCCAGCGCAGCAGGGCGGCGACGACCTGTGGGCTGGACAACGCAAGCAGCCGCCCGACTTCGAAGGCGACCGCCAGCGACAGGTCCTCGCGGCCGTCCGGTATGACGGTGCGCAGCTGATCGCTGGCGTGTGCCAGCGGCAGGCGCGGGCTCTTGGTGTCGGCCGGGTGCGGCAGCAGCGGCCCGCGATACCAGGCTCGGACCTCGTCGCCGCGCCGCGTGCGCTGGACCAAGCCGAGGTGACCGGTCTCGACCACTTCGAGCGGGAGCCGACCGTCGAGCTCCTGGGCGTCGCGGTCCGGGTTGTCGGGGGTGGCCGGGGCCGCATAGGGCCGGTGTGCAGGCAAGGTGCCGAGCAGCCCGTTGTCGAGGTTCTCCATGAGCGACTTGAAGGTCACGTCACCGGTCGAGGTGAAGCTCCAGTGCAGCAGCACCGGGAAGCGGTGGACGGGGTCGAAGAACGTGTCGAGGACCGCCGTCTGGACGATGGAGAACGGCGCAGCCATCTCCACGTAGACCTGCTGCGCTGAGGTCGCACCGACCAGGTCCCAGTGCCCCGGCCGAGCACTGCTCGGAGTGATCGAGTCGGGGGTCGGCCTCATCCCGGCGACCGGCGCGGACGCAGCCCGCGCCGCCGGGCCGTGATCCCCCTCGGCTCCCGGAGCCAAGCCGTCGGCATGTGGCCCCATCACCGGGCCATGCGCACCAGCCTGCGCCGGGTTGACCTTCGGCGCGTAGGCGGGATGGGTGCCCATCTTCACGTGGTCGTAGGTCGGCGCCCCGACCACCATCGGCGCCGCGGCGATGAGCGGGTAGTCGAGGGTGAAGACCGGAGGCGGCGCCTTGGGCAGCAGCGTCTCGAACTGCCCCTCGAGGTTGATCAGCGCCGCGAGGTACCGCACCGGCGCGTCACCGCCGGCCTCGTCCCGCCCGGGCACCGGAAGCCGGTTCGCGATGACCACGGCGAGGAAGCCGTCGTCGTCGCCCATCATCAGCTCGGTGTCGGTGATGTCCACCTCGCGGGCGTGCGCCAGCAAGGGCACGTCCAGGCGGGTCGGGAAGACCTTGTCGATGATCGACTTGCGCACCTTGAGGTAGTTGCCCGTCGCGACGTCGGCGCGACCGTCCAGGACCACCCCGGGTGTGACGCACTGGGCGACCGGCGCGTTGAGGACGATCTCGGCCTCGCCCTCGGCGATGACGACGAGGGCCAGCCACGGGGTGTCCGGGTTCGCCGGGTCGGCCGCGCGCTCCCACGGAAGGGTGCGCCGCTTGATGACGATCTGCGGCAGCCTCGTCCCGTAGGACCCTTCACTGCTGGCCGGCGGATACGTGGACAGGACTTGGTCGGGCGGCAACTGGAATCTCGGCGAGGTGACATTGACGTAGGTCGACAGCGGATCGACCGTGAGCGTCCCGTCGTCGAGAGTGTCGCCGTCCTCGTCGGTGGCGGCCAGCGACTGGGTTGCGGTGAAGCGGTATTCGCCGGCTTTCAGGGGAGGCGTGATGTGGCTGTAGAGGAGGAACTTGCCCTCGCCGACGCTCATCGAGAGCCACCCGCCTTCCAGGTCGCGGTCGTGCCGGGGCCGCTGGCCGCGAGGAGACGGGCGGCCACCCCGGCGACGCCCCGCCGGGCGATGACGTCCGCGGTCTGCGCGACCGAGTCGGTGCCGCCGAGGACACCGGCGAGGCTCCAGGCCCCACCGACCCGGACAGCGACGCTGACCGCAGCGGCCCGCGGGTCGGGGCGAACGTCATACACCAATGCCGACAGCGCGCCGAGCGACACCACGGTCGGTGGCACCGCCGTGCCGGCCTGGTCCGTGGCGACCGACGCGCCGAGCAGGACGAGTTCGGTCGGGTCAAGGGTCCGGGCGGTGTCCCCGGAGAGCAGCACCACGACGGTGCGCACCGCTCGGGTGAACCGCGTCGTCACCTTGCCGGCGGTGGCGACAACCGCGGCCGCGGTCGTCCAGGCGAGCCCGCCCCCGTCGCTCTGATCGACGGTCAGGGTGGCTCCGGGCGCCAGGGCCGAGCGGCCACCGAGCCGGGCGACACGGGTGTGCGGGTGCCAGCCGGCCATCCCGTCGGTGGCGTCGGCGTCCCCGTCGCTATGGACCGCGACGAGGTTCGCCCCGACCGGTATGCCGACCGACCCGTCGCGCAGCTCGGTGTCGATCACGACGGCGTGCCCGTCGGTGACCACGACACGCGCTGCGCCGGCGATGACCAGCTCGGGTCGGTCGCCGCCGACGTCGATGGCCGAGTCGGGCAGTTGGAGGACGACCAGGTCGCCGGACCGCAGCGGCTGGGCCGTCTCGTCGGCTTGCGGGAGGAACCGGCCCTGGGCGTCGCGGCGTGGGCCGGCCGGTGCCGACCGCCGCACCCGCCCGGCCGCCTGCGGACCGCCACCGCCGGACCCGTTCAGCCCGCCGACCAGCGCCGCCAGCCCAGGGCTGCCGATGCGGCCACCGACGACCGAACCGGCCAGCCCGAGGGCGTCGGTGAACGGGGCCGGTGCGGTGGTCAGGACGGTGCCGTCCTTGACCCGGACGGGCACCGCAGTGGTGGTCAGCGAGGTGGGCAGCTGGACGCCGAGCCGCCCCCGCACCGAATCCAGCGAGGGCGCGAGTCGACGTTTGACGTCGCGGCGAGCCACCGTGGTGACCTTCCCGCGCGCCTTGGCGCCGGCACCCGAGGCCAGCAGGCCGGCGACGAACGGAGCGCGCACCGTGGGCGCGGTCTTCGTCGGCGCATCCGGAGCGGCCTTGCGCTTGCCGTCGGCACCGTTCGCCTTGGCCAGGCCATCGGTCAAGCTGCCGAACAACGGCGGGGCGACCCGTTCTCGGACGTAGCTGGCGGCGGCGAGGCTGCTGTGACCGCCCCGGTCGAGCAGGCCCTCGGGGCGGTCCTCGGTGCGGACCACACGGGGGCCGAAGAGCGTGCGCGCCGCCGTGGCCAGGGCCTCTTCGGCGGTGGCCGGGGTGACCGGCGGCAGGGTCGCCGAGACGGCCAGGAAGGCGGCTCGGGCAGGGCCCTTGGCCTGCAGGGGCAGCCGACGCCGGCCGGCCTCCACCCGGTAGTAGTCGATCTCGATGCTGCCGGGAACGAGGTCCACCTGGGCCACGACGGTGATCCGATTGCCAGCGGTGACGATGTCACCACTGGGCAGCGGCGTGACCGGGAGCCCGAGAGGCTGGGGTGGCCCCCACGCCCCGAGCGGGAAGGCATCGGAGCCCAGCCGGGTGCCGGCCGGGTCCTTGGCGGCCTTGGCCAGGTTGGCCATGAGCCGATGCAGGCCGACGTTCTCGGCGGCGAAGGTCTTGGCGCCCTTCTTCTCCAGCCGGATGACGAGCCGGGATTGCAGGTCGCGCGACTGCATGGGCCACAGCCCCAACTGGCTGCCGGCGCCGTCGGATCGGACGATGGGGATCTCGATCGCCTCGTCCAGCCCGACGTCGAACCACTGGGTCGGGACGGTGGTGACGAAGGTCAGCTCGAACTCGGCGAACACCTCGAACGGCCGCTCGGCGGAGCCGTCCGAGCTCGGAGCGGCGGTGGCACCCTCGGTGTTGGCCGGCAACGAGCCCTTACCGGCGATCGAGGACAGCGATCGCGCCGAGCCGGAGCCGCTGTCCTCGAGGTACTTCGCGACGAACTGCGGCCAGGTCAGCGGCGGCTTGGCGACCTTGGTCTGGCTGCCGAAGCCGACGGTGACATCGCATGGCCCGATCTCGAAGGTCGCCTCCCCGGCGAACTCCGGACCCCAGACCTTGATCTGGGCACCGATGGTGATGCTCAAGCTGATGGAGAACAGGCCGAGGTCGATGTCGATCCCGGCGCTGATGCGGGCGTAGGCCATGACCTCGAACCAGAACGGGTCGAAGTAGACGATGCCGTGCGCCCCGAAGCCGATGCTCGCCCAGACCCAGCCGAAGTCGACGCTGACCTCGACGTCGACGCCCGCCATGAGGGCCTCGGAGGTCAGGGCGAAGTAGCTGCCGCCCTTGATGCAGATCGCGTCACTGACCCGCCAGATGATGCCCAGCCGGGGCACGTCGGGGTAGCCGTCCCGATGGAAGCTCGGGTGGTAGCCACCCATCGTTAGGACGAACTGCCCGGCGAGCGGACCCTTCCACCACACGGCGAAGGCGAAGCCGCCGGTGAGGCGAACGTCCTCGTAGAGCAACCACGAGTTGTCGGTCAGCTGCGCCTTGATCATGAACACGCCCTCGCGCGTGGAGAACCGCGCCAGGAGGGCCAGCTCGATCGAGACCAGCGCCGCGTTCGGGCGCGGCAACGCCATACGGGCCAGGCCCAGGAGGTAGAGCTCGAGGCCGTCACCGATGGAGACCGCGATGACCGCGATGCCGTCGACGAGGGAGAAGCAGGTGAAGGAAATGCCGCCGGCGAACCAGAAGTTCCCCATCTGGTGCGGGAAGTAGACGCTGAGTTTGGCGAGTTCGGCCATCGGGTCGCTCGGCGCCGACGCGGCCGGGTCGAGCGCCTTGATGAACGGGTAGTCGGCGAACTTCGAGATGTCGTCGGGGACCCGCAGACCGCGGTTGATCCCGAAGCCGCCGCCAAGGCCGGTGATGAAGAACGCCGGCGGGCCACCGATCGGCCCGTTGATAGCACCGAAGACGAAGAACGACGCGTTGGCCCCGTCCTTGGTGTAGCCACCGAAGACGGACAGCCCATAGACCGCGAACTTGGCCGAGAGCATGCCGACATACGAGATGGCGTTGCCTTCGACGGTCTTGAGCAGACCCCCGGCGAGGGTGAGCCCGGCCATGTCGGCGCTGACCGCCAGACCCATGAGGTCGACCGACCAGCTGGAGATCGACAGGACGTCCCCGCCGTTCCACGTGATCCCGAGCTGGTCGACGCTGGCGTTGAGCCCGAACAGCGAGACCGACCCGGAGAAGAGCAGCGAGATCTGGGTGATCTTGCCGCCGGACTCGACGGTGTTGAGCCCGATCCGGTCGACATAGAGCGGGCCGAGCTGGCGCTGGATGACGATCCACCAGGGTCCGGGCGGGTCGCCGGCACGCAGCGAGACCCCGACCGGCAGGTTCGGGTGCTTCTGGATCGCCAGCGACGGGCTGAACGACGGCCGGCTGGCCGGACTCGCCGAGGCTCCGGCGTCGTTCATCAGGGCGTTCGCGACACCGTTGGTTCCGCCGCCACCGGGGGCCACCGCCAGCCCGTCGAGCTGCAGTCGGGCGCCGCCACCGACGCCCGCTCCGGTCGCTTGGCCGTAAAGGTGGACGGCGATGGCATCCAGGCTGATCGCGCCGAGGTTGAGCAGCGGCCCGGAGGTCTTGCGGAACCGCAGGCCCAGACCGGCGACGGTGATGCCTGGGACCAGGTCCAGGGAGTCGACGGTGCCCCGCAGCACGAGGATGGACAGCCCGGCCGGCACCTCGGGGTCGATCCAGCGGGCGTCGACCTCCAGGCTGACCTCGGTCTCCCCCGGTGCCAGGACGATGCGCTTGCCTTCGGCGATGCTGACCTGGAGGCCCAGGTCCTTGGTGGCCCCGGCACCCTGAGCGACCAGACCGATGGTGACGGTGTCTTCGATGGTGACCGACAAGCCGACTCCGGCGAGGTTCCACGCCAGGACCTTGAGCCGGTGCAGCAAGGCGTCCGGGTCGAGCAGGTCGGTGATGAAGGAGGCGTCGATCTCGACGTCGCCGCCGGTGAAGACGACGTCCTGCAACGCGGTGACCGCCTGGGCCGGCAGGATCGGCCGCAGGTGCTCGGCGAGCAGCCCGGAGGCGATCTGCAGGGCGATGCCGAGCATGGCCAGGGCGAAGCGCTCGATGTCCTCATCGACGGAGTCAGTGACCCCGTGCGTGACCACGGCCGGGACCGGAGCGGTCGCGTCGAGAGCCCACCGCACCTGGACCGACTCGGTGCCGGTCGCGTCGGTGGCCACGCCGATGGCCAGCAGCCGGGACCCCGAGGGGAGACCGTCGAAACCCATCCCGGCACGCAGCTGGACGATCGGGCGCAAGGTCACCGGGCCGGCCGCGACGGTGACCGGACCGAGCCGGACATCGGCTTGGATCCCCGAGGCCCCCAGTCGAAGGCCGACCAGGTGGAGCTGGCCGAGGACCGGGTTCCCCAGCGGGATGCTCCCCCCGACGACGACCGCGGGTGTGCCGGCCGAGCCGTCGAGGGTGACGTGGACCCGGCCACCCGCACCGAAGGCGAACCGGCGCTGGTCGGTGCCGGGGGTCGAGACGACCACCACCCCGCCTGCTGGGTCGAGGGCATGCGCCAAGGTCGCCAGACCGCTGGACACCAGAGCCGGGAGCCGGCCGAGCAGCGCAGCAGCAGGATCAATGGCGAAGTTCGCGATGCGGGCGCCGCTGAACTGGTCCGCCTCGAGCAGCTCCAGCGCGGCGCCCAGGTCGAAGACCGCCGCGCCGACGTCCTTGACGAGCGAGGACCCGGCATCGCTGCGGTGGCCGGCCAGCTCGTTCAGCGCCATGGGCACGACGGACTCGGCGACCTCACCGAGGGCCTGGCCGAGCCCCGGGCCGTCCGGGTAGATGCGCAGCGGTGCTGCCGGGTTGGGGCGCAGCAACTCGAGCGTGACGCTGGGTGCGAGACGAAGCCGAAGTCCGCGCCCATCGACGGTGACACTGGCGTCGAGGACCCCGGTGGGCGGGCCGATCGCCGGACCGCTCAGGCCGATGGCCAGGCCGCCGACCACGTGCACGATGATCGGCCGGCCGTCGATCGTGTCGTCGACGTGCAGGTCGGCGAGCAGCTCCAGGCGCCCGTCGACGACCCGGTAGTCGATGGTGAGGACATCGGCGATCGGCCAGCCCGGCTCCGCCCCACGGTCCGGCACCACGACCTGCGCCAGCGCGTCGAGGAGGGCCACGACTGCCGACGCGGGATCGGCGCGGTGTCGCAGCCAGGCACCCGGATCGGTGAACAGCCCGACGGGCAGCAGCACCCTCGGCGGCTGCCCGGCGCTCCACGGGGTGAGCAGCCCGAGCGCGGACAACGCGGCGTCCAACGCGGCCGCCCCGCCTCCGGTGGCATGGGTGCGGCATACCGTCGCGACGGCCTGCGCCAGGGCGGCCGGGACGACGCTGAGCAGCACCGTGCGCAGGCCGTCGGCGTCGGCACTGGGGTAGAGCGGGACGGTCCGGTCGGTGGCCGCGCCTGGGGACCGATGCCGGATGGCGAAGGAAGCGCCGCTGCCGGTGGCCACCGAGACCTCGGCGGCCAGACCACCGAGCACCGGGTCGACCAGACCCAGCCCCGCCGTGCCGCTCGCGCCGGTCGGTGACGCGCTGACGGCCAGGGTCAACGGGGGCGCCCCGGCGACGGCGAGTGTCGTGCTCGCGGTCAGCGTGCGGGCGGCCAGGTCGAGGACCACCGACGAACCACCGACAGCGACGGTGACCAGGGGGCTGGCCGGTGCGGAGGGCGCCTCGGACGGGCCACCGAGCAGCCCGCGCAGGGCCCTCGCCAGGTCGCTGGCGGCGGCGTCCAGGGCCGACCGGACGGTGGTGGCCGGGTCGAAGAGCAGCCGGTCCAGACCGTCGGGGTCGAGGCCGCCGGCGCGGACCACGCCGAGGGCCGCGAGCAGGTCCATCAGCTCAGGCGCGGCAACGGCGACGCGGGCGACCACTTCCGCGAGGAGGACCTTGACCTCGGGCAGCGCCGGCGTGGCACCGTCGAGCCCGTCGGCGCGCACCACCCACCGCTCGCGCTGCGCGTCGAAGGCCCGGGCGTCGTGCAGGACGATCTCGCACGATCCGTTCCCGACACCGACCGGTATGCCGACCCGCACCTCGAGCCAGCGGCATTCGAGGTCGCGCTGGGTGGCACCCGGGCCGCCGATGATCCAGCCGTCGGTCACACCGATCCGCACGGTGGTCAGGACCTCGCGGAGCGTCCGCAGGTCGCCCGCGCCGCCGGCGCGGAGCACCTGGACGAGGTCGACCGAGGCCCCCAGCCCCACCATGAGCCCACCGAGGTCGGCCTCCAGGACCGGGACGTCGACGCCGAGGTGGAGCTCCTGGACCGGCTGGGGGGGCGCGGCGAGGACCCCGTCGGCCCGCGCGCGCACCGACTCGGCGACCACCGCGGCGATGGCCCGACGCGCCTGGTCCTCGGTGATCGCGCCATGGACCACGGTCAGGGCCATCCCGGCCCGCCGGGTGATCGGTTCGAGGGCCGGCAGGTCGCCGGCGTCGCGGACCGCCACGGCACGCCCTACCAGCCCGAGCCCGCGCTGGTAGGGCGAGGCCTCCAGCCCGAGGACGTGGTCGGGCCAGGGGTCGACGTCGGCCGGGCGCAGGGTGTCGAGGAACCTGGCCGCATCACCGCCCAGGCCGGTCGCCGAGCCCGCAACGGACACCGCGGACCACGGTGCCCCGACGGTCAGAACGGCGCTGACGTGCGGGTTCTCGCTGCCGGCCTGGACCGCGGCGGCACCGGCCGGGCCGTATCCCACGAGCACGAGGTCTGCCGTCCGGCCGGCCAGCGCAGCGGCGATGCGGGCGGTCTGGACCGCCATACCGGCACTGGCCGGTGGGATGCGGAGGTACCACGGACCGGCACCGGCCGCCGACACCGTCGACGCGGGGTCAGCCGCTGAGGCATCGAGGTAGGAGGTGGACGGAACGCCCCGATCCCAGGTCGGCTCGACGCCGACGTGCACCACGGCGACGCCCGCCGGCACCAGGTCGAGAAAGAATCCGGTTCGGCCCGCCGCCACGAGCTCGGCGTAGGACATGCCCTCCGCGACCGAGGCCTCGACGCCGTCGGGGAGGGTGACCGGCGGGCCGCTGATGCCGTCGGAGCCGGTCCACCGGGTCACCAGGGCGTCGAGGCCGTCGCCCAAGCCCGCGCGAGACACCAGCACGTCGGCGATGCCGGGCACGGAGGTGGCGGCGTAGCGCAGCGCCGTGACGACGTCGCCCATCGCCGGTGCCTCCGCATCGACGAGCGCGGTCAGGCGCGAGGACACGCCGCTGACCAACGAGATGTCCACCGGCTGGCAGCCCGGGACGGTCCAGGCCACCAGGCCGGGCGCGCGCGGCTCCCCCGCGACCGGGCAGCGGTAGGGCAGGGCGGGCTGACCCTGGCCGAGCGGCGCATCGAGGGTCCAGCCACTGAGCAACGTGGCGACCGGCGCCAGGACGGCCCGCAGGTGGGCGCAGTTCAGCGCCAGGTCCACCGCCCAGGCCCGAAGCGCCGCCGCCGGATCGGCGACGAGGCCGGCCAGGCGCAGGCTGCCCGTCGGGCGACCCCACCCGACCAGGTCGAGCAGGACGGTGACGACGGGGCTGTCCGCCTGACGCAGGAGGTGGAACAGCGCGTCCTGCACCTCGTCCCAGTCCGGCGTGAAGGTGAGCGACCCGTCCGCTCCGATCGCGGGCATCGGTATGGCGTAGCGCACCGGTGCCGTCGCGAGCTCGGAGACCAGGTGCAGGCCGGAAGCATCCAGGGCGACCCCGAGACCGCGACCGGGTGCCCAGGCCAGGTCGACCGCGACCGAGGAGACCTCGAGGCTCAGCGCCGCAGCGCCCAGGCGCACCGGGTCGGCCCCGGTCGGGGTCAGGGCCAGCCTCCCCGCGGCCCGGCTGACGAAGGCCACCGCACCGGTGGCCAGGTCGACGTCCAGCGCCAGGAGCCGGGCCTGGGCCTGGACCTGCAGCCCGTCCAGGACGGGGGTCGCCGCGTCGGCAGCAACCGCGAGGGCGAGGTGCGAGCCGGCCTTCCAGGCCAGCAGCGCCACCCCGGAGACGATCTCGACCCGCCACGGGATCGCCTCGGTGCCGTCGCCGGGCACCGCGGCAGCGGCCGTGCCGGTGAGCAGAGCCCGCAGCGAGCCGAGCACCTCGGCCATCGCGTCGTCGTCGTCGAGCAGGTCGTTCCAGTAGCCCCGGACCGCACCGAGGGGATCGGCGATGACGTCGGTGACCCGGATGGGGTCGATCCCTCCGGGTGGGTCGATCCCCAGGAGGCCCTTGAGGAGATCGCCGGCCTCGCCGAGGGCGTCCAAGGCAGCGGACAGGGCAGCGTCGACGACGGTGTCGACAGCATCGAGGGCGGCCTGCGGCGAGGACAGGTCGAGGACCGCATAGGTCTCGCCGCCGGGAACGAGGGTGACGTGGTGCACGGTGAGCCGGAAGGCCGGGCGGCCGTCGGCGTCCAGGGCCACGCCGACGTGGACCGACCCGAGGCCGGGAGGGCCGCCGGGCAGCAGCCTGGCCCCGCCGGCATCCTCACCGAAGACGGCCTCCAGCCGGGCGCTGGGCACCGCGACGACCGAACCGGTGCCGGTGTCGGCCCGCAGTAGGTCGACGGTGGCCACCGCCTGCACGCCCGCTCGGGTGTCGTAGGCCAGCGACACCCAGGGAACGAGCACCGGGTGCCCCCCGGCGGCGCTGGGGGTGACTCGCAGCCCGGCCGTGATGGTTGCAGCGCCGACGGTCTTGCGCACCGCGTCGAGCTCCGGCAGGGCGGTGCCGTGGAGGAGGAGCGCGAGCTGGCTCAGCCACGCGTCGCGGGCATCGTTGTCCGACAGGACGCCCTCGACCCACTCGACGATCGCGGACAGGCCTCGGGTCGGCAGGTCGGCCAGCGGCAGGGCCGGCAGGTCGGTGACGGTGCGCAGGCCGACCATCCCGGCCAGACCGGCGGCGACGCGCAGCCCGGGGTCGTCCAGGTCGAGGGTGTCCAGCTGGGCGCGGAGCAGACCGAGGACGAACTCGAGCACATCGGCTCCGAGCTCGTCGATGCCGTCGGTGACCAGGCTGCGGGTCTGCGGGGTGGTCGCCCCGGGGAGTTGCAGATCGATGAGGTCCAAGCGGAAGAACACGTCGTCGCCGGGCCCGGTGGGGATGCCCAGGACCGCGGTGGCTCCGCGCAGGTATGGCGCACCGGGCACCGGAGCATCGGCGGTGAAGACGGCCTCGACCTCGACGGTGACCCGTCCACCGGCCCGGCCGAGCAGGAGCCAGCGGGGGTGCTCACCGGCCGGCGGGCGGGTGTCCGCGCCGCTGCCAGGCACCTGGGCGATCGGGACGTGGACCCGGGTGGTCACTCCGGGTGTCACCGATGCGGTGCTGTGCTCCAGGCCGATGCCGACGGCGACCGGGCCGCCGTCAGCCGGGTCCGTGACGACGGCCGAGATGGTGACATTCGGCGCGGATTCATGGAACAGCGGCACCCACCGGGTGCCCCCGGTCGTGCGGCCCTGCGGCGGGCCCAGCACCTCGTCGACGAAGTCGAGCAGCGCTCCGCGCTGGTCGTCGTCGGAGAGCAGGTGCTTGAGCCCGTGCGGGTTGCTCGGTCCGCCCATGGGGTCGTTGAACCAGGCGGAGTTCGTGCCCGAACCGGTGGTCAGCCCGATCGCGCGGGACAGCTGCCCGAAGGAGCCGAGGCCGGTCTCGGTGAGCGCCATACCGTCAGCCGCCGATTGCCGACAGGTCGTGGCGAGCCATCGGCTGGAGCAGCAGCACGTCCTGTCCCGCTGCGATGGCGCCCGGGACCAGCGGGCGGCCCTGTGCGTCCTTGCCGACGTCCGCGCAGAGGCGACGAGCCAGTTCGAGCACGGCCTCCCACGCGAAGGCGGTCAGCGGACCGGACCACAGGTCGGCGATGAGATCTGGCGCGACGACCCGCTCGTAGGCCGACATGACCAGTCCGGCCGGGGCATCGGGACGGCCCACGGCGATGGGCACCGGGACCGGGAAGGGCTTCTCGAGCTGGTCGCAGTCGACGGTGACGGTGACGGTGACCAGGCCCTCGGTGCAGGTGATCGTCGTGGAGCCGGCGTCGACCGACAACTCCGATCCACCGTCCTGCCAGACCAGGTGGAGGTTCGCCCCGGCCGGCACGTCGACGACGAAGCGGATGATCGTCGTGAGCAGTTTCTGAGCGGCCTCCTGCGGGACCTCGACGACACGCTTGGTCAGCTCGCCGGTCTTGACCGGCCGAGCCACCTTGGCCATCTTGAGCCAGCCGACATCGGTCAGCTGCGCACCGAAGATCGTGCCCGCGACAGGCTGGGTGGACACGCACGCCCTCCGATCCCCAGGGGCGGCGCACGAAAGGAGGGGTCCGCTGCCGGTCCTGTGACCTGAAGCACAGCACTGCGGTTAAGTGGACGTCAAGGGGTAATTCCGACAAAGGGCGCATCTCCCATCCCGCCGATCACGGCCTTGTCGAGGCGAGGTGTCCGGGGTGACGCGTAGGGTCGGATCGTGTCGCGCACCGTGCACCTAGAGGTCACCGCCCCGCCGGTGGTCAGCTGGGTCCAGGCGCATGCGCATCGCGGTCTCGTCCACCGGGTGTCGGTCGTCGTCGGGGGGCCGACCGCGGTGGATGTCGAGGTGACCGTCACCCTCGTCGACGCGGCTGGTGTGGCCCTGTCCGGGTCCTGGCTGCCCGGCAATGGGTCATCGAGCTTGGTGCCGAGTTGCTCGCGCTCGAACTGCTCGCGGCCTTCGTCCAGCCGAACCACCCGTCGGTCGCGCACCTTGCCGCGTGGTCCGGACGCAGCGCTTGCGCCGAGTCGGGGACGTCCTCTTTCCGGCTGAACAGCCGTATGAGGAGGATGCGGGGTTACCGTCAGCTGGCTGGCGGGGCGATCGGTGGCCGCTCGAAACGATCCCAATCCCCGAACACCGGGATCGGCACCCAATGATCATCGACCGGCACATCCCGGAACTCCCGCAACTCACTCCGGCCCGAGACCTTGTCCTTGGCATCGATGCTCGCGTAACCGTCCGGCTCCCAGGAGTAGGTCACCATCGCTCGGCACTCGCTCTGCGTGTACACCCGCTCATGGTCCGGGTACGCATAGAAGGCCGCCGTCTCGAGAAACAACTCGTCCCGGGAGTCGTCACGCACGCGATAGTCATGCACAGCCCGGATGCTGCCCTCGGGATGGTAGGTCCTGGCCCGCACGAACATCCCGCGCGGCTGCAACTCCAGCGTGTACCGCGGCACCCGCTGACCCTCCTCCAGCGCCGACACCGAAAACCACGGACCACCCTCGAACCGGCGCCTCGCCACCGCCTCATCGACCTCATCGACCGGCGCGAAGCTACGCAGGTTCCACCGCTGCCCATATCGATAGTCGGTCACTGCCGGGCACTCCATTCCAGCGAATAGTTGCGGCCGCTCGGGTCGACGATCTCGACGCCCTTCTCGTGAGCGTAGCGAAGGATCGATTCCGGGATGCTCGCGTGTGGCGGCACCTCGAGCTTGAGTACGCCGTCCAGAGGCCTGCCGATAAGGCGTTCCAGGCCAGCCGCCTCGAGCTGGGCGCGGTTGGCCGGCGTGTCCTTGATGACCTCGCCGGGCGAGTACTTGGTGACGGCCTCGTCGATGTAGCTGAAGGCCGTCTCCTCGCGGACCAGGTTGAGGTCGGTGTGCTTCCGGGACACGATCGCGTCGCCGGGGTCGAGTGAGTCCAGTCGCTTGCCGTTCTCCAAGGTGATCTCGTTGAGCGGGAACCGGTCGTAGTTGACCCGGTTGAACTCATTGCCGGCCTCGATGCGCTGGCGGTAGTACTCCGCGTCGGTGAACTCGTCACCGATGAGGTTGCGGATGCTGAAGGGGTTCGACTCGTCGAACAGATGGCTGCGGTAGGTGTCGCCGAGGTCGTCGAGCTTGTCCAGGTCGTGCAGGTCGTCCAGGCCGTCGGCGACCCGGGTCGCGTCCCGGACGTCGTCAAGGCCATCAGCGACCCGGCCGGCGTCGACCAGGCCATCAGCGATGTCATCGGCGTGCCGACCCAACGCCCCTAACACCGACCCACCCCGAGTGGCCGCCGCACTCGACCCGCCCGTGAACACCGCCGCAACCGCATCCGGCACCAAATGCCCCAACGCCCGCGCCGGATCATCACTCCAGGTATCCCAATCCAGCACCGACTTACCCACCGTCTTACCGAACTCCCCCGGATCGCTGGTCAACGCGGTCCA
>JBPOIZ010000033.1:0-103713 GCA_052034115.1 Actinomycetota bacterium
GCGATCCCTCGGGACGCCAGTGGTTCGTCAAGACCTCCGGCTCGACCGACCCCAGCCCCGATGGTCGGACCAGCGCCCAGCGCGCCGCGGATCTTCGGCGCGCTGCCGCCATACCGGTCCGCGTCGAGACGGCCGACCCCCAAGACCGACCGACGACCGTTGCGGACGCGCAGCGGCGCTGGCGTGCCGCACTCCCCCAGGCCTGATGAGCGCGCGGCACTCCCCCGCGCCACCCACACAACAAACCTCGCCAAGGTCGTGGCACGGGGGGCCTCGGGGCGCTACGGTTCGCCCGTGACCGAACCCATCGCAGCGCCCACATCCGGTAACACCGCTCTGGACGCCACCGGCGAAACCTCTCGACGGCGCGTGCTCAGCTGGGCCATGTGGGACTGGGGCACCCAGCCCTTCAACACGGTCATCACGACCTTCGTCTTCTCCGTCTACCTCACCAGTTCGAGTTTCGGCTCCACGAACGCCACATCGACGGCGTTGTCGATCTCGACCGCGCTGTCCGGGCTGCTCGTGGCCGCCCTGGCACCGGTTCTAGGACAGAATTCGGACCGCTCCGGTCGCACGGTCCACAACCTGCGGCGCCAAACGTGGCTGGTCGCTGCCCTGTCCGCCTCCTTGTATGTCGTCCGCCCGGAACCGGCGTTTCTCTGGGTGGGGCTGATCCTCCTCGGCGCCGGCTCGATCATCTCCGAGATCGCCGGCGTCAACTACAACGCCACCATCGACCAGGTCGCCACGACCAAGACGGTCGGTCGGGTGTCCGGCTTCGGCTGGGGCATGGGGTATCTCGGGGGGATCGTCGTCCTGCTGCTGCTCTACTTCCTGCTCATCAAGCCGGATACCGGACTGTTCGGCGTCACCGACACCGACGCCATGGACATCCGGGTCTCCATGCTCATCTGCGGCCTGTGGACCCTGCTCTTCACCATCCCGACCTTCCTGGTGCTGCGCGACCCGGAGCGAGCCCCCTCCCCGCGCGTCGGAGTCGCCGAGTCCTACCGTCTTGTCGGGCGGTCCATCAAGAACCTGTGGAACACCTCGCGGCACACGGTCTACTTCCTGCTCGCGTCGGCGCTGTTCCGTGACGGACTTGCGGGGGTCTTCGCCTTCGGCGCCATCCTGGCCTCGGGCACCTTCGGGCTGAGCGCCGGCGACGTCATCGTGTTCGGGGCCGCGGCGAACATCATTGCCGGCGTGGCGACGATGCTCTTCGGCCTGCTCGATGACCGCCTTGGCCCCAAGAAGGTCATCCTCATCTCCCTCGGCTCGCTCATGGTGCTCGGCCTGGCGGTCTTCTTTCTCCATGACGGTGGCGCGAAGACGTTCTGGGTTGTCGGGCTCCTCCTCACCGTCTTCGTCGGTCCGGCGCAGGCGGCCTCGCGCAGCTTCCTGGCCCGCCTCATCCCCGAGGGAAAGAACGGTGAGATCTTCGGCCTCTACGCCACGACCGGCCGGGTCGTCTCCTTCCTCTCCCCCGCCGCGTTCGGGCTCTTCATCGCCCTCGGCGCGGCCGTCACGGGCAAGGAGAACACCCAGTACTGGGGCATTCTCGGCATCGTCCTGGTGCTCGCCGCCGGGTTTGCCGTCATGATCCCGGTCCGAGAGCCCCAGCATCACAGCGTGAGCTGAGAGGTCGAGCTAGGGCGTCGGTCCGTTCACGGGATCCCGCTCACCCAGCGTTCGCGTCACGGCGCGACGTGTCGACACGCGCTCAGGTGGTCGGCGGATCGTTTGACGTGATGCACATCACACCTGGAACAGTGCAACGGGTATGGACGTTGATGCGTCTGAGTTGTAATCACCGCCAAACCCGGCGAACCACCACCAGGGAGGACCCCCCGATGGCCGACAGGACCCTTCGCGGCACCCGACTCGGAGCTCTCAGCATGGAGTCGGACGAGAACGTCGTCCCCAGTGAACGCCAGTTGACCGCGTATGTGTGCCCCAAGGGCCACCGGATCGAGCTCCCGTTCAGCATCGAGGCCGAGATCCCCGCCACGTGGGAGTGCCGCTGTGGCGAGAACGCCCGTCTCGTCGACGGCCCCGCGCCCGAGGCCAAGGCGGTCAAGCCCCCGCGCACCCACTGGGACATGTTGCTCGAGCGCCGCTCCATCCCAGAGCTCGAAGAACTCCTCGAGGAGCGCCTCATGCTCCTTCGTGCCTCTCGCGGTGAGCACCGCGAGGCCCGCAGCGCCTGAACCCTTCAGATCGCTCAACCCCAGACACGCTCTACCGCCCCAACGCCGTACGCGAAGGCCCGGTCCGACAGGACCGGGCCTTCGTGGCTCCGTCCACCGGGGCCGGCGTCAGAGAACCTCGCCCTCGATGACGTCGTCGGACGGCGCTGGCCCTGCGCCATCCGGGCGCTGGTGTCCGGCCCGCGTCCCGCCCCACGTGGGCGGGCTACCCCGCCCGTCCATGACCACGACCGAACCGAGCAGCCGGCGCGCGACGGCCGCCTGCAGAACGGTTCGAGCCAACGGCCGGGTGATCGGCAGCACGAAGAAGAAACCGACCAGGTCGGTGAGGAAGCCCGGGGTCAAGAGCAAGGTGCCGCCCACGAGCACCAGCGCTGCATCGGCGAGTGGCCCGGCGGGCATCGTCCCGGACTGCAGGGCGCCGGCCAGCGTGCGCCAGGCGCGCGTCCCCTCGCGCTTGACCAGCCACGCTCCGAGCATCGACTCCGCGACCAACAGCCCGATCGTGTATGGCGCACCGATCACCTTTCCGACGGCGATGATGATGGCGATCTCGATCGTCGGGACGACGAGCAGCGCCAGCAGGATCACCCGTCCCAACGGGAACGCTCGCTGCCGCCCAGTCATAGCCGATGCCATGTTTCCTCCCGTGCGCCCGCGCCGACCCGAGCGCGGGCAGTGCGCGCGAGCGACCTGGCCTGACTCACGCGATGGCGCAGCCCCCACACGGTGACATTGCGCATGGCCTCGGCGACGATGGCTTGACTCATCTTCGACTCCCCCACCTCGCGTTCGACGAACTCGATGGGCACCTCGACGATCCGCAGCCCAGCCAGGTGCGAGCGCCACGTCATGTCGACCTGGAAGCAGTAGCCGGCGCTCGACACAGCGGCCAGATCGATGGCCTCCAACGCAGTGCGACGGTAGAGCCGATAACCCCCGGTGGCGTCGCCTACCGGCATACCGAGCAACCATTTGATGTAGGTGTTTCCGCCGACGCTGAGCATCTTGCGGTGTGCTGGCCAGTTGACCACGGACCCCCCGGGCGTCCACCGGGCGCCGATGACCACGTCGGCACGACGGCCCGCCTCGAGCAACCGAGGCAGCTGCTCGGGCTGGTGCGAACCGTCCGCGTCCATCTCGACGGCGGCGTCATAGCCCCGGTCGAGGGCCCACCGGAAGCCCGCCAGGTAGGCCGCGCCGAGGCCTTCCTTTCCGGCCCGATGCATGACGTGCACGGCGGGGTCCGCCGCCGCGAGCGCGTCGGCGATCTGGCCGGTGCCGTCGGGCGAGTTGTCGTCGAGGATCGCAATGTCCACGCTCGGCACAGCAGCGCGCAGCCGCGCGACGATGCGGGGAAGGTTCTCCCGCTCGTTGTACGTCGGGATGAGCACGACGATGCGATCGAGCTCGTCGTCGGGGGTCATGCGGACCTTCCTTCGGTGGTATCGGCGCCCTGGCCGGTCTGGCGGGGGCGCCGGGCAAGGCGCAGGCCCACCAGGACGAGCAGAACTGCGACGGCGGCGTACTCCGGCAGCGGGCCGACCCGAGACGCCACGGTCAAGGTCTCTCGCATCGGCAGATCGCCGGACAGCAGCGCCTGTGTGAACAACGTGGTGGCCCCGTGGACTGTTCCGTCGGGGGTGATCAATCCGCTGACTCCGACAGTGGACACCTGGACCACCGAACGCCCGTGCTCGATGGCCCGCAACCTGCTCAGGGCGAGCTGCTGCAGCGACTCGGCGGAGAAGCCGAACGTCGCGTTGTTCGTCTGGACGACGATGAGGTTGGCACCGTGGGTGACCGCGTCGCGGACCAGGTCGGCATAGGCGACCTCGAAACAGATGAGCAAGCCGGCACGCAGCGGCGTGCCGGAGACGGTCTCGGCCTCGACGATCCCCCGCTCGGTGCCGGCGACGAAGTCGCGCGCCAGCAGGTCCACCTGGGTGCTGAACCGACGCCAGAAGGCACGATCAGGGATGTACTCGGCGAACGGGACGGGGTGCTGTTTGACATACTCGGCGACGGCGCCTCGACCGGGCAGGTAGGTGACCGAGACGTTGCGGATCCCCTCGGGGCGATCGCGCAATGTCCCGACGACGACCGGGGCCTTGATGGCGTCGACGGCGCGCTCGATGACCGCCTCCGCGTCCTGGTTGCGGGAGGGGTCGATGTCGGAGGAGTTCTCCGGCCAGAGCACCACGTCGGGCTGCTCGCGATCCCCGGCTCGGATCTCCGCAGCGGCGCGCTCAGTGGCGGTCGCGTGCAGATCCAGGACGGCACGACGTTCGGCGTTGAAGTCCAGGCCCGGTGCGGGCACATTGCCTTGCACCGCAAGGATGCGGGCCACCGCCCCGTCCGTGGGCACTGGGACCAGCAGGCCCAGGGCGGCGACCGCGACGGCGCCGAGTGCAGCGGCCCAGCGGGGCTGGATCCAGCTCATCGTCGTCGGCCAGGCACGGCCCGCCTGCCACGTGGTCGAGGATGCCGCGCGGGCCAACAACCCGCCGATCAGGGCGACGGCGAAGCCCACCAACGGGGTCCCGCCGAGGGCCGCAAGGTGACCCATGGGAGCGTCGGCCTGGCTGGCCGCCAGCGGCACCCAGGGAAAGCCGCCATACGGCCACCGGGACCGCAGCGCCTCGGCGCCGACCCAGGCCAACGCCACGACCAGGGGGCGCGGCCCGGCGGGCGACAGCAGCGCGACCACGGCGCCGGCAGCGGCGAGCGACAATGCCTGGAGTCCGGCGAGCGCGAACCATGGCACGACACCGAGATAGGTGCCCGACCAGCTCAGCGTGGGGATGAAGAAGGCCAATCCGGTGAGCAGCCCCAGTGCGGCACCGCGTCGAGGCGAGACTCGAGAACAGCTGACCGCGAACGCGGCCACGCCGATCGGTGCGCAGGCCCACCAGCCGATGCCTGGAAAGGCGAGCCAGAGGATGACCCCTGAAATGATCGCCAGGAGGGAGCGCTGCACCCGGCCAACCTATGACATGGACCCCCGGACAGCATGGAGGGCCCACGGCGCCGTTGGGGCCAGCCGTAGCGCGGCGGGATGCCGCGCCACGGCAGTTTTCTACTGGGCGCCGTGAGCCCTACCTGCGCGAGGTCCGGCCCGTGACCGGTCCGGACGGAGACCCGCCCTGGTTTCGGTCACCGGTGTCAGCCGGTGTCCGACCCCAGGCACGCATCGTTCGGGCCGCCTTGGCGGACGTCCCCCCGTTGGAACGACCCGACTCAACCTACCTGCTTGGCGCAGATCGTCAACTGGCCTCTGACCTGCGCAAATACGCAATACCGCAGGTCAGGGACGGCCTACGCAGCGCCATCGAATCTGGCGAATTCGCGACATCAACGGCGTGTCGCCTTGCGACACGCTGGGGGGAGCCTTCGGAGTCCCCCGGTTAGGGGACGACGACGACGCCACGAGCTGTCGTCGCCACGATGACCGGATCCAGCATGTCGGCCGCGGACTCCCCGCGACCAGGGTTCCCCCGCCCGATCACCCGCACCTCAAAGACCATCTCTCGGCTCCGGCGCCCCACCCGCACCAGCCGCGCCTCGATCTCGATGATGTCGCCGGCCCGGACCGGAGCGTGGAACTGGACATCGCTGTATGACGCGAACAGGCCCTCGTCCCCGTCGGTGCGGATGCACATCTCGGTGGCGACGTCGCCGAAGCACCCGAGTGAGTAGGCGCCGTCGACGAGGTTTCCGGCGTAGTGCGCGTGGCTGTAGGGGACGTAGCGCCGGTGGATGACCGTCATACCCTCGACTGCGGTGCTCATCTCAGTCCTTCCTCTTCTTCGAGCCGGTGCGGGCCCCCATCGCGTGGACGAGGTAACTGGCCACCTCGCTGGGGGTCGTGCCGCGTCCGAAGATGCGATCGACACCGAGTCGGTCGGCGGCGTCGTCCTCGAAGCGCGGACCGCCGGCGACGAGGAGCGGGACACGACCCTTGGGGTAGGCCTCGCGGAAGGCCGCCGACATCTGGGTGGTGTTGTGGATGTGGGCGTCCTTCTGGGTGACCACCTGGCTGATGAGCACGGCGTCGGCCTGCTCGGCGCGCGCGCGCTCGACGAGGTCCGGCACCAGCACCTGGGCGCCGAGGTTGACGACCTTGATCTCGGAGTAATACTCCAGGCCCTTCTCCCCCGCGAAACCCTTGATGTTGAGGATGGCGTCAATCCCCACCGTGTGCGCGTCGGTGCCGATGCAGGCCCCGACGACGACGAGGCGCCGCCGCAGCATCGAGCGGACCGCCGTGTTGACCTCCTTGGAGGACAGCAGCGGGAACTCGCGCTCGACGACCTTGACCTCACGCAGGTCGACCGCGTGCTGCACGTTGCCGTAGACCACGAAGAAGGTGAAGTCCGGGCCCATGGCCTTGGCATGCACCAGCATCGCCGGCTCCATGCCCATCTTCCGGGCCAACTGCAGCGCGGCACCTTCGGCCCGCTTGTCATGCGGCAGCGGGAGGGTGAACGAGATCTGAGCCATCCCGTCGTCGGTGGTGTCGCCATACGCCTTGACGAGGTGATCGTCGCTGTCCAGCGAGACCTCACCCCGGGTGGGGTGCTCCATCCGCCGCTCGTACTTCTGCTTCACCGAGCTCATCATCGGTCGGCTCCCGTCTCCAGCAGCGTGATGGCCGGGTTGTCGTAGTCGTCCGCGCGGGCCACGACACCGTCGAGGCCCTTCCCTGCAGACGGCGGACGTTTCATCAGCCCGAAGGTGCCACTCGCGATGGCGCCGAGCAGCGGCGGGTAACCGGTGACATCTCGGTTGTCGACAATCTCCTCGAGCAGGTCGACGGCCTCCCCCAGGACGGTGCGCGCCCTGGTCTGGATGAAGCCGTTCTTCGGCGGGTTGAAGTCCTCGGAGAGGTTCCCCGCCGCGTTCATGACATAGCGAACGTTCTGCAGCGCGAGGTCCCGATCGGACAGGAAGGGCGTGACGACCGCCTCGGTCATCATCCCGACGAGCAGAATGCTCTGGTCGGTCAGCACGCCGGCGAGGTTGAAGAAGCCGTCCAGAAGGTAGCCCCGGAAGACATCGCCGGTCATGTGCTTGGTGGGCGGCATCCACTTCAGCGGCGCCTTGGGGAACAACGTCCGGGCAAGCATGGCGTGGGCCAGCTCGATGCGGAACGAGTCGTGCAACTCCGGGTTGACCTCGAAGGCGTGCCCCAGACCGAGCTGCCAGGAGCGCAGCCCGGCCTCCTTGCCGAAGTACTCGTTGAGCAGCTGGCTCACCGTCACGGTGTGTGCGGCATCGACCGCGTCCGCCGTCGTCAGGTAGTTGTCCTCGCCGGTGTTGATGATGATGCCGGCGCGGGCGTGAACCTGGCGGGAGAACCGCTGGTCGACGAAGGTGCGAATCGGGTTGATGTCGCGAAAGAGGATGCCGTACATCGAGTCGTTGAGCATCATGTCGAGACGCTCCATGCCGGCCAGGGCGGCGATCTCCGGCATGCACAGGCCAGAGGCGTAGTTCGTCAGCCGGATGTAGCGGCCCACCTCGGCGCTGACCTCATCGAGCGCGCTGCGCATGAGGCGGAAGTTCTCCTGGGTGGCGTAGGTGCCGGCGAAACCTTCGCGCGTGGCGCCCTCCGGCACGAAGTCCAGGAGGGACTGTCCGGTGGAACGGATCACGGCGATGACGTCGGCGCCCTCCCGGGCGGCCGCCTGGGCCTGTGGGATGTCCTCGTAGATGTCACCGGTAGCGACGATCAGGTAGATCCACGGTTGCTGTTGCGGGTCACCGTGGCGGGCAATGAGCTCCTCGCGGGCGGTGCGCTGGCGGTCCATCTTCCGGATGCCCCGCGACACCTCTTGGCGGGCGAGCTTCTCGGCGCCCTGGCGGTCCTGCTTGCCCGGGAGTTTGAAGCTCACCGATCCGCTCGACGCCTTCTGGGCCAAGGTGAGCAGGTCGGGGGCCTCGCCACGACGGATCGCGTCAAACACTGGCGTCGTGACGCCGTGCTCCAGGCCGACGGAGTCGCGGACTGCGTCGACCAGGTGATTCACCCACGGGACGGTCTCATGGTCGGCGCCGCCGAGGCCGGCAAGCCGAAGCGTGGCCCGCTCGACGGAGACCGTCGTGTGGCTCTTGGTCAGCTTGACGACCGGCTCCCCCGCCTTGGCGGCGAGACGACGGGCCCGACGGACGAGGTCGGGATCGAGATCGAGGTATCGGCGCTCAGGCACCAGACCAGGCTAGCAGGCCGACCCTGCCGATCTTCCGGCGAAACGATCGCTTTGCCGCAGGATCAACGCTGCAATGATGGCCGTGCGGGAGATCCAACGGCCGGGCGCTCCCCAGCTCAGCCCTCGGCTGCGAGCCGGCCCTCGAACAGGTCGCGAACCGCGGGCGTGCTCCGCAGGAGCGCCATCGCGTAGTCCGCGTGGCCCGGGGTGTATCCGTTGCCCACGAGCATCGTGACGTCGGCTGCCAGGCCCTCGGCACCCAGGGCGGCCGCCGCGAACGACGTCGCCATCGAGAAGAAGATGACCGTGCCACCCTGCGCGGTCGCCAGGATCGCCGGCTGCTCGCACCCGGGGACGTCGACACAGACGACGGTGACGTCGGCGGGCCCGCCGGCTGCCTCGACGGCGTTGGACAGCCCGAGGGGCGAGCGCGCGTCGGCGATGACCACGGCATCGGCCAGTCCGGTCCCTTCGAGCAGGTCCGCTTCGCGCTGGAAGGGCACGACGCCGATCAGCCGCCCCGCACCCGATTGACGCGCAGCCGCCAGCGACAGCGATCCGGACTTGCCGGCAGCGCCGAGGACGGCAACGGTCGGCGCCACACCAGGGTGGCGCTCGAGGTGCCCCTGCACGACCCGGGACACCAGCGCCGGAGCCCCGCAGACATCCATGACCATGAGGGACAGGCGCGGGTCGAGGTCGCCGGGAAGGACGGCCGCGATGCTCCGGCCGAAGAGGATCGCGGTGCCCTCGGCCGGCACCTGCTCGGACATCCCGTCCCACCGTGCCAGCTCGTCGGTGAGGAGCAGCGGGGTCAACGAGAGCGAGACCAGGGTCGCAACGTGGTCGCCCACCGACAGGCCAAGGGTCGAGTGCGGGCCGACCTCGGCGACGCGGCCAATGAGCATGCCGCCCGAGCCGGTCACCGGGTTCTGCATCTTGCCGCGCGTCGCGACGATGTCCAGGACCTCGGCCCGCACCGCCATACCGTCGATCGTGCCGTCGGCTCGGGTGTGCTTCGTCGCGAGCTGACGGTATGACGCGGCGTCGAGATTGAGGGTCTCGATGTCGATCCGCACCTCGTCCGGCCACAACGTCGGCGAGGGGTCGAGCCGCTGGGCGGCCTGCGGCAAGGTGATCTGCGCGCCACTCGGCTCCAGGACCCGGTGCAGACCGACCGGAGATGATGCCGTCGTTCGCTCGTCAGACACAGATCCTCCTTGAGTTCGGCCAGGTCAGCGCAGTTTCTATCGTCTCAATGCTGCTCTGGCGCAGTTCTTTCAGTATCATGCCATGCATGACTGGACGTATCGAGCAGCCATACATCTACCGGCGCCGTCAGCTTGTCGAGCCGGACTGGACCCGCCTGCCCGGCTGGCGCGATGTCACCGAAGAGCAGTGGGCCGACGCGCAGTGGCAGCGCTCGCACTGCGTGAAGAACACCAGGCAACTGCGTGAGGTCATGGGTGATCTCCTCTCCGACGAGTTCTACGCAGACCTGGACAAGGACCAAGAGCTGCGCGCCACGATGTCCATTCTCGTGCCGCCGCAGATGCTCAACACCATGGTCCCGGCGACCGACGGGCCGACCCCGGCCGCCGGGGCCGACTTCACCGCCGCCTTCCGGGCCGACCCCGTGCGGCGCTACATGCTCCCGGTCTTCTCCGACCGGCGCACCGACTGGCCGTCCCACCCCTTCGCCTCCCGTGACTCCCTGCACGAGCAGGACATGTGGGTCACCGAGGGGCTCACCCACCGCTACCCCACCAAGGTGCTGGCCGAGCTGCTGCCGACGTGCCCGCAGTACTGCGGGCACTGCACCCGGATGGACCTGGTCGGCAACTCCACCGCTCAGGTCACCAAGCTCAAGCTCGCCGGCAAGCCGATGGACAGGTATGCCGCCATGCTCGACTACCTGCGCGGGAACCCAGGGGTCCGCGACGTCGTCGTCTCCGGCGGCGACGTGGCGAACATGCCGTGGAAGAACCTTGAGGCATTCGTCGACCAGCTGCTCGATGTCGAGAACGTTCGCGACATCCGGTTGGCCACCAAGGCGCTCATGGGGCTTCCGCAGCACTGGCTCTCCCCCGACGTCGTCGACGGCATCGGCCGGGTCGCGAGCAAGGCCCGGCAGCGAGGCGTCCACCTGGCCATGCACACCCACGTGAACAACGTCCAGTCGGTCACTCCGATGGTCGCCAAGGCGGCTGCCACACTCATGGACGCCGGGCTGTTCAACATCCGCAACCAGGGCGTCCTGATGCGCGGCGTCAACGACACCGCAGAGGACCTGCTCGACCTCTGCTTCGCGCTGCAGGACGAGGCATCCATCACGCCCTACTACTTCTACATGTGCGACATGATCCCGTTCAGCGAGCACTGGCGGCTCTCGCTGCGTGAGGCGCAGAACCTGCAGCACTCGATCATGGGCTATCTGCCCGGCTTCGCGACGCCCCGCATCGTCTGCGACGTGCCGTTCGTCGGCAAGCGCTGGGTGCACCAGAACGACGCCTACGACACCGAGCTCGGGATCTCCTACTGGCGGAAGAACTACCGCACCTCGATCGAGGGTGAGGACGCCGACGCCCTGTCGCGGGAGTACGTCTACTACGACCCGATCAACACGCTCCCCGAGAGCGGACAACAGTGGTGGCGCAACAACGTCGACCTCGACGCGAGTCATGCAGCGTCGCTGGAGGCCGCGCTGGCCAGCCGATCCGCAGCTGCCCTGCACCTCGACGCCTGACCGCGCCGGCGCCGCCAGCGCCATAGGGTGGGGCGGTGAATCGCGTGCCCACGACCCCGTCGGCACCGCGCCACATCGTGGTGCTGCTCGCAGCCCTGTCGATGATCGGCCCGTTCACCATCGACACGATCTTCCCCGGCTTTGCCCAGATGGGCGCCGAGCTCGGGGTGAGCGACGTCGCCCTCCAGCAGGTCATTTCGGTCTACATGCTCACCTTCGCAGGGGCGAGCCTGTTCCATGGCCCGCTCTCCGACGCGGTGGGTCGGCGCCCGGTGATCCTCGGGGGGATGGCGGCATACGGCGTTGCCTCGGCGGTGTGTGCGCTCGCACCCAATCTGCCCACGCTTCTGATGGGGCGGGTCCTGCAAGGTCTGGTAGCCGGCGCCGCACTCGTCGTCTCGCGCACGGTGGCACGCGATCTGTTTCCGCCCGCTGCCGCGCAGCGGACCATGGCACAGATGTCGATGATCTTCGCTCTGGCACCGGCGATCGCCCCGGTTGTCGGCGGCTGGTTGCTCCACCACACCAGTTGGCGGGGGATCTTCTGGTTCCTCGTCCTGTATGCCGTGCTCGCCCTGGCCGCCGCGGCTGCCTTCCTGCCCGAGAGCCACCCGGAGCAGGCCCGCACGCCGCTGCGCGTGGGAGCCCTGCTGAGGGCGCTGCTGGACGCTCTCGCCGACCCGGGAGTGCGTCGCCTCGCCCTGGCCATCGCGTTGGGGTTCGGCGCGATGTTCCTCTACATCTCCTCCGCGCCGGCCTTCGTCGGCCGGCTCCTTCGCCTCGGTCCACAGGACTACTGGGTGCTCTTCGCGCCCATGGTGGCGATGCTCGTGGGGGGCTCCTGGCTGTGCGGGCGACTCGCCGGACGAGTGCGGGCGCGGTGGCTGGTCGCCGGGGGGCTGGCACTGGCCCTGCTCGGTGGCGCGGTCGCTGCCCTCCTCACCGGGCCACTGGGCGCCACCACGCTCCCCGCGGTGCTCGTCGGTCCCATGCTCGCCAGCTTGGGAGTCGCCATCGTGGCGCCGGTGGGCACCATCGCCTTGCTGGACCTGCGGCCCGCCCATCGAGGCACGGTCTCGTCGGTGCAATCGGCGAGCGCCAACCTCAGCAATGCCCTCGTGGCCGGCATCGTCTCGCCGCTGGTGTCAGCGTCGTTCCTCGGACTGGCCCTGGCCAGTCTTGCCTTCACAGCGCTCGCCACCGCGCTGTGGGCGCGGCATCGGCGGGTCACGAGTTCCGGATGATGGGGCGACCCTCCCACGGAGTCGACAGGACCACCGTGGTCCGGGTGGTCACCTGCGCCGCTGCGCGAATCCGGGCCAGGAGCTCCTCCAGGTCGGCCGGCGTGGACACGCGCACCTTGAGGACGTAACTCTCCTTGCCGGCCACCGAGTGGCAGGCCTCGATCTCGGGAACGTGTTCGAGGCGATCCGGCACGTCGTCCGGCGCGGCCGGGTCGAGCGGGCTCACCGAGATCAGTGCCGTCAACGACAGGCCGAGGGCGTGGGGGTCGACGTCAGCTCGATAACCCCTGATCACGCCCCGCTCCTCGAGGCGCCGGACCCGCTGATGCACCGCGGAGGTCGACAAACCTGTCGCCCGCCCGAGGTCGGTGAAACTCATCCGCCCGTCTTCGGCGAGCAGCCCCACGAGGCGGCGATCCAGTTCCTCCACAGGCCGAACAATAGGCGAGACGGCCTTGTCGCTGTCCACCACAGGGCCATTCGGTGGGACGATGCCCCGGTGACCGACCGCCCCCGCCTCATGCTTCTCGACTCGGCCAGTCTCTACTTCCGGGCCTTCTATGGCGTCCCGGATCAACGCACCCACCCCGGCGAACCACCCACCAACGCCATCCGGGGGTTCCTGGACATGATCGCCACGCTCGTGGAGCGGGAGCGGCCGACGCATCTGGTGGCCTGCTGGGACGACGACTGGCGCCCCCAATGGCGGGTCGACGCCATCCCGACCTACAAGAGCCACCGAGTGGCCGCCACCGGCGACTCCGGCGCCATCGAGGAGTCGCCGGAAGACCTCACCCCACAAGTGCCCGTCATCGTCGAAGCCCTCGCCGGCTTCGGGATCGCCCGGTGGGGGGCGGCCCACTACGAGGCCGACGACGTCATCGGGACGCTCGCCACGCGGGCCCGGGGCAGGTTCGACGTCGACATCGTCACCGGAGACCGCGACTTGTTCCAACTCGTCGACGATGCCGCGGGGATCCGAGTGCTGTATACCGCGCGGGGCGGGGTGCGCGACGCCGACATCGTCGACGAGGCCTACCTCGCGCAGCGGTATGGCGTCAGCTCAGGCGATGGGTATGCCGATCTTGCCGTGCTTCGGGGCGACTCCTCGGACGGGCTGCCAGGTGTCCGCGGGATCGGCGAGAAGACGGCGGCGGGCCTGCTGGCCCGCTACGGGGACCTGGCTGGCCTCATCATGGCCGTCGACACGGGCGACCCGGCGATCAAGGGAGCCCAGCGAACTCGGCTCGAAGAGGGTCGGGCATATCTCGCAGCCGCCCCGGCCGTCGTGCGGGTCGCGCGGGACATCGCGCTGCCAGAGGGCATTCCACCCCGGCCTGTTGCGCTGGCCGACGCGCCGGCCGTGGCCGAGTTGGCTCGTCAGTTCCGGCTCACCGGCCCCGTGACCCGGCTCTGCTCGGCGCTCGGCATCGCCGTCCCCTAGTCGGTCACCCCGCCGCAACGACTGCCGGGTGGGCCCGTTAGATGTCCAGGAGCCACGGCTGGCCGGGTCGCTGCGGCGGACGAAGCCTGGCGTCGAAACGGTCGCTCGCCGCGGCCGCCACGTCGTGCACCGAGCGCAGCCGGCCCGGAGCCTCGCACAGATGTCGCGCGAGGAGTCCGCGCGCGTGTTTCGCATGATGGCTCGCGCCCGGGACGCGAATGTGCACCCAGCGGTCGGCCAGGCTCCGGGGCGCCGGCCAGGCCGACACATAGCTGGTGGACCGCGCGTCGACGATGACGCCAGCCCGGCTCGCCACCGGACTGAGGACCCCATCGAGGTGCTCGCGCCAGTAGCGATGCAGCGGGCCGATCCCCGGCAGGTCAACGCCCATGCCGAGCCGATAGGGAGCGACCGCATCGGTGAGGCGCAGTGCGCCATACAGGGCCGAGACGATGACGATGGTGCTGTTCGCGCGGCGCTTGGCCGGGCCGGTGAGTGAGCCGAGGGCGAGCGCGTCATAAAGGACCCCGGTGTAGAGCCGGGCGACCGGCACGGCGGGCGCGGCAGCAAGAACCAGATTGCGGGCGATCTCATCGAGCAGGTTCGGGCTCACCCCGAGCAGTCGCGGCGCCTCCCGTGCCGCGCTCACCTCAGCCAGCCTGGCGGCGACCTCCTGGCGCGCCTCGGCGAGGTCAGGGAAGGACAGCGAGCCGCCGTCGGTCGGGCGGCCCCGACCGCTACCAGCCTTGCCCTCGGATGGCGGCAGAAGGATCAGCACCGACACATCCTGGCGGATCAGCGCCGGCCGCGGGAACCGCCGGACGTCCCGGCGAGGGCCGCCATCGGTGGCCCGGACGCGGCTGAGGGCCGGCCCGTCGCCGGGCCGGCCCTCACCGCGTTCAGTGGAGCGGCAGTCCCCCGCCTCTGACCGTCTGGTCCGTGACCAGCTCGCTCTACCTCGCGAGGCCCTCATAGCGTGACACGACAGCAGCCCAAGCGGACGGCCGCAAAGCGCTAGTGTTCACGGGAAGCGAGGGCACCGACAGGTGGCCGCCGCGCAAGGAACACAGCAGGCTGTGAATTACTGGTTGAGGTGCAAACGTTCACAAGTCGGAGGTGTGTGCGGCGTGGACGACGACCCCGACGGCTTCGCGGCTCGCCTCAGACACGGCATCCGGGAGCAGGGTCAGTCGCTCGAATCCCTCCAGCGCCGGCTGGAACGCCGGGGACTGCGGGTGGCACGCAGCACCTTGAGCTACTGGCAGCGGGGCGAACGCCGCCCCCAGTCGCCGACGTCCCTGGACATCGTGGCGGCCATCGAGTCGATCCTCGGTCTCGCGCCAGGACACCTCACGGATGCCCTGCCTACCCCACCGAGCGCAACGCGTCCTATCGCCGGGGCGGTCGCCATCGGCGGCACCCGGCTGCGGGCCTCGCTGCGGGCGGTCGGCTGTGACGACGTCATCCATGACTCGGCACCGATCGCGATCATCGACCGGCTGCATCTCGGCCCGCAGGGCGGGATCGACACGGTCGAATCCATCATCACCATCAAGGCGCTGGACACCGTCGGGCGTGTGCCGGCCGTGTCCTGGAGCCAGCCGGGCGGTTCGCCGGAGCACCTGGAACACATCGCCTTGAGTGGATGCCGGGTCGGTCGGGTGACGCGTGATGTCGCGGCCAACCTCATCGTCAGTGAGCTGATTCTGGATCGTCAGCTGCAGCGGGGCGAGAGCCACGTCGTGCGCCTCGAGGTCCGCGACGCCAACGCACTGCCGTCCTGCGGGTGGTCCGTCCTCCTGCTCCGGGACGCCGTCCTGGTTGCCGTCGAGGCAACCTTCCATCCTCATTGCCTTCCGGTGGTCATCGAGGCGTACGAGCGGGTGTCCGAGCGCTCGCCGGACCGCGCCACCAAGCCGCTATCGCTGAGCCCCGAGGGATGGGTCGCCAGTGTCCGGGACAACGCGCCTCGAGGTGTCTTCGGTCTGCGCTGGCATTTCGCTGGGGGGCCGACGCCGCCATGAGGACCCAGCCCTCCGACCAGTTCCACGCGCTGCTGCGGGTCGCCATCAGGGAGCGCGGGCTCAGCCTGGACAGTCTTCAGCGCAGGCTCACCGCAGAGGGGCACCGAATCGGGCGCAGCACCTTGAGCTTCTGGCAGTCCGGCACCCGTCGGCCAGCCTCCACCTCCTCGCTGGCGGCGGTCGCGGCCCTGGAACGGATCCTGCTCATCAGGCCGGGGTCCCTGACCGAGCCGCTGCGGCAGCACCGTGAGCCGCCCAGTGCGCCGGTGCTCACGATGATCCCCGACCCCGGGGCGTTGAACCGCATGGTCGAGGCGGTCGGGTGCTCCGGAGTGCTCGAGTCCCTGCATACGACGGCCTTCATCGACACCGTCGACTTCCGGGCGGACGGTTCCCTCGCACAACTGCATTCGATCCACACGCTGCGCGCGCTCGCGGACCTCGACCGCTACCCCGCACTCATCGCCGGTGAGCGGGGCGGGGACTCGCGACTGCTTCGTCATGAGGCGGTCAGCGGCTGCCGCGTCGGACGGGTCGCACGCAGCCCCGACTCGAAGGACATCGCCACCGAGCTCCTCCTCAGCCACCCGGTGCGCCGGGGAGAGACCTACCTGCTGAGTTTCCTGACCCTTGACGACAACCACATCGAGCAGACCGAGTTCTGCGAGTGGTTGACCGACCCGCAGTCGATGGTCGTCCTCGACATCGGCTTCCACGAGGACCGAATGCCGGTCTACCTCGAGGAGTACGAGGCCGATACCCTCGGCGGCCCGGACACGATGACCCGCCCACGCACCCTGGGTTTCAACCGGCGCGTGACGGTGGTCCGGGAGCGGGCCCCACGAGGCATCGTCGGGTTGCGCTGGATCTACCCCGACGACACCGCCCAGTGAGGGTGTCGAGCGACGCTCCTGGGGCAGCACGCTGCGGGTAGCCACCGGCTCCACGCAGCCCGCCGACTCAGTCCAGTCGATCGGCCCCGACCACCCCGCGCAGCACCTTGTCCACTGCCGTCGTTGCGGTCCGGCCGACCGCCGGATCCGGGGCGCAGTCGGCAACCTGCCCGAGCAGGTCGACGACCTGCTTGCATCGACGCACGAAGTCACCCGCAGCCATCTCGGAGTTCCGCAGGACCTCATCGAGACGTTTGCCGCTGGCCCAGCGGTGGACCATCCAGGCCAGCCCTGGCTGGGGGGCACCGGTGAGGGGCAGGTCCCGCTCCCCTTCTGCCGCCGAAAGCTCGGCCCACACGCCGACCAGTCGCTCATAGGCGCCCGAGACGGCGTCGTTGGGCCACCGGGGCGGCTCTCCCTCGTCATCGCGGCGTGGCTCGTGCACGAGCATCGACACCGTCGCCGCCAGGCTGGCCGGGTCGAGCCCACGCCAGTGCCCGCGGCGCAGGGACTCAGCGGCCAGCAGGTCCTTCTCGGTGTACAGCCGGCGCAGCAGACCGCCTTCGGCGGCGACCTCCAACCCGTCCGAGGTCAGGTAACCCAGCTCGGCGAGCAGGGTGCAGATCCGATCGAACGTCGTGGCCACCGAGCTGGTGCGGGTGTCGATGGTGTGCCGCAGGTCCGCACACTCCCGCTCCAGTCGCCACCAGCGCTCGGCCCACCGGGCGTGGTGCTCGCGGTCCGCGCACCCATGACAGGGGTGCGCGCGCAGACTCGCCCGGAGGACCGCAAGCTCGGCCGCGGCCTCGGAGCGCTCGAAACCAGCGCTGCCGCCGCGCCCTCGGTTGCCTCGTCGGGGACGGGGCGGATGGGGGACGGCCGCGCGCATGGACGCTGCCAGGTCGCGCCGCCCCCGTGGGTTGCGTGCGCTGAAGCCCTTGGGCAGCCGGACGGTGGCGAGCACTTCCAGGGGGCCGTGAAGATCGACACTGGTCAGCCGACGCACTCGGGCATCCTCGGTGACGACCAGCGGACCTGCCGGGCCGCCGAGTCTGGGTTTCTCCGCGACGACGACCAGCCCGCCTCGGCGACCTGCGGTGAGCATGACGATGTCGCCGGGGCGCAGCCCGTCGAGGCTGGCCGCAGCGGCGGCGCGCTCGGCGCGTGCTGCGGCCTGCGACGACCCCTTCTCGAGTCGGCGGATCCGCTCCCGGATGCCGGCATACTCGGCGAAGTCGCCCAGATGGCACTGCATTTTCTCCGCGTTCTCGGCCAGACCGGCCTCCTGTCGGCGCAGTGTGCGCACCAGCCCGACGACCGCACGGTCGGCTTGGAACTGAGCGAAGGAGGTCTCCAGGAGCTCCCTGGCCGGCTCCCGCCCGACCCGGCCCACGAGGTTGACAGCCATGTTGTAGGTCGGCCGGAAGCTCGAGCGCAGCGGATAGGTCCGCGTCGCCGCCAGCCCAGCGACTGCCTCAGGGTCCAGGCCCCGGGTGTGGAGCACGACCGCATGGCCTTCGATGTCGATCCCACGCCGTCCGGCGCGGCCGGTGAGCTGGGTGAACTCCGCAGGCGTCACGTCGGCGTGGGTCTCCCCGTTGAACTTCACGAGTCGTTCCAGGACCACGGTGCGCGCAGGCATGTTGATGCCCAGGGCCAGGGTCTCGGTCGCGAAGACCACCTTGACCCGCCCTGCGGTGAAGGGTTCCTCGACGATCTCCCGGAAGGTGGGCAGCATGCCGGCGTGGTGCGCTGCGAACCCCCGGGTCAGGCCCTCCACGAAGTCCCAGTACCCGAGGACCGACAGATCCTCGTCGGGCAGCCCGGCAACCCGTTCCTCGACGAGTCGCTGGATCCTGCGCCCCTCGTCGACGTCGACGAGCCGCAGCCCGGAGGCGAGGAGCTGGCCGACGGCCGCCTCACAACCCGCCCGGCTGAAGATGAACGTGATCGCCGGGAGCAGGCCGTCCTGGTCCAGCCGTTCGACGACCACCCGCCGACTGGGCGCACCGCCGCCGCGCCCGGATCGCGCCATACCGCGGCCACCGGGTCCTCCCCCCGGCCCGCCGTGGCGCGGACGAGCACCGCGGCCGTCCCACCCCTCTCGGCGCTGGCTGTCCCGTATGGCGTCGAGCAGCTCAGGGTTGACCGCCGCCCGACCGGGTTCGGCATCGGCGACGAAGAGGTCGAGCAGCCGTGGGCCGACCATCAGGTGCTGCCACAACGGGACCGGTCGGTGCTCCGTGACGACGACCGCGGTCCGCTCCCCCGCCGGCGACGTGCCGCGAACCTCACCGAGCCAGGCACCGAACTCCTCGGCGTTGGACACCGTCGCCGACAAGGAGATGACTTGCACCTCCTGGGGCAGGTGGATGATGACCTCTTCCCAGACCGCACCCCGGAACCGGTCGGCCAGGTAGTGGACTTCGTCCATGACGACGTAGCCCAAGCCGTCGAGCGTGGCCGACCCGGCATACAGCATGTTGCGGAGCACTTCGGTGGTCATGACCACCACCGGGGCCTCGCCGTTGACCTGGCTGTCACCCGTGAGCAGTCCGACCCGCTCCGATCGGTGCCGGGCGCACAGGTCGAGGTACTTCTGGTTGGACAGCGCCTTGATGGGAGTGGTGTAGAACGCCTTGCGCCCATGTCTCAAGGCTTCGTGGACGGCGAACTCCCCGACGACGGTCTTGCCGGCGCCGGTCGGTGCGGCGACCAGCACCCCGCGGCCTGCTGCCACGGCCGCACAGGCCTCGCGCTGGAAGTCGTCGAGCGGGAAGTCCAGGCCGGCGGCAAAGGCGTCGACCGCCGCCTCGACGTGCTGCGGGGCGGAGCCGTCGCCGCCACGGGCCCGACGCCGCGCGGCAGCATACCGATCCGCGGGCGAGGGCATGGAGCAACGCTACGACAGGTAGCGCCCCGGCGGTGCGATGACCCGTAGTGCCCCCGGGGCGATCTCGACCTCGATGGGCATCGGGTGGAACGGCTCGCCGTCGGCCTGCGCCACGATGTCGTGTGTCTCCAGCCGCACCGAGGTGCCGCGCAGGATTTGCACTTTGGGGTGGGACACATGGTTTCCCTTGAAGACCCGCGGGAAGACGCGCAAGAACTCGGGGATCGACACGGCGTGCAGGATCAACACATCGAGCAGCCCGTCGTCGTACTTGGCGTCGGGCAGCACGTGCATCCCACCGCCGAACGCAGGCCCGTTGCCGACCGCCACGAGCATGGCGGTGGTCTCGAGGCGGGTGCCATCCACCTCGATCGCGTAGGGGATCGGCTTGAACACCGGCAACTCGCGGGCGATGGCCAGGTTGTAGCGCATCGGTCCCTTCGGCCAGGACCACCGATGGGCGCGCTCGGAGACGACCGAGTCGAACCCTCCGCCGAGGACCCCGATCCAGTAGCGATCACCTCCCGGGGTCGTGCAGCGTCCCGCGTCGATCCGCCGGGGCTCTGATCTGGTGATGAGGTCCGCCGCTGCGCGGGGGTCGCGGATCGGCAGTCCGAGCGAGCGGGCGTTGTCGTTCCCGGTGCCCGCCGCGACGATGGCCAGGGCCACGTCGGTGCCGGCGCAGATGTTGACGCCCAGGTGCGCCATACCGTCGCCACCGACGACGGCGAGCACGTCGACCTCACCGGCGGCCACCGCGGCCTTGGCCCGGGCCCGCGCGTGCTCCTCCGTCGTGCCGCTGAGGTCGAGCACCTCGTGGTGTGACTCGCGCAGCCGGGCCACCGCCGCCTCGCCCAGCGCGGCTCCACGCCCCCGGCCCGAGGTGGGGTTGACGACGACCCCGATGCGCTGCCGATCCATGTCGCTCCGATGCCGTCGGGGGCGCGAGCCCGTCAACTCAGTGACGACGCCTGATCGTCAGGGGTAGCCAACCACTCGGGGTCGTTCTTCCGACGGCGTCGGTCGACGATAGCGGAGACCCCCACGGCTGCGAAGAAGAGAACGACCATGGGTATGCCGATGAGGAACATCGTGTAGGGGTCGGTAGTGGGGGTGATGAGCGCTGCGAAGATCATGATCCCCATGACCGCGCCCCGCCAGGCCCGCAGCATCGTGCGGGCCGTGAGCACCCCGACGAGGTCGAGCGCGACGAGGAACACCGGCAGGAGGAAGGCCACACCGAAGGCGACGATGAACTTGAGGACGAAGTTGAGGTAGGTCGAGGCGTCCTGGATGCTCGCGGCCCCCAGCGGGGTGAAGCCCCGCAGCACCTCGACGGCTCGTGGCAAGGTGAGGTAGGCCAGCAGGCAACCGGCCAGGAAGAGCGGCGTCGAGACGAGCAGGAAGAGCAGCGTGCGCCGCTTCTCCTTCCTCGTCAGTCCGGGAACGATGAAACTCCACAGTTGATACATCCACACCGGGGTCGCCACGAGGAACCCGACGAACAAGCTGACGGTGATCTGGATGGCGAAGGCGTCGGTGATACCGGAGCCGAAGTTGATCCGGGCCAAGGTGTCCGGACGGGCCGCCTGGAAGTCCAGTTGCGGCTGGATGAGTTTGCCGATGATCCAGTCGTAGTTGACCCAGCCGAGGATCGCCGCGACGACGATGGCCAGCGCCGACAGGAACAGCCGGCGGCGTAGCTCGGCCAGGTGCTCCATCAGGGGCATGCGCCCCTCGGGGTCACGGCGCCGACGTGCCACGACGACCTGGATCCAGCAACGGTATGGCGGTGCCGGCCGCGGTCAGGCGGTGCCGTCGGGCCGCCACGGGCGGTCCTCGGCCTCGGCAGCCGGTGCGGCCCGCGGCGGAGCCGGGGGCGGGACGACCTGGCCGGGGACCGTCTCCGCGGCAGCCTTGCCGTCCTGCTTCATCTCGGTCACCTCGGACTTGAACACGCGCATCGACCGGCCGAGCGAGCGGGCCATGTCGGGCAGCTTCTTCCAGCCCAGGAGCAGGATGGCGACGAGCGCGATGACGGTGATCTCGCCAGGGCCGAGGTTCATGTCAGGTGTCCTTTGTCGATTCCGTTATGGCGCCGGCTGCAGTGTAACCGCGCGGCATCGCACGTCGCGCCCAGCCGGGCAGCGCTGCGAGCCGGCGGGCCTGACGGGCCTGCCGAGACTGCGCGCGTAGGCGGTTGCGCTCCTGACGAGCCTGTGCCGGCCGGGTGAAAACAGCCAGATCGGCCGCGGTGCGCAGCGGCATACCGACGCTCGTCCAGGTGGACTCCACCTCGGCGAGGCGCGTCTGCGCGGCGTCGATCTCCTCGGCGGCTGCCGCGATGAGACCGGGCAGCGGCCGGGCCCGGTGCCACAGATACCAGCCCGAGCCGGCCAGCAGGGCGACGAAGAACAGCGTCCACGCCAGTGCGCGCATGCGGGTCAGCCTACGTCGCGTTGCTGGACTCATAGGCCGCTGCGGCCTGCGCAGCCCCCGCACGGACCGCCTCGACCACCTCCGCGGGCTCGACCACTCGCGCTGCTCCCCCGACGCGCCACATGAGCCGGACGATCCACCCGGGGTCGCTCGTGCGCAGGACGAGCCGGCGGCGGCCACCGGGCAGGCTGCTCGCCTGCTCGGTCGGGTAGTAGTCCTCGATCCACCGAGCCGCCGAGGTCGTCTCGACGACGACCCGCAGGTCTGCCGGCCTGGGCACAAAGGCACCCGCGCCGAGGTCGCGAGGAGCGACGTCGCGCGGCGGGGTGCTCGGCTCGGCCAGCATGGTGATGTCGTCCACCCGGTCCAAGCGGAAGAGCCGCACATCGTCGGCCCGGTGGCACCAGGCCTCGAGATACCAGTGGGAGTCCATCGACAGCAGCCGCATCGGCGAGACGTCCCGCTCGGTCGTCTCGTCCCGACTGGGCACGAGATAGCGCACATGGAGCCGTCGACCGTCCTGCAGGGCCTGGGAGGCCACCCGCAGCACCTGCGACGCGTCGTCCTCGGACAGTGACACCCGCACCCGGGCCGCGGTGTCCGCGGCCACCGCACCGGTGGCCGCCTCGAGCTTTGCCAGGGTTCGTTCCACGACGTCGCTGCCCCCGACCGCACCAGCTGCACCGAGGGCGCGAAGGCCGACCATGAGGGTCAGCGCCTCGTCCAGGCTGAGGCGCAACGGCTCCTTGAGGCTGTCGGCGTTGCCGAGGAAAACCCGACCGTCCTCCCAATCGGCCTCGATGAGATCGTCGGGCAGGTGACCAGGTGTGCCGCAGAGGAACAGCAGCGACAGATCCCTGTCGAGCTGCTCCGGGGAGATGCCGAACGTCCGGGCGGCCTCCTCGACCGAGACGCCCTGATGATCGAGCAACCAGGGCACGAGCGTGAGCAACCGCCCGAGCCGATCGGTCGCCGACTCCAGACCACTCATGACGCGCCCCCTGAGTGGGCCGCCAGCGCGCCGGTGAGTCGCAACCGCACCTGGTCGACCAGCTCGGCGGGGCGAAGGGCCACCGCATCCGGCCCGAGCGCGGCAACATCGTCGGCGAGCCGCTCCAGATCGGCCGTGCCCACCACGACGTGGTCCCAGCCCTCCCCCACGGTGCTCACCGACTCCGCGCGCCGGCGCAGGACCTGGCCGGCTCCGGCGCGCACGCGCACCTCCCCCACGACCTGCGGGGCCGCCTCGCCGGCAACGAGGACGCGGGGGACGTGCCCGGCCGGGATGTCATAGCTGCCGGCGGCACCGACCGGCTTCACCGGTGATGCCACCCGACTGAGTCGGAAGACCCTCTCGCCGGCGCGGTCCACGTCGAACCCGGTGACGTACCACCGGCCGCGCCACATGGTCAGGCCCCAGGGCTGGATGGTGCGTCGGGCGCGATCCCCGTCGGCCTTGCGGTAGTCGAAGGCCACCGGGCGGCGCGCCAGGATCGCCGACTTCATGGCGTCGAAGGAGGCCTCCGACGTGCGGATCGACGGCTCGATCGCGACGACGGACCGGTCGTCGATCTCCACACCGGCTGCACGCAGCTTGTTCAGGGCCATCGTCGCAGCACCGGAGAGACTGGCCTGGCTCCACGCGCGAGCGGCCAGCGCCAGGGCCGCCACCTCGTCCGGCTCGACGTCGATCGGCGCCAACGCGTATTCGCGCCGGTCGATGCGGTAGCCGAGTTCGTCGTCATACAGCGGGTCGACCGGTTGGGTGGCCAGGGGGATGCCGAGGTCGCGCAGCTCATCCTTGTCCCGCTCGAACATCCGGTCGAAGGCCTCCAGCGAGGCGGTCTCCTGGTATTGCGGCACGGCCTGGCGGATCTGCGCCTTGGACAGCGGCCGACGCGTCCACAGCAAGGCGATGACGAGGTTGAGCAGCCGCTCGGTCTTGACGGCAGGTGACGGCGCTGCGGCCATGCCGCATCACCTCCCCTCGTCACGTCGGCATTCGACGGTATCTCAGCACAGGTAGCCTGCGATCATGATCCGCTGGCGACGCGCCGTGCTCGTGCAGGAGGAGGACGGCTGGCCGGGCGTCTCCCGGTTCACGGCACGCCTCGAGGACACCGGGACGACCGTGGTGGCGCTCGCGTACGACGATCTGGTCGGAGCTCTCCAGCCCGGCGCCGAGGTGCTCGTGAACACCACCGCGATGGACCGTGCACTGGGCACCAACGGCGGTGCGCTGATCGTGGCACCGCTCGGCGCCGTCCCGGACACCGAGGGGCCGCAGCTCGGCCACCTCGTCAAGGCCCGATACACCCCGCTGCAGGCGATGGTCCTCGGCGTCGACGAGCAGGACAGTCCGACCCGTCGGGCCGCAACCGCCGTGCCGGACCTCGACGGTATGCCGGTGCTCACCGCAGACCTGCACTCGGCCGTCCCCGCCATTCTGGCCGCGCTGCGCGCCGACGCCCCCGACGCACGGGTGGCCTACGTCATGACCGATGGGGGCGCGCTGCCGTTGGCGTTCTCTCGCACCGTCGCGCGCCTGCGCGACCTCGGCTGGCTGTGTGCCACCGCGACCGTGGGGCAGGCGTATGGCGGCGACCTCGAGGCGGTGAGCATCCACAGCGCCCTGTTGGCCTGCCGGGGCGTGGCCGAGGCCGATGTCGTCGTCGTGGCGCAAGGGCCGGGCAACCTCGGCACGGACACCGAGTGGGGATTCTCCGGTGTCAGCGCCGGCGAGGCGCTCAACGCCGCGGCCGTGCTCGGTGGTCGGCCGGTGGGTGCGCTCCGCGTGTCGGCGACCGACCCACGCCCACGGCATCGGGGCCTGTCGCATCACAGTCGCACGGCATACGGGCGGGTTGCTCTCGTGCCCGCCGACCTGCCGGTGCCGGTGCTCGGCGGCCCGTTCGGCGCCGGCCTGCTCTCCGAGGTCCACGCCCTGGCCGAGGGGTCAGATGGCCGACTGCGGGTGGTCGAGGTCGACGTCACCGGGCTGGACGAGCTGCTGGGCACATGTCCGGTGCCGCTGTCGACGATGGGACGACGGTATGCCGATGACACGGCGTCTTTCCTCGCCGCGGCTGCCGCCGGTCGCCATGCGGCCGCGCTACTGACGTAGGCCGGCGCCTGGTGGGCCGGTGCGATGCGTGGCGCCGGTGGGTCAGCGCACGTCGACGAGGTCGACGACGAAGATCAGCGTCTCGCCCGGCGCGATGACGCCACCGGCGCCACGGTCGCCATACCCCAGGTGGGCGGGGATGACGAGGCGACGTCGACCGCCGACCTTCATGCCGAGCAGCCCCTGGTCCCACCCTTGGATGACCTGGCCGACGCCGACCCGGAAGTCCAGCGGCGCCCCACGGTTCCACGCGGCGTCGAACTCCTCGCCGCACGACCAGGACACTCCGACATCGTGCGTGGAGACGGTGCGCCCGGGGGTCGCCTCGGTGCCGTCGCCGACGATGAGGTCCTCGACGAGCAACTCGCTCGGCGGCACGTCGCCGGGAAAGTCGATCTCGGGCTTGGCTCGTGCGGGATCCCAGGGCATCGGGGCTCCTTCGGTCGGACGGGTGGGGCGGCGGGCTGGGCCTACTCGGCGCCGAGGATATCGATGACGAAGACGAGCGTGTCGGTGCCAGAGATCTTCGGCGGGCTGCCCGCGGCGCCGTAGCCATCGGCCGGCGGCACGACGAGGAGCAGCCGCGAGCCGACGGTCTGGCCGACGAGATGTGCGTCCCAGGCCTTGATCAGGCCCCCGACGCCGATCTGGAAGGTCGCCGCAGATCCGCGGTCCCAGGACGAGTCGAAGACGGTGCCGTCCTTCCAGATGACGCCGTGGTAGTTGACCGTGAGTTGCTGACCCGCGGCGACCTTCGCGCCGGAACCGGTGATGAGCGGTTGGACGACGGTCGAGGTGGGCGGGTCGGTCTGTGGGACGGTGATGGTCGGCTTTCCACCGCTGAAGACGACCGTCGGCAGGCCAGCCGGCGGCGTCACCGGCGTGCCCTGGGCCTCGCTGAGGACCGGCTTGGGGGTGGTGACGTCCATGATGTCTGCGACGACGACGAGGTTGTCCTGCGGGCCGATCCCGGCTTCGCTGCGCCCCGCCGAGCCGAATGCCTCGGCCGGTGGTATGACGAAGAGGATGCGCGAACCCTTCGCCGCCCCGGTCAACGCCCGGACCAGCCCGGGGATGACGTCCTGGCCGGCAAGTGTGAAGCTCGCCGGCTCGCCCTGGCCGTAGCTGGTGTCCAGGACCTTGCCGGTGCCGCCATGGACCAGGACCTGGAAGACGTCGACCCGGTCGCCGGCCTTGCTCGTCGAGCCGGTCCCCTCCTTGAGGACTTTGACCGTCGTCGCGCTGACCTTCACCGGGGGCTTGGTCAGGGTGATCTTCGGCTCCTTGCCCGCCGCGGTGTCGCTCACGGTGATGCCGTCGAGGATCTTGCGGTCGTCGTCCGTGGGGTTCGCCACGGGCGCCGTGCTGGTCGTCTGACCCGTTCCGGCCGCGCCGCCGTTCGGTGTCGAGCCTGTCGACCCGGTGCTCGATGTTCCGCAGGCGGCCAGCACCACGGCGGTCACGGCGGACAGGACAGCAAGGACGGCTCTACTCACGAGAAGCTCCACGGTGGGGACGAGGACCGCCGGAACGACCCGGCGGCTCCGTCACTCTAAGCGACCTACCGGTGAATCTTCGTGTCGGCCGGTGTCGGGTGAGTCCGCAGATGGCGTCGAGAGGCGGGTTGTTGAGGGAGGAGTGGAGGCGGGTCGGGGTCAGCCGGCGAAAGGAGTCAGCCGGCGAGAGGAGTCAGCCGGCGACGGGGGTCAGCCGACGAGGGGATCAGCCGGTGAACGAGTCAGACAACGCCTGGCGGAGCGTGGCCGCCTGCGTGGACGCCGCCGCCCGCAGCCGCCGCACGTCGGGGCCGGCCCGCAAGACCTCACGGCTGCTGCTCGCGAGCACGTGGGTCGCCGCCGTCCCGAACACCCGACGGACGTCATCGACACCGGCCCCCTGCGCGCCCAGGCCTGGTGCCAGCAGCGGAGCATTGGCGGCAGCAAGGTCCAGCCCGAGGTCGGCGACGGCTGACCCGACGGTGGCCCCGACCACCATGCCCACGCTGCCGAGCTCGCCGCGGGCCGCGGCGTCGGCATTGGCTCGGGTCACCCCGTCGACGATGGCCCCCGCCACACTGCGACCGGCCCGTACGGCGTGCTGAACGCTCGCGCCCTCCGGATTCGACGTCAGCGCCAGGATGAAGAGGCCACGACCGGTGGCTGCCGCCAGGTCGAGAGCAGGCGCGAGTGACCCGAAACCGAGGTACGGACTGACCGTGAGTGCATCGGCCCGACCGGGCGCGTCGTTCGACAGAAACGCTTCCGCGTAGGCCGCCATGGTGGTGCCGATGTCGCCCCGCTTGGCATCGAGGATGGTCAGCGTTCCCGCGTCGCGCAGGTCGCCCAGGCAGCGCTCGAGGATCGCGACCCCGGCCGAGCCATACCGTTCGAAGAAGGCGGACTGGGGCTTGACGATCGCCACCGCCCCCCCGAATGCCTCGACGCACGACATCGCACATCGCTCGACCCCGGCGGCCGAGCGGGGCAGACCCCAGGCGTCGAGCAGCCGGTCGTGCGGGTCGATGCCGACACACAGCGGCCCGTACCGGTCCATCGCGGACCGCAGGCGCACTCCAAAGGGGGTCATCGCGACGCTCCTTCCATGCTCCGGGCCAGCTGGCGGTTGACCCGGCTCACCCACAACGGCCCCTCGTAAACGAACGCGGTGTAGGCCTGCACCAGGGTCGCGCCCGCGGCCAACCGGGCTCGGACATCCGAGGCGGTCGAGACTCCCCCGACGCTGAAGACCACCGAGTCGGCGGGCAGCTGCTCGCGGAGCAGCCGCAGCACCGCCATGGACCGCTCGCGAAGCACCGGACCGGACAGTCCACCGGCCCCGATCGCCTCGACGGCCGCTGCGGGGCTCGTCAAGCCGGCTCTCGAGATGGTCGTGTTCGTCGCGACGACCCCGGCGAGCTCCAGTTCGGCCGCGACGGCAGCAACCGCCACGATGTCGTCGTCGGCGAGGTCCGGCGCGATCTTGACCAGCAGGGGCACCGCTCGGCCGGCGGTGCTGTCCGCGGCCTCGCGCACCGCGGCGAGCAGTGGGCGGAGCGTCTCGACCGCCTGCAGGTCACGCAGGCCGGGGGTGTTCGGAGAGCTGACGTTGACCACGAGGTAGTCGGCATATGGCGCCAGTCGGCGGGCGCTGAGGACATAGTCCGACACCGCGTCGGCGGCATCGACCAGCTTGGTCTTGCCGATGTTGATGCCCAGCAGGATGTCGTCCCGATGCGGCCCCGCAGCACGACGGGCCAGCCGCTCGGCGACGGCGGCCGAACCCTCGTTGTTGAACCCCATCCGGTTGATGATCGCTCGGTCGGCGGGCAGGCGGAACAGGCGGGGTCGCTCGTTGCCCGGCTGGGCCTGCCCGGTCACGGTGCCGATCTCGATCGCCCCGAACCCCCAGCGGGCCAGCGCGTCGATGGCCACGGCGTTCTTGTCGAACCCGGCGGCCAGGCCCACGGGGCTGGAGATGGCCTTGCCGAAGACCTCCCGGGCGAGCGCGTGGGCCGGTCGTCCGACGACGGCTTCGGTCACCTGCCGCGAGCCCGGTATGGCGCTCAGGCCCCGCCAGGCTCGCACCGAGGCCCGGTGTGCGTCCTCCGCGTCGCTGCGGGTCAGGACGTGGTCGAAAACCGCGCGGTAGAGCCGTCCCATCAGCTCGCCGTCCCCGACACCGGCACATCGTCGCCTCGCCGATGCACGCCATACAGGTCCAGCTGGGCGGCATGATCCTGCAGCGACCGCACGGTCAGTGGTCCCCCGCGCAGCGCTTCGATGCCGATGACCGCGGCCGAGAGCTGCTGGACGGTCGTGATGATGGGCAGGTCGGCACCGGTCGTCGCCGTACGGATGGCATAGCCATCGCTGCGGGCTTGCGCCCCGGAGGGGCTGTTGACGACCATCTGCACCTTCCGGGCGGCGATGAGCTCGACGATGTTGGAGCTCAGGTCCTCGGCCGGGCCCTCGTCACCGACCCGCTCGGAGATCTTGCGCACCGTGTTCGCCTCGATGCCGTGTCGCTTGAGGACCGCCGCGGTGCCACTCGTCGCGTAGATCGTGAAGCCGAGGTCGACCAGACGCTTGATCGGGAAGATCATCGCCCGCTTGTCCCGGTTGGCCATGGAGACGAAGACCGCTCCCTGCGTGGGCAGGCCGCCATACGCGGCGAGCTGGCTCTTGGCGAAGGCGACCCCGAAGGAGTCGTCGATGCCCATGACCTCACCGGTCGAGCGCATCTCCGGCCCGAGCAGCGAGTCCACGACGGTGCCACTTTGGGTGCGGAACCGGGCGAACGGCAGCACCGCCTCCTTGACCGACATCGGCGCGTGCGCCGGCAGCGCTCCCCCGTCACCGTCGGCGGGCAACAGCCCTTCGGCGCGCAACTCGGCGATCGAGGCCCCCATCATGACCCGCGCGGCAGCCTTGGCCAGTGGCACGCCCGTGGCCTTGGCAACGAACGGGACGGTCCGCGACGCCCTCGGGTTGGCCTCCAGCACGTACAGGACGTCCTGGGCGAGCGCGAACTGGACGTTCATCAGCCCGCGCACCCCGATGCCCTGGGCCAGTTTGAGCGTTGCCTCGCGCACCCTTGCGAGCTCGCTCGATCCGAGCGTGGCCGGCGGCAGCGTGCACGCCGAGTCCCCGGAGTGGATGCCCGCTTCCTCGATGTGCTCCATGATCCCGCCGACATAGAGGTCCACCCCGTCGTAGAGGGCATCGATGTCGATCTCCACCGCGTCGTCGAGGAACTTGTCGACGAGCACCGGGTGCTCCGGCGAAGCATCGGTCGCCTTGGCGATGTAGGTGACGAGGGCCTCGTCGTCATACACGATGACCATGCCGCGCCCGCCGAGGACATAGGACGGCCGGACCAGGACCGGGTAGCCGATCCGATGGGCGACGTCCAGGGCCTCCGCCGCGGAGAACGCGGTCCCGTGCTGCGGTGCGGGCAGCCGTGCCCCGGCCAGGACGTGCCCGAACGCACCGCGGTCCTCGGCGAGGTGGATGGCCTCGGGTGAGGTGCCGACAACGGGCAGGCCCTCGTCCTTGAGCGCCTGCGCGAGCCCGAGCGGCGTCTGCCCGCCGAGCTGGACGATCACGCCGGCGACCGGCCCCGCGGCGAGCTCGGCGTGATAGACCTCCAGGACGTCTTCGAGGCTGAGCGGCTCGAAGTAGAGCCGGCTGCTCGTGTCGTAGTCGGTCGAGACGGTCTCCGGGTTGCAGTTGACCATGACGGTGTCGTAGCCGGCGTCGCGCAGGGCGAAGCTGGCGTGGACGCAGGAGTAGTCGAACTCGACGCCCTGACCGATCCGATTGGGCCCGCTGCCGAGGATGATGACGGCCGGCTTCTCGCGCGAACTCACCTCGGTCTCGGTGTCGTAGGCGCTGTAGTGGTATGGCGTCTGCGCCGCGAACTCGGCCGCGCAGGTGTCGACGGTCTTGAACACCGGCCGGATGCCCAGGGCGTGACGCACGCCGCGCACCACGGCCTCGGGCATCCCGCGCAGCTGGGCCAGCTGTGCGTCGGAGAAGCCGTGTCGTTTGGCCAGGCGCAGCAGGTCGGGGCCGAGCTGCGCGGCGGCGGCGACCTGCTCGGCGACCGCATTGATCAACGCGATCTGGTCGAGGAACCACGGGTCGATCCCGGTGGCGGCGTGCACCTGCTCGACCGATGCACCGAGCCGCAGCGCCTGCTGGACGTGGACGATCCGTCCGTCGGTGGGCTGCCGAGACGCCTGCACCGCCTCGTCCGCGCTCTGGTCGGTGGGGCGCCAATGGAACTGCGCCCCGGACTTCTCCAGCGACCGCAGGGCCTTCTGCAAGGCCTCGGTGAAGCAGCGCCCGATGGCCATCGCCTCGCCGACGCTCTTCATCGTCGTCGTCAGGGTCGGGTCCGCCGCCGGGAACTTCTCGAAGGCGAAGCGGGGCACCTTGACGACGATGTAGTCCAAGGTCGGCTCGAACGAGGCCGGCGTCTCCCGGGTGATGTCGTTGGGGACCTCGTCGAGGGTGTAGCCGATGGCCATCTTCGCGGCGATCTTGGCGATCGGGAAGCCGGTCGCCTTGCTCGCGAGCGCCGATGACCGGGACACCCGCGGGTTCATCTCGATGACGATGATCCGGCCGTCGGCGGGGTTGACCGCGAACTGGATGTTGCAGCCCCCGGTGTCGACGCCGACCTCACGGATGACCGCGATGCCGATGTCGCGCAGCCGCTGGTACTCCCGGTCGGTGAGGGTGATCGCCGGCGCGACGGTGATCGAGTCGCCGGTGTGGACGCCCATGGGGTCGAGGTTCTCGATGGAGCACACCACCACGACGTTGTCGGCGTGGTCGCGCATCACCTCGAGCTCGTACTCCTTCCAGCCGATGATCGACTCCTCGAGGAGCACCTCGGTCGTCGGGCTGGCCTGCAGGCCCGCACCTGCGATCCGGCGCAGGTCGGCCTCGTCATACGCGAAGCCACTACCGAGCCCGCCCATGGTGAACGACGGTCGCACCACAAGGGGGTAGCCCAGGGTGTCCACCGCCGCGAGGCACTCGTCCATCGTGTGGGCGATGACCGAGCGGGCCACCTCGGCGCCGCACCGCTGGACGACGCCCTTGAAGGCCTCGCGGTCCTCCCCGAGGCGGATCGCCTCGACGTTGGCTCCGATAAGGCTGACACCGAAACGTTCGAGCGTCCCACGCTCGTGCAGGGCCATGGCCGCGTTGAGGGCGGTCTGCCCGCCGAGGGTCGCCAGGATGGCGTCCGGGCGCTCCTTGGCGATGATCGTCTCGATGACGTCCGGGGTGATCGGCTCGACGTAGGTCGCGTCGGCGAACTGCGGGTCGGTCATGATCGTCGCCGGGTTGGAGTTGACGAGGACGACCCGCAGGCCCTCCTCTCGCAGGACGCGGCAGGCCTGGGTGCCGGAGTAGTCGAACTCGCAGGCCTGCCCGATGACGATGGGGCCGGAGCCGATGACGAGGACCGAGGAGACGTCGGTGCGGCGGGGCATCAGGCCACCTGCCCGCGGATCGTGTCGTGACGCATCGCGTCAGACCCCCTTCCCTGCCTCACTGGACAGCGGTTAAAGGACGGTCGAATCCGTTCGACCCTACCCCAGCACGGCCGGGCGGCCGGGTCCGGCCGCTCCGTTGTGACGTCGTTCTGATGGCGCCCCGTCACGGTGTAGCCGGGATCACGACCGTGACCCACTACCGACCGGGCCGGCATCGAGCCCGGAGACATGACAGGGGAAGTGACATGAACCTCACAACGATCACCCGCGCTGGAGTCACCGCCGCGGCGCTCGCGGCCCTCACCGTCGGGGTGCACGCCCCGGCCCAGGCCACGACGTGGAGCAGCGGCTGCTCGGTCACGCCGCAGGTGCCCTACTTCGCGGGCACCTACACCGCCGGCAACGTGCCGGAGGTCTACTACCCGTATGTCGTCACGTGTCTGCCGTCGTCCGCCGCCATGTCGGTCGAGGTGAAGACCGAGACCTGGGAGGCCGACCTCACCGGCCGCGCCGGGGACATCGACGCCGACGGGGTCAACAACGCCGACGAGGACTACATCGGCCAGGCAACGTCGACGCGCAGTTTCACCTCGCTCGGCGGCACCAAGACGGTGAAGATCAAGGGGGTCCTGCCCCACACCGACACCGACAGCAACGAGGAGGTCTACCACAAGGTCAAGTTCCGCGTGACCAGCGGCGCCGTGACCAGCGCGTGGACCCCGTTCGAACTGACCGCCGCCACGACCATCTGGTGGTAGCTCACGACGAGTGCTCCGCGAGGGGCCGACCTGGTTCGCCGGGTCGGCCCTTCGCCGCTGTCATGAGGTCGACGAACCGGTCGAAGAGATAGCTGGCATCGTGCGGTCCGGCGGCGGCCTCGGGATGGTACTGGACCGAGAAGGCCGGTATGTCGAGGCATTGGAGGCCCTCGACCACGTCGTCGTTGAGGCACACGTGGGACACCCGCGCCCGGCCGAAGGCAGTCTGGGACTCCCCCTCCAGGGGGGCACCGACCGCGAAGCCGTGGTTGTGAGCGGTCACTTCCACCGTGCCGGTGGCCCGGTCCAGGACCGGCTGGTTGATCCCCCGGTGGCCGTAGCGCAGCTTGTAGGTCCCGAAGCCGAGGGCTCGCCCGAGCAGCTGGTTGCCGAAGCAGATCCCGAAGAACGGGACCCCCGCGGCGAGGACCTCCCGCAGGATCCCGACCTCTCGGTCCGCCGTGGCCGGGTCCCCTGGCCCGTTGGAGAAGAACACCCCGTCCGGCGAGCAGGCCATGAGGTCGGCGAAGGTCGATGTCGCCGGCAGCACGTGCACCTCGATGCCCCGCTGCGCCATGAGCGCGGGAGTCATCCCCTTGATGCCCAGATCGAGGGCAGCGACGATGAAGCGCCGCTCCCCCACCGCCGGCACGACATACGCCTCGCTTGTCGAGACCTCCGCCGCCAGGGCGCTGCCGGCCATGGCCGGCTGCGAGCGGACCTGGGTCAGCAGGTCCTCGCTCGTGGCCGTCGTGTAGGCGGCCCCGCTGAACAGCCCGACCCGCATGGCACCCCGTTCGCGCAGGTGCCGGGTCAGGGCCCGGGTATCGATGTCGCACACCCCGACGACGCCCTGGCGGACGAGCTCGTCCTCGAGGTCGCCGGTGGCCCGCCAGTTGGAGGCGCGGATCGCCGGGTCGCGGACGACGAAGCCGCTGACCCAGATCCGAGCGGACTCGTCGTCCTGCTCGTTCCACCCGGTGTTGCCCACGTGCGGGGAGGTCATGACGACGACCTGCCGGTGGTATGACGGGTCGGTCAGCGTCTCCTGGTAGCCCGTCATACCGGTGCTGAACACGGCCTCACCGAAGGTCGCCCCCACGGCGCCATACGACGAGCCGAGGAAGCTGCGCCCGTCCTCGAGGACGAGCGCGGCCGGACCGCGCTCGCGCAGCTCGGTCACGACCGGCCCGGGGCGACGAGGGAACCGTCGCGTGCGGTGACCCGGCCGCGGAGCATGGTCAGGGTCACCCGGCCGCGGAGCGCCCGGCCGTGCCAGGGGTTGTTCCGCGACAGCGAGGCCGAGGCATCCCGCTCCACGGTCCACGACGCGTCCGGGTCGACGAGGGTGAGGTTGGCCGGTTCGCCCACCTCGATCGGGCGACCTTGGTCGGTCAGCCGGGCGATCCGCGCCGGGGCGACGGACATCACCTCAGCGACCTCGCGCCAGCCCAGCTGCCCGCTGCCATGGACCAGGGTCTGCGCGACGACACCGAGGGCGGTCTCCAGCCCGAGCATCCCGAAGGCTGCGACGGGGAACGCGTGTTCCTTGTCGTGCCGGGCGTGCGGCGCGTGGTCGGTCGCCACGGCATCGATGACCCCTTCGGCCAGCGCGGCGCGCAGCGCGAGCTGGTCCTCGGTGGGCCGCAGCGGCGGGTTGACCTTGTAGACCGGGTCGTAGCCGACGAGCAGCTCGGTGCCCAGGGCCAGATGGTGCGGGGTGACCTCGGCGGTGATGGCGATGCCGCGGGCCTTGGCCCAGCGGATGACCTCGACCGACTCGGCGGTCGACACGTGAGCGACGTGCACCCGCGATCCGGTATGCCGGGCCAACTGGACGTCCCGCGCGACGATGGCCTCTTCGGCGACCGCCGGCCAGCTGGGCAGGCCGAGCCGACCGGAGAGCTCGCCCTCGTGGCAGCACGCCGTGCCGTCGGCCAGGCGCGGGTCCTGCGAGTGTTGGGAGATGACCCCGTCGAAGGCCTTGATGTAGTCCAGGGCCCGGCGCATGAGCCGGGCGTCGTGCACGCAGCGGCCGTCGTCCGAGAAGACCCGGACCCGGGCCCGGGACCTGGCCATGAGACCGAGCTCGGCGAGCTCGGCGCCCTCCAGGCCCTTGGACACCGCCCCGACCGGGTGGACGTCCACGAGCCCGGCGGCGCGGCCGAGGTCGAGCACCCGTTCGGCCACCTCGGCGGTGTCGCAGACCGGGTCGGTGTTGGCCATCGCCAGCACCGCCGTGAACCCTCCGAGGGCAGCGGCCGCAGAGCCCGACGCGATGGTCTCGGCGTCCTCGTGGCCGGGCTCGCGCAGGTGTGTGTGCAGGTCGACCAGTCCCGGCAGCAGGACCAGGCCGTCGGCGTCGACGACGTCGGCGCCGGCAGGGGCGCTGATCGAGCCGATCTGCTCGATCCGCCCGTCGGTGACGAGCACGTCGGCCCGTCGTTCGCCGAGGAGGTTGGCCCCCGTGAGCAGGACCTGGGCCGTCATACCGCTTCCTCCGTCGTGTCCGCTGCGAGCAGGTGGTAGAGCACGGCCATCCGCACCGCCACACCGGCGGAGACCTGGTCGAGGATGACCGACTGCGGCGAGTCCGCCGCCTCCGTGCTGATCTCCAGCCCGCGGTTCATCGGGCCGGGATGGAGGATGGCGACGTCCGGGTTTGCCGCGGTCAACGTGCGGTAGCGCTCTGGGGTCATGCCGTATCCGGCGGAGTACTCGCGGGCCGTCGGGAAGTAGCCGCCACTCATCCGCTCGCGCTGGACCCGCAGCATCATCACCGCGTCCGGCACGGTGGCCAGGACCGCATCGAGATCGGCCGACACCGCGAACCCGTCCGCGGCCGACCACGGGCCGATGCCGCTCGGCTGCAGGGTGGGTGGCGCGACGACGGTGACGTCCGCGCCGAGGGTCTTGAGCAGGATGACGTTGGAGCGGAACACCCGGCTGTGGGTGAGGTCCCCGACGATGACGATCCGCTTCCCGGCGACGTCGCCGATCCGGTGGCGCAGCGTGTAGGCGTCGAGCAGCGCCTGGGTGGGGTGCTCGTGGGTGCCGTCACCGGCATTGATGACGCTGGCATCGACCCACTGGGCCACCTGGTGGCAGGCCCCGGAGGCACCATGGCGGATGACGAAGGCGTCGACGCTCATCGCCGCGACGGTGAGCACGGTGTCGCGCAGCGACTCGCCTTTGCTCGTCGAGGAGCCCTTGCCGGAGATGTTGATCGTGTCGGCGCTCATCCACTTGCCGGCGATCTCGAAGGAGCCGCGGGTGCGGGTGGAGTCCTCGAAGAAGAGGTTGATGACGGTCCGCCCGCGCAAGGTCGGCAGCTTCTTGACCTGCCGGCGCTGGACATCATGCATCGACTCGGCGGTGGTGAAGATCTCCTCGACATCGGCCGCGCTGAGGTCGGCCGCCGAGAGCAGGTGGCGCCTCATCGGCCCGTTCCTCCCGTGATGCGCACGACATCGATCCCGTCGTGCTCGGAAAGGCGCACCTGCACCTTCTCCGCTGCGGATGTCGGGAGGTTCTTCCCGACATAGTCGGCCCTGATGGGCAGCTCGCGGTGGCCCCGGTCGACGAGGACCGCAAGGCGGACCGCCCGGGGGCGGCCATAGTCGGCCAGGGCGTCGAGCGCGGCACGCACGGTCCGGCCGGAGTAGAGGACGTCGTCGACCAGGACGACGACCTTGTCGTCGACGCCCCCGTCCGGGATGTGCGACGGCTCGACGTGCCGCGTCGGTTGCCGGCGCAGGTCGTCGCGATACATCGTCACGTCGATGTCGCCGGCCGGCACGGCGGCCTGCTCGACCTCTTCGATGATCGCCACCAGTCGGCGGGCCAGCACCGCTCCGCGGGTCGGGATGCCGAGGATGACCAGATCGTCAAGCCCCTTGTTGCGTTCGAGGATCTCGTGGGCCACTCGGCGCAGCGCCCGGGCGATGTCACCCTCGCTGAGCACGACTCGGGCGTCCTCGGGTGGCGCATCGGGTGGTGATCCGCTCACCGTGGCGTCCGCACCGGGGGCCGGTAGCGCGGACGGGTCTACTGCGGCGGAGAACGCCGGGGTCAGCTGGTGCTGGGCCTGTGGGTCCATCTCGGACGACGTCACGGCCAGGACCTCCTTCCCCGCCTCGCTGGACGGGTCGTTAAAGGATGTCGGACGGCGCTGAGTCTAGCCCGGCGGTGAGGGTGCTCCGAACCACCCCTGGCCGGGTGAGCACCCGAGGCGTCACACGAGGGGGGCAGGGGGTCCTCCCCCCGTATGACGCCGGTCGGGGACGCGCTCAGGCGGTGTGGATCGCCGAGATCTCGAACTCGAGGGTGACCTTCTCCGAGACCAGCACGCCGCCGGTCTCCAGGGGGGCGTTCCAGGTGACGCCCCAGTCGCTGCGGTTGATCGTGGTGGCGCCCTCGAAGCCGACTCGGTGGTTGCCGAACGGGTCGGTCGCCGAGCCGGTGTACTCGAAGTCGATGGTGACCGACATGGTCGTCGCCTTGATCGTCAGGTCACCGGTCACCTTCCACAGCGAGCCCTCGCGCTCGACTGCGGTGCTCACGAAGGTGATGGTCGGGTAGGTCGCGGCCTCGAAGAAGTCATTGGTGCGCAGGTGGCCGTCCCGCTGCTCGTTGCGGGTGTCGATGCTGTCGACCGTGATCGTCACCTCGACCGACGATGCCGACGGGTTCTCGGCGTCGATGTGGGCGGTGCCCTCGAACTGGTTGAACTGGCCGCGGACCTTGGTGATCATCGCGTGGTGCGCGGAGAACCCCACCCGGCTGTGGCTCGAATCGAGGGTGTAGGCGCCGGTGGCGATGTCGGTGGCGGTGCTCATGGGATCCTCCCGGGACTGGGTCAACTACCTGATGTGTCAGATAGTAATCCTTACCTGACACGTCAGCAAATGCCGTAGCATAGGCGCTGTGGAACAAGCCCGATGGCTCACCTCCGACGAGGAGGCGATGTGGCGCGGCTTCTTGCAGATGCGCACCGACATCGACCGAGCCGTCGAGGCACAGCTTCGCGAACACGGGCTCTCCTTCGCCGACTACGGCGTGCTCGTCGTGCTCTCCGAGGCACCCGATCGCACCATGCGCGTCGGGGAGATCGCCGAGCGCACCCACTGGGAGAGCAGCCGGCTGGCCCACCAACTGCGCCGTATGGAGCAGCGCGGACTGGTGCGCCGGTTCAGCTGCAACCACGATGGCCGGGGCACCTGGGTCGCCCTGACCGATGGCGGCCGGTCCGCTATCGAACGGGCGGCACCGGGCCATGCCGAGACGGTACGGCGGGCCTTCGTCGACCTGGTGGACCCGGACGACCTCGAGGTCATCATCACCCTGGCCGCCCGGGTGCGCGCCGCCGTCGACGGGTCGGCCGGCTCTGGTGCGCCATCCCCTGGGGCGAGCCCAGCCGTGGCCAGCGGCACGGCCTGACTTCCGGGGTGTCACCGGCGTGTGATCGGATGGCGCCCATGACCGGCCCCGCCCGATTGACCCAGCTCACCCGCAAACCCGATCGCTCCTCCTCCAGCCGCGAGCTGCTCGATGCCCTCCTCGACGAGGTGCTGGTCGGAACCCTGGCGACGGTTCTCGACGGGTGGCCGTGGGCCGTCCCGCTCCTCTTCGCGCGGGACGGCGACCGGATCCTGCTGCATGGCTCGACCGGTGCCGGCGCCCTGCGGCACGTGGCGGCCGGGGCGCCGGTGGCCTTCTCGGTCACGTCAATCGACGGGCTCGTGGTCGCCGAGTCGGCCTTCGAATCGTCGGCCAACTACCGCTCCGCGGTGTTGCGCGGACACCTCGAGGCCCTTCCGGCCGAAGCCGCGTGGCCGGCGCTCGACGCCTTGACCGACCGCCTGCTGCCCGGTCGCAGCGTGGAGGTGCGCCCGATGCTCGCCAAGGAGGTCGCCGCCACGTTGACCCTGGCGTTGCCCATCGTCGAGGGGATGTGGATCTACAAGGAGCGCACCGGCCCGCCGAGTGAGCCCGAGCCGGGCGCCGACCCCGACGCGTGGACGGGGGTCATCCCGATCCGGTCGGTGTGGGGCCCGGCAGAGCCGTCACCATGGGGCACGACCGACATACCGCTGCCAGGTTCGGTGCGGCGACTCCTCGGTGACGGGTGAGCAGCCCGCGAGTGCCGTGGCAGGCCAAGTACCTCGCGCTGTCGGTCATCTGGGGATCGAGCTTCCTGTTCATGATGCTCGGGCTGCGCGCGCTCGCCCCGGTGCAGATCTCGACGCTGCGGGTTCTCACGGGCAGCGCCGTGCTGTTGGTGTTGGTCGCCGCCACCCGCACCGCCTTGCCCCGGGACCGGGCCACCTGGGGACATCTGTCGGTCAGCGGGTTCTTCTTGTCCACGTTGCCGTTCACCCTGTTCGCCTTCGGTGAGACCCGGATCAGTTCGGCGCTGGCCGGCATCGGCAATGCGGTCACCCCGATCGCCACACTGCTCGCGGCGATGGCCTTCCTGCCCAGCGACCGCCCCACCCGGGAGAAGACCATCGGAGTGCTCACCGGGCTGCTTGGCGTGGTGGTCATCCTCCAACCGTGGCGCGACCTCGGCCGACCCGACCTGATCGGATTCGGCGCCACCTTGCTGGCAGGAGCGTCCTACGGCCTGGGCTGGGTCTACAACCGCCGCACCCTCGGCGGGCGAGACCTCGGCGGGCTGGCCCAGCCCACGGCACAGCTCGTGGCGGCCTCGGCCCAGCTCGTGGCGCTCGTGTCGGCGTGGTGGCTGGTCAACCGGGACTCCGTCGCGGCGCCGTGGAGCCGTCACGATGCCGGGTCGGACTGGGTGCCCATCCTCGCCGTCCTGGCCCTCGGCGCCCTGGGCACCGGCCTGGCGTTCGCGTTCCAGTTCGACGTGGTGCGGGCCGCCGGACCGACGGTCGGAGCCACGGTGACCTACCTCATCCCGGTCGTCGCCGTCCTTCTGGGCGTGCTCGTCCTCGGCGAACGGCTGGCCTGGCCGCAGTTCCTTGGCGCCGCCATCGTCATCGGCTCGGCGGTCCTCACGGGACGGACATCGAGGCGATGAGCCGGTCGACTCGCTCATCGGTGGATGCGAAGGGGTCCTTGCACAAGACGGTGCGCTGCGAGTGGTCGTTGAGTTTGAGGTGCACCCAGTCCACGGTGTAGTCACGCCGGGCGGCTTGAGCGGCAGCGACGAAGTCGCCGCGCAACTTGGCCCGCGTCGTCTGGGGCGGCACCGACTTGGCCGTGAAGACCTCCAGGTCAGTGCTCACCCGGGCCGCCGCCCCGTGCCGTTGCAGGACGTAGAACAGACCGCGGCGGCGGGTGACGTCGTGGTAGGCGAGGTCGACCTGTTGCAGGCGCGGGTCGGCCAGGGTCAGGCCGTGCTTCTCCTGATAGCGCCGCAAGAGCCGCTGCTTGATCACCCAGTCGATCTCGGTCTCGATGCGCTCCAGATGGTCCGTGGCGATCGCGTCCAGCGTGCGTCCCCACAGCTCCAGCACCTGGGGAATCAGCTCGTCGTCACTGCCCTCACCCTCGACATGCTCCCGAGCCCGGCCGTAGAACTCCTCCTGGATCTCCAGCGCGCTCATCCGCTTGCCGTTGGCCAGTCGCACCGTCGTGCGGCCGGTCGGGTCCTTGCTGATCTCCCGGATCGCCCGGATCGGGTTCTCCAGGGTCATGTCCCGAAGGGCGATGCCAGCCTCGATGAGCCGGAGCACCAGGTGCGCGGACCCGACCTTGAGCAAGGTGGTCGTCTCTGACATCGACGAATCGCCCACGATGACGTGGAGCCGGCGGAACCGCTCGGCATCGGAATGCGGCTCGTCGCGGGTGTTGATGATGGGCCGGGACCGGGTGGTCGCCGAGGACACCCCTTCCCAGATGTGATCGGCCCTCTGGCTCACCGAGAAGTGGGCCGCGCCGTTGGGGTGCGACACGATCTTGCCGGCACCACAGGTGATCTGGCGGCTGATGAGGAACGGCACGAGGACGTCGACGACCTGACCGAACTCACCGGAACGCCCGATGAGGTAGTTCTCGTGGCAGCCGTAGGAGTTGCCGGCCGAGTCGGTGTTGTTCTTGAACGCGTAGACCGTGCCGTCGATGCCCTCTTCGCGCAGTCTGGCCTGGGCATCCTCAACCAGGCCCTCGATGACCCGCTCACCCGCCCGATCGTGCGTCACGACCTGCCGCAGAGTGTCGCACTCGGCCGTCGCGACCTCCGGGTGCGACCCGACATCGAGGTAGAGCCGGGAACCGTTGCTGAGGAAGACGTTGCTCGAGCGGCCCCAGGAGACGACCTTGCGGAAGAGGTAGCGCGAGACCTCGTCGGGGGTGAGCCGACGCTGACCTGCGGAGGTGCAGGTCACGCCATACTCGGTCTCCACTCCGACGATCCGTTGCCGCACCCGGACCACGCTACCGGCTCGATGCCGCAACCTCGCCCGAGCCTTGAGGTCCGCGCGCGGCGTGCGATCATATGCGCCATGACCCAGCCGACCACGCCGACCGCGGCGGGAGCCGCATCGGAGGCCATCGGCGACATCTCGCGGCACGCCGCGCAGATCCTCGATCGGGCCCAGCAACTCGCCGACGAGCTGCGCGCCGACGCGCAACGCCGGCACACCGAAGCTGTGGCCGAATCGCAGCGCCTTCGCCAGGAGGCCGAAGCCCTCCATCGGGACGCGCAGCGGCTCCATGAGGACGCGACGACGGCGCACGCTCGAGCACAGGCCCGACTTGCCGAGGCGCACGAGGACGCCGCCGTGATCCTGACCGACGCCACGGAGCAGGCCAGCCTCCTGGCAGCGACCGCCTCACGGACCGCCGAGGAAGCCATCTCGGTCGCCCAAACCGAGGCGGCTGCCCACCTGCAGAGCCATCAGGCGCAGGCCGCGGCACTGCAGGCACAGGCCGAAGAGGCCCTGGCCGCCGCCGCCGCCGAGACCGAACTGCTGCGCGCCGAGCGGGAGGGCGAGCACCAGCGTCGGCTGGAGCGCCTGGTCGCCGAGGAGCAGTCCCGCCTCGCCGAGGTCGACACCCTGGCGGCAGGAGTGCGGGCGGACGCCGACACGTATGCCGAGCGCACCCGTCGGGAGGCGGATGAGCACCGGATCGCACAGGAGGCGCAGGCCGCCCGCACGCTCGCCGATGCCGTTTCCGAGGCTGAGCACACGACGGCGACGGCCGCCGATCAGGCGGCAACGGTGCAGCGCCGGGCCCAGGCGGAGGCCGATGAGGTGCTCGCCGCGGCCGCCGCGCACATGCAGTGGGCGCAGACGGCGATGCAGGAGGTGCTCGACCGGGCGCACGAAGAGGCTGCGCTGCTCAAGGTGACCACACACAAGGACCTCGCCGACCACGTGCGGGACCGTCGTCAGCACACTCAGGCCCTGGTGGCCAAGAGCGACCACGACGCCCGGAGCCGAGTGAGCGAGGCCGAAGCGGACGCCGCGCGGATCAACGCGCAGGCGGTTGCCGTGCTCGACGCTGCCCAGCGCGACGCCGAGCGCACCGTGGCTGACGCGCGATCCCGCGCCGAACGCCTCCTCGCGGACGCCGAGGCGGAGGCAGCCGCCCATATCGACCGCGCGGAGCGGCGCCTCCACGAGGCCGACAGCGGCGCACGACTGGTGCGCGAGCGCACCGCCGCCGAGGTGGAGAAGCTGCATCGCGAAGCCCACGAGAACCGGCGGGCCGCCCGGGAGGAGCTCCTGCGCACCGTCGCCGAGGCGCGCAGCGAGGCGGACACTGTGCGGGCGGAGGCCCGCGCCATGCTCGAGCGCGCCCGCGCGGAGGTCGCAGCCTTGACGTCTCGCCGGGACGACATCACCGCCCAACTCGGGCACCTGTCCGGCGTCATCGAAGCCTTGGCGGTTCCGGAGCGGGGTGGCGACACCGTCGAAGCCGAGTTGAACCTCACCTCCGCCCCCGGGTGAACGCCTGACGGCGCCGGCCCGGACGGCCGTATGCCGCACCTAGACCGAAGCACTACGCTTGCCCCTTGCAGCCCCCCTGATCGAGATGGACTCCGCCGATGAGTGAATCCGCCGCCTTCCGCACCGTGCTCCGTGGATACGAGCCTGCCCAGGTCGACCACGCGCTCGCCGAGCTCGACGCCTCGGTCCAGGCCGCGCGCCAGGAGGCCGCCGCCAAGACGGTCGAGGTGACGAAGTTGCACAGCGCGGTGGCCGCGCTCCAGGAACAGCTCGGCGCCCACCGCACCCAGATCGCCGCCCTCGAGGAGGACCAGCGCAAGGCCGCTGCGCCGAGCTACGCCGATCTCGGTGCCCGGATCGGATCGATCCTCACCCTGGCCGACGAGGAGGCCGCCGAGATCCGCGGACAGGCCGAGCAGGCCGCTGCCACCCATCGGGCCGAGGCGACCAAGGAGGCCGACGCGACCCGGGTTGCCGCCGACCGGTATGCCGAGGACATCCGCACCAAGGCAGACGCGGAGGCGGCGCGGGTGCTGGAGGATGCCAAGCGGCGAGCCGACGGCATCCTCGACGACGCCGACCGGGAGGCGGTGGCGCGCCGGGAGGAGGCCGAGGCTGTCTTCGAGAGCCAGCGGGCCAAGGCCGCAGCCGCAGCCGCCGACTTCGAGACGACGCTGGCCACCCGCCGGGACAAGGCGGCCGCCGACTTCGCCGCCCAGATGGACACCCACGAGCAGGCGCTGCTCGCGGTGCAGGAGCGCGCCTCGACGTTGACCGCCGACGCGGAGAAGACCCACGCCGACGCGACAGCACAGGCCGCCGGGCTGCTGGACCACGCCCGCCAGGAGGCCGCTGCCCTGGTCGCGGCCGCCCGCGAGCAGGCCGATCGGGTCCGCCGTGACTCGGAGCGCAAGCTGGCGGCCGTCACGGCGCAACGGGACAGCATCAACGCCCAGCTCACCAACGTCCGCCAGATGCTGGCGACCTTGGGTGGTCCCTCGTTCGTCGATCCGTTCGGCGCCCCGGTGGACGGTGCGGCCGAGGTGCCGGGCGGCCCCGACGTGGAGTCGGCCGCGGCGGTCGAACCGGTCGGGGAAGTCATCGAGGAGCTCGACGCCGAACTGATGGCCGCCGAGGCACCTGACGCCGAGGCAGCAGACCCCGAGGCGGCAGACGCCGAGGCGGCCGACGACGGTGACGAGACGGGCGCCGACGACCCGGCCGATCAGGTCCGGGAGATCAAGATGGCCGTCGAGCCGGAAGTCGCTCGAGCCCGCTGACCCGCCGTGGCGCCCACCGGGCCGGCCGTCATCGAGCCAGGCGCGACGGGCGTCTACCCCGACGAGCGACCGCGGCCTGCTTCGCCGGGTAGCCCGGCCGGCCGGCTCAGTCGGCGTCCGCCTCCGGCGGCAGATCCACCACCGGTGAGGCCTCACTGATGAGCTCCCCGACCAGGCCCGGCGCGATCCGCCGGAACGTGCGTCGGGGGCGGGTCCGATCGAGGACCGCCACCTCCAACTGATCCGCGGAGAGCTCGCGGGGCGTGCCTCCCGCCGGGTCGGAGACCAGTGCGCCATGTGCCAAGCGCAGCGCGTCGGCGAGCGAGAGGCCCTCGCGCCACAACTCGTCCAAGCCCTTCTCGGCCTGATCGCTGGCCCCGCCCATCGCCACGAAGCCGCGCTCGTCGGCGACCGACCCGTCATACGTGAGTCGGTAGATCTGGTCCTCGGCGGGGACAGTGCCGACCTCGGCGACGACGATCTCCACCTCGTAGGGCTTGGACTGCTCGGTGAAGACCGCCCCGAGGGTCTGGGCGTAGGCGTTGGCCAAGGCCCGGGCGGTGACGTCGGAGCGGTCGTAGGAGTAGCCGCGCAGATCGGCATACCGGATGCCGGCGACCCGCAGGTTCTCGAACTCGTTGTACTTGCCGACCGCAGCGAACCCGATGCGGTCGTAGATCTCGGAGACCTTGTGCAGCGTGCGGGACGGATTCTCCGCGACGAAGAGAATCCCGCCGTCGTACTGCACGACGATCACCATCCGGCCCCGGGCGATTCCCTTGCGAGCAAAATCGGCCCGGTCCTTCATTAGCTGCTCGGGCGAGACGTAGAACGGCATCGTCATCGGGCACCCCCGGGGTTGTCGCGGCGGGCGGCGACCAGGTCGGAGACCATACCGGCCAGGATGTCGTCGGCCATGAAGCGCACGCCCTCACCGCCGACCACGGCCACCTTGGGCCAGATCTGCCGGCCCAGGTCCGGCCCTCCGGTGGCCGAGTCGTCCTCGGCGGCGTCATACAGGGCCTCGACGGCCAGCGAGACCGCCTCGTCGGATGTCAGTCCCGGGCGCCACAACTTCTTCAGCGAGCCACGCGCGAACAACGACCCGGAACCGATGCTGTGGTGATCCCGCTCCGGGTAGACCCCTCCGGTCACGTCATACGAGAAGATCCGACCCTGCCCGCTCTCGGGGTCATAGCCGGCGAAGAGCGGTAGGACGGTCAGGCCCTGCATCGCCATGCCCAAGTTGCCGCGGAGCATGGCCGCGAGCCGGTTGGCCTTGCCGTGGAGGGACATCAAGGTGCCCTCGATCTTCTCGTAGTGCTCCAGCTCCACCTGGTAGAGCCGGACCAGCTCGATGGCCACGCCTGCGGTGCCGGCGATGCCCACGGTGGAGAACTCGTCGGCCGCGAAGACCTTGTCCATGTCGCGGTTGGCGATGTAGCTGCCCATGGTGGCCCGCCGGTCGCCGGCCATCACCACTCCCCCATCGAAGACGACCGCGACGATGGTCGTGCCGTGCGGCGCATCGACCGTCATACCGGCCGGGAGCGCTCGGCCACCGGGCAGCAGGTCCGGCGCCAGGTCACCGACGAAGTCCGCGAACGAGGACGAGCCGGGTCGACGGTATGGCGGAGGCAGCGTGGCGCCGGAGCTCGTGGCGGTCACTGGCCGCCCTTCTGGACGAAGCCTCGGACGAACTCCTCGGCGTTGGCCTCGAGAACCCCGTCGATCTCGTCGAGAACCGCGTCGATGTCCTCGCGGATGCTCTCCCGGCGGGCTTCCCCCTCCGGGGCGACGGGTGGCTCGGGAGGGGTGGGGTCCTCCTCGCGCCGGGTAGGCCGGGTGTGCTCCTGGCTCGGCATGGCTCCTCCTTGGGTGCGTCGATTCAGACCCTACCCAGCGGGGCGCTCGGCGAGCGCCAGCCGCGCGAGAAGATCGCCCACCGAGGTGGCCCCGTCGAGCAAGTCCCCGACGTGCTCCTGCGTGCCCCGCCACGGGTCGAGCATGGGGACCCGCCGCAGGACGGTCTCGCCTGGGACCTCGAAGACCACCGAGTCCCACGACGCGGCGACGACCGCCGGGCCGAATCGCTCGAGGCAGCGACCCCGGAAGTACGCTCGCGTGTCCGCCGGCGGCACGGATGCGGCGAGGGCCACGTCCTGCGGTGCCACGAGTTCGGTGACCCGGCCCATGGCACGCAACCGGTGGGCGAGTCCCTTCGTCGGCCGGACGTCGCCGAACTGGATGTCGATGGCCTGCAGGCGGGGGTCACCCCACTCCAGAGCGTCGCGGTCCCGGTAACCGTCCAGGAGTGCCAGTTTGGCGACCCAGTCCAGGTCGCCGGCGCAGGATCGCGGGTCGTTGCCCAGCCGGGACAGCACATCGGCCCACAACGCCATCACCTCGGCGGTGTCCTCGTCGGGCATGCCCCCGCGCTCGGCCAAGAAGTCGGCCGCCAGGTCGTGGTAGACCCACAGCAGATCCAGCGCCGTCAGGCGGCGCCCGTCGACGAGCTCGACCAGGTGTGTCAGCCCGGGGTCGTGCGACACGGCGTGAAGGGTGGACACCGGCCGCCGGACCGACAGGTCGGGCAGCGCGCCGTCCTCGATCATGGCCAGGACCAGCGACGTCATCCCCGCTCGCAGCACGCCGGACACGTCGAAGTGAGTGGCGTCGCCGATGATGACGTGCAGCCGACGGTATCGGTCGGCCAGGGCATGCGGCTCGTCCCGGGTGTTGACCAGCGGCCGTTTCAGGGTGGTCTCCAGCCCGACCTCGACCTCGAAGAAGTCGGCCCGCTGGCTGATCTGGAAGCCGGCGTGGCGGGAGTCCTGCCCGATGCCGACCCGTCCCGCGCCGCAGACCACCTGGCGGACCACGAAGAACGGGATGAGGTGGCGCGCGATCTCCCCGAAGGGCGTGGACCGGCGCATGAGGTAATTCTCGTGCGTGCCGTAGGACTGGCCCTTGCCGTCGGTGTTGTTCTTGTAGAGGTTGACCGACGGCGCCTCGGGATCGTCGGCCAGCAGCGCGACCGCCTCAGCCGCCACGAGCTCGCCCGAGCGGTCCCAGCACACGGCCGCCCGGGGCGAGGTCACCTCAGGCGCGCTGTACTCGGGATGGGCATGGTCGACATACAGGCGGGCGCCGTTGGTCAGCACGACGTTGGCCATCGTCGGGTCATCGTCGGTCAACTGGCTCGGGTCGGCCAGCGCCCGCGACATCTCGAAGCCGCGGGCGTCCCGCAGCGGCGCCTCGTCCGCGTAGTCCCAGCGACCCCGCCCGGTGCGCAGGCCGTGGGCCGCGGCGTAGGCCGTCACGACGTAGCCGGACAGGACCATCGGGTTGGCGGTCGGTGCACCCGGCAAGGTGATGCCGAACTCGGTCTCCACCCCCATCACGCGACGCACCGACATACCAGCACCCTATGCCGCCGGGTCGGGCGGGCCCTCGCGCGGGGCGGTGCACCGGGCCGGGGCGGGCGCGGCACAATGAGCCCCATGCCTCGTATGCCGTTGCGAACCCGGGTGGTCGCCCAGGTCATCCGGTACACCGCTCGCGGCGATGTGACGACCTACACCGAGGAAGAGATCCGACGCCAGCGGCGCAGCGTCGTCCCCACCAGATGGCCGTACACGCTGATCACCGGGTCATTGGCGCGCTCGGTCCGGATCTCCGAGACCACCTTCGAGGCTCGCGACGCCGTCTTCATCCCGGTGCGGGTCTACCGGCCCGAGCACGGCCGTGGCGCCCTGCCCGTCGTCGTCTTCCTCCACGGCGGCGGCTGGGTTCTGGGGAGTACACGCAGGTATGACCCGCTGTGTTCGGCACTCGCCGACGGGGTCGGTGCCGTGGTGGCCAGCGTGGATTACCGCATGGCACCGGAACACAAGGCTCCCCGGGCCGTCTTCGACTGCGTCGATGCCATCCGATGGGTCGGCGCGGGGGGTCTGGGGGATCGGACCGACGCCACCCGGATCGCCGTGGCCGGCGACAGTGCCGGCGCGAACCTGTCGGCCTCGGCCACGGTGGTGCTCCGGGACGAGGGGGGCCCGACGCTGGCGCACCAGGCCCTGATCTACCCCGCCGTGGACGCCACGTGCTCTTTCCCTTCGGTGCGCGAGCATGCCGACGCGCCGATCCTCACCCGAGCCCAGATGGACGCGTTCATCGATCACTACGTCGACGGTTCCGACATCCCCAGGACCGATCCGCTGATCTCCCCGCTGTGGGCTCCGGACCACCACGGGCTGCCTCCGGCACTGGTGCAGACCGCGGAGTTCGACCCGCTGCATGACGAGGGCCTGGCCTACGCCGAGACCCTGCGACGGGCCGGTGTCCGCGTCCGGTCGACGAGCTACCTCGGGGTGCCACACGGGTTCGCGAGCTTCCCGGGTGCGACGACGGTCGGGATGCAGGCGCGCGCGGAACTCATCGGCGAGTTGCGCCGCCACCTCCACCCGGAGCCGTCCGGCGTCGAGCCAGCCGCTGGCCCTCGTGTCGGCTAGGCTGGGCGCGGTCACGGCACCGTACCGACGGAGGGGTCTGTGAAGGACATCGTCGTGTTCTCGGGTAGTGCACACCAGGCTCTGGCACACCGCATCTGCCACCACCTGGGTCTGCATCTCGCCGACGTCGACATCAAGAGATTCAGCAACGACTGCCTCCAGGCTCAGCTGCTGGCCAACTGCCGCCAGCGTGACGTCTACATCGTCCAACCGCTGGTCCCGCCGACCCAGGAGCACCTCATGGAGCTGCTCCTCATGATCGACGCCGCCAAGGGTGCCTCGGCCGCCTCGATCACCGCTGTCGTGCCGCACTACGCCTACGCGCGCTCGGACAAGAAGGATGCGTCCCGCATCTCGTTGGGTGGCCGACTCGTCGCAGACCTGCTCGTTACGGCCGGCGCCTCGCGGGTGCTGACGATGGAGTTGCACGCGCGGCAGGTGCATGGCTTCTTCTCCATCCCGGTGGACCACCTGACCGCCATCGGTATCATCGCCGACCACTTCCGTCGCCAGGACCTCCGCGACGCGGTCGTCGTCTCCCCAGACTTCGGCAACGCCAAGGCGGCGACCTTGCTGGCCCGGCTGCTCGGGCTGCCGGTGGCCGCGGGCAACAAGCACCGCATCTCGGACGAAGAGGTCTCCATCCAGATCGTCGGCGACGTCCGCGGCAAGCACGCCATCGTCCTCGACGACGAGATAGCCACCGGCGGGTCGATTGTGGAGCTGTGCGAGCGGCTCGCCGAGGTGGGCTGCACGTCGGCCAGCGTGGCCTGCACCCACGGCCTGTTCACCGGCAAGGCGGTCAAGCGACTGCGCAACCACCCGATGATCCGTGAGGTGGTGACCACCGACACCGTCCCGCCCCCGGCCGACTGGCCGGAGCTGCGGATCCTGTCGGTGTCCGCGCTGTTCGCCGAGGCGATCAGCCGGATCCACGCCGGCAAGTCGATCAGCAAGCTGTTCGCCGGGGTCGACCCCACGCACGCTCCCCCGCAGCCGCGGCTGCCCTTCGACCTGCTTCCGGATGACCTGCTGATGGGGGTCACCGAGCCACAGCCGGCCCTGTTCGCCGACTCCGGCGCGTCGTGAGGCCGCCGCTCGGGCTGATGGCGGACGCGCTGGCCATCGTGGTCTTCGCGGCGGCCGGGCGGGCGAGCCATCAGGAAGGTTCGTCCCTCGCGGGGGTGCTCTACACCGCCTGGCCGTTCTTGCTCGCCGCCGCCGTGGCCTGGCCCGTCCTTCGGGTATGGCGCGGCCGGTGGCCGACGACGCCTGCCGACGGGCTCTTCGTGTGGTTGGGGACGCTCGCCGGCGGTATGGCGGCGCGGGCCGTCAACGGATCGGGCACTCACTGGTCGTTCGTGCTGGTCGCCGCCCTGGTCCTCGGCGTCCTGCTGCTCGGGTGGCGCGCCCTGGTCACCCGGCGAGGGGCGCCCCGACCGAGCTGAGCGCTCAGAGGTAGTGACCGGTGCTGCCGATGTTCTGGATCGAGCGGCCCGGCTCGGTGCCGTCCTTTCCGCCCACCAGGGTGCGGATGTACACGATCCGCTCCCCCTTCTTCCCGGAGATCCGAGCCCAGTCGTCCGGGTTGGTCGTGTTGGGCAGGTCCTCGTTCTCCTTGAACTCGTCGACGCAGGCAGCCAGCAGGTGGTCGACCCGCAGGCCCCGGTGGGCGGTGAGCAGCTCGTCCTTGATGGCCATCTTCTTGGCCCGGTCGACGATGTTCTGGATCATCGCCCCGGAGTTGAAGTCGCGGAAGTACAGCGTCTCCTTGTCGCCGCCGGCATACGTGACCTCGAGGAACTTGTTCTCCTCGATCTCGGCATACATGCGTTCCACGGTCGCGGCAATCATCGCGTCGACGGCACGCTGCGGATCCTGCGCGTGCTCGGCGAGGTCGTCCGGGTGGATGGGCAGGTCGACGGTGAGGTACTTGCTGAAGATGTCCCGCGCCGACTCGGCATCCGGCCGTTCGATCTTGATCTTCACATCGAGGCGACCCGGGCGCAGGATCGCCGGGTCGATCATGTCCTCCCGGTTCGAGGCACCGATGACGATGACGTTCTCCAGACGCTCCACCCCGTCGATCTCGGAGAGCAGCTGCGGCACGATCGTCGTCTCGACGTCGCTGGACACCCCGGACCCGCGGGTGCGGAACAGCGAGTCCATCTCGTCGAAGAACACGACCACCGGGGTGCCGTCGGAGGCCTTCTCCCGGGCCCGCTGGAAGACCAATCGGATGTGCCGCTCGGTCTCGCCGACATACTTGTTGAGCAACTCGGGGCCCTTGATGTTGAGGAAGTAGCTCTTTCCCACCTCCGCTCCGGTGCGCTCGGCGACCTGGCGGGCCAAGGACGCGGCGACCGCCTTGGCGATGAGTGTCTTGCCGCAGCCGGGCGGCCCATAGAGCAGCACGCCCTTGGGTGGCCGCAGCTGGTAGCGGGTGAACAGGTCCGGGTGGAGGTAGGGCAGCTCGACGGCGTCGCGGATCTGGTCGATCTGGGCGCCGAGCCCGCCGATGTCCTCGTAGGAGATGTCCGGCACCTCTTCGAGGATGAGTTCCTCCACCTCGGACTTGGGCACGACCTCGTAGACAAACCCACTGCGCTGATCGATGAGCACGGCATCTCCGACCCGGATCTTCGATCCACGCAGCGCGGCCGCAATACGGCAGACCCGCTCCTCGTCGGCGTGCGCGACGACGAGCAGACGGTCCGGACCGAGCGCCTCCTTGACGAGGACGACCTCGCCGACCCGCTCGTAGCCGCCCAACTCCACGACATTGAGGGCTTCGTTGAGGCGGACCTCGCGTCCGGGCCCGAGGTCCTCGGCGGCGATCGACGGACTGACCGCCACGCGCATCTTGCGGCCACCGGTGACGACGTCCACACAACCGTCCACCGGCTCGTCGACCACCAGACCGTACCCGCTCGGCGGTTGCGCGAGGCGGTCGACCTCGGAGCGCAAGGTGACGATCTGTTCGCGAGCCTCCTTGAGGGTGCGCACCAGCCGATCGTTCTGCCCGGACAGTGTCGAGACCGAGGTCTGCAGGTGCAGGACCCGCCGTTCCAGATCGCCGACCCGGCGTTGGGCACGCTCGCGCAGGTCCTGGACCTCGGCGTCCAGGTGTCGACGCTCGTCGTCAGGCTCGTTGGTCGGCTCGTCGGTCACCATGTCGCGCTCCTCACGTCCTAGGACGACCCTAACCCGCGTCGGCCTCCAACGACCGGCGCAACCGCCGGACCTTGCGGTCGGAGACAGCTCGTTCGCCGATGTCCTCCGGGGTCCAGCCTTCGGCCGCCCGAGCCGGCTCGCTGTCGTCATACGCGCCCTTGGCCGGTCGGCGCGTGCGGCGCGGCGCGGCGGTGTCCGGTGCGAGCCGCCGGGTGGTGATCAGGAAGCCGGTGTGACCGTGCATCCGGTGCTCGGGACGCACGGCGAGCCCTTCGAGATGCCAGCCCCGGACCATCGCCTCCCACGCGCTGGGCTCGGTGTAGCCGCCGTGATCGCGGACCGCCTCGGCAACTCTGGAGAGCTGGGTGGCCGTGGCGACGTAGCAGATCAGCACCCCGCCAGGCACCAACGCCTCCCCGACCGCCGCCAGACACTCCCAGGGGGCGAGCATGTCCAGGACCACCCGGTCGACAGTGCCCGGCGCCACGTGGCCGGGCAGCGACTCGACCAGGTCACCGACGACGACCTGCCAGGCGGGGTGGTCCTTGCCGAAGAAGGTGCGCGCGTTCGCCTGCGCGATCGCCGCGAAGTCGTCCCGCCGCTCGAAGGAGATGAGCCGACCGTGCTCCCCCACGGCTCGCAGCAGGGACATCGACAGCGCTCCCGACCCGACGCCGGCCTCGACGACCGTGGCGCCGGGGAAGATGTCGGCCATCATGACGATCTGGCCGGCATCCTTCGGGTAGACCACGGCCGCCCCGCGTGGCATGGACATGACGTAGTCGGCGAGCAGTGGGCGCAGCGCGAGGTATTCCACTCCAGCGGTGTTGGCGACGACCGAGCCGTCCGGTGCCCCGATCAGGGCGTCGTGGGCGAGCCGGCCCCGGTGGGTGTGGAACTCCTTACCTGGTTCGAGGGCGATGGTGTGCATCCGCCCCTTACTGTCGGTCAGTTGGACGCGATCCCCGACGGCGAACGGCCCGCGCCGTTGCGCCGCCTCCCCCGATGGAGCAGGCGTGCTGTCGTGGTGGGTCACGGCTACCGCTCCTGCTGCTGGGTGGGTTGAGGTGGGCCGGCCGCGGCCTGCTCGGAGCCCTGCCCGACGGCACGGCCGATCGCCGCGTCCAGGTCGGCACGGTGGATGCAGCCCATGGGTTCGCCGTCGGCCCCGAGGACGACCACGACGGCAGCTCCGCCGCTTTGCATCGCCTGCACGACATCCAGAACGCCACCGTTGGGGTCGGCCCAGACCACCCAGGGATCCGGCATCCGCGAGGTCACCGCCGCGACGGGGGTGGCCAACCGATCGGCAACCGGTATGGCGGCCACGCTGTCCAGGTCGACGATCCCCCGGGGACGCCGGTCCGCTCCGATGACCACCAGGGTGGCGTCTTCGCCGACGAGCGCGAGGGCCACCGAACCGCTCTCGTCCACGAGCCGGACCGGGCGCATGAGGTAGTCGGCGCGCAGGGGTTCGATCCGGGAACGCAGCGCTCCCACGGTGATCGCCCGTGAGGCGCCGAACCAGAGGAACGCCCCGACCATGACCACCCAGACCGCCGTGTAGGGGTCGAACTCCTCACCGTGCATCATCGGACGCACGAAGAACCAGTACACGACGAAGGCGGTGACGAACCGGCCGCACCACCCGGCCACGACCAGGCCCTTCCCCCGACTTCCGGTGAGCCCCCAGACCGCGGACTCCACCAGGTGTCCCCCGTCGAGCGGCAGGCCGGGCAGCAGGTTGAAGACGGCCACGAAGAGGTTGGCGAACGTCGCCGCTCCGAGGAGCAAGGTCATGGTCAGCCAGGGCGAGACCTGCGCGAGCCCATAGGCCAGCCCGGCGAGCACGAGGTTGGAGATCGGCCCCGACGCTGCGACGAGCGCGCTGGCCCCCGGCCTCGTGCCACCGGAGTCGTAGATGGTGTGCCCACCCAGGAGGTGGACGACGATCCGGTTGACTTCATAGCCGGCCTGCTGGGCCACCAGGGCATGTGCGGCCTCGTGGACGAGGACCGAGACGAGGAGCAGCAGGGCATACAGACCTGCCACGCCATACGCGTAGGCCAGGCCCTGGTCAGGACGGACCGCCGCTACCTGCGGCGCGAAGATGAACACGACCGCTGCAGCGATGACCGGCCAGCTCTTGCCGAGGTAGACCGGGGCGCCGGCGATCGACCCGATCCGCCACCCGTAGGACGGCGCCGCCTCGCGCGCCTGCTTGCTCATGGCGAAACCCTAACCGCCCACCCCGCGGAACCTTCCACTCGACGCCATCTGGGACCCGCAAAGGCCCGAACCGACCACGGAACCCTCCCCCGGACGCGGTCTGGGGACGGCGCGAGCGGCCTGTCGGCGCGGCGGCATACAGTCGGTGCATGCCCGCCGCGATCTCCCCGAGCCGCGCGGCCGACTTCATGCAGTGCCCGTTGCTGTATCGGTTCCGGGTGGTCGACCGCCTGACCGCCGCCCCCAGCCCCGCGGCGGCCCGCGGCACGCTCGTCCACGCCGTGCTGGAACGCCTCTTCGACCTCCCGGCTGCGCAGCGTTCCGTGGACGCGGCGGTGGCGCTCATCGCCCCTCAGTGGCAGCGGCTGGTCGAGGAGGAGCCGGAGCTGGCGACCGTCCTGGACGCCTCCGCCTCGCCGACCGGCGACTCCGACGCCGAGGGCCGGTGGCTCCAGGGCGCCGCTGAGCTCGTCCGGCGCTGGTTCGACCTGGAAGATCCCACCAGGCTGGAGCCGGCCGAGCGGGAGCTCTACGTCGAGACCGACAGCGACGGGCTGACCCTGCGCGGGTACGTCGACCGTCTCGACGAAGCACCCGACGGCTCCCTGCGAGTCGTCGACTACAAGACCGGGCGGGCGCCGTCGGAGCTGTTCGAGGGCAAGGCGTTGTTCCAGATGCGGTTCTACGCGCTCGTCCTGTGGCGCACCCGGGGGGTTGTCCCCCGCATGCTCCAGCTGGTCTATCTCGGCAACGGCGAGATCGTGCGGTTCCACCCCGACGAGGCCGACCTGCTCGCCACCGAGCGCAAGGTCAAGGCGCTATGGTCCGCCATCGAGCGATCCGCCCAGACCGGCGAGTGGCGCCCGCGCCGGTCCAGGCTGTGTGACTGGTGCGACTGGAAGGACCTGTGCCCCGAGTGGGGCGGCACTCCCCCGCCGTTGCCCGACGACGCCGTTCACCGTGCGCTCGACCCCGCGCTCGCCGGTGGCGTGGACATCGTCACCGAGACCGGCGACTGACCCGGCAGGCCGCGGCCGAGCCTCGCGGCGTCGCGACCGGGCGCCCGCGCGCCTCCTACACGGTATGGCGGTCGGCCACCGTCAGCGCCTCGTCGAGGATGGCGAGCCCGCGTTGGGCATCCTCGACGGTGATGGTGCAGGGGGGCACGACGTGGGTGCGGTTGAAGTGGACGAACGGCCACAAACCTGCAGCCTTGCAGGCGGCCGCGAATTCGTTCATCGGGGCGGCCGCAGCCCCGCCGGCGTTGAACGGCACCAGGGGCTCACGGGTCTCGCGGCTCCGCACCAACTCAAGACCCCAGAAGACACCGAGCCCACGCACCTCGCCGACCGACGGGTGCTCCGCGGCCAAGGCGCGCAGGCCCGGCCCAAAGACGTCCGTGCCGAGCATCCGCGCGTGCTCGATGATGCCTTCGTCCTTGAATATCTCGATCGAGGCGACCGCGGAACCGCACGCCAGGGGGTGACCGGAATAGGTCAGGCCACCTGGGAACGGACGCTGCTCGAACGTCGCGGCGATGGCGTCGGAGATGACCACACCGCCGAGTGGGACGTAGCCCGAGTTGACCCCCTTGGCGAAGGTGATCAGGTCCGGCGTGACGCCCCAATGGTCGACGGCGAACCACTCGCCGCACCGGCCGAACCCGGCCATGACCTCATCGGCGATGAAGACGATGCCGAACTCGTCACAGATCTGCCGGACACCGGCGAGGTAACCGTCCGGCGGGACGAGGATGCCGTTCGTGCCGACCACTGTCTCGAGGATGATCGCGGCCACCGTGGCCGGCCCTTCCACCATGAGGGTGTCCCGCAGGTGCTGCAGGGCCCGCTCACACTCCTGCGCGTCGTCCTGCGAGTGGAATGCCGACCGATAGGTGTAGGGCCCCCAGAAGTGGACGACGCCCGGCATACCGGGCTCGCTCGGCCACCGGCGCGGGTCGCCGGTCAGCATGATCGCGCCGTTCGTCGCCCCGTGGTAAGAGCGGTAGGTCGCCATGATCTTGACCCGCCCGGTGTGCAGCCGTGCCATCCGGATCGCGTTCTCGTTGGCCTCGGCGCCGCCATTCGTGAAGAAGACCTTGTTCAGCCCTTCCGGCGCCACCTCGGCGATCAGCCGGGCCGCCTCCGAGCGCACGTCGTTGGCGAACGAGGGCTGGATGGTGCACAGCCGGGCGGCCTGCTCCTGGATGGCCTCGACAAGGCGCGGGTGCTGGTAGCCGATGTTGACATTGACCAGCTGGCTGGAGAAGTCCAGGTAGGTCTTCCCCGCGTAGTCGGTGAACGTCGATCCCTCCGCCGAGGCGATCGGCAGCGGGTCGATGAGCGCCTGCGCCGACCACGAGTGGAAGACGTGCGCCCGGTCATCGCGTCGGACCTGGGCCTCGTCGGCTGCGGTGGCGGCAGCAAGAGGGCTACCGGTGAGTGTGGACATCGTTGGCCTTCCTCGGAACGGGTCTGGCGGTGCTGCGCGGGTATGACGTGCGGGGGCTCGCCGGTATGGCGGGCACGTCGTGGGGGTCCTGCGTCGAGGTCGAGTATGCCGCCTCGCCGCAGTCCGTCCGAGCCGGGGCTACCTGAGCGAACGGTCCGTGAAGATGGTCCGGTGCCAGCCCTTGCGGGCCACCCCGGTGATAACGGTCATCACGTGCTTGACCTGTGTGTACTCCTCGAAGGAGTAGGTCGACATGTCCTTACCGAAGCCGCTCGACTTGAACCCACCGTGCGGCATCTCGCTGATGATCGGGATGTGGTCGTTGATCCACACGCACCCCGCGCTGATCTCGCGCATGGCCCGCTGGGCCCGTAGATGGCTCGATGTCCACGCCGAGGCCGCCAAGCCGAACGGTGAGTCGTTGGCCTGATCGATCGCTTCGTCGTCACCGTCGAACGGCAGCACGACGAGCACCGGCCCGAACACCTCGTCGCAGACGATCTCTGCGGTGCGCGCGGCGTCGACGATCAGCGTCGGCTCGTAGTAGGCCCCGGCCACCAACGCCCCGCCCGGAATCCGCCCCCCGGTGACGACCCGCGCGCCACCGGAGCGCGCGCGATCGACGAACCCGGCCACGCGCTCCTGCTGGCGCCTCGAGATGAGGGGTCCGAGATCGGTGTCCGGGTCCATCGGGTCGCCCAGGCGGACCTGAGACATCAGATCCGCGACCCCGGCGACGAACGCGTCGTAGAGCGGGCGCTGCACGTAGGCGCGGGTCGCCGCGGTGCAGTCCTGCCCGGTGTTGATCAGCGAGCCGGCCACCGCGCCATGGACGGCGGCCTCGACGTCGGCGTCGTCGAACACGACGAACGGTGCCTTGCCGCCCAGCTCCAGATGCACCCGCTTCGGGCCCGCGCTGGCCAGCTCCATGATCCGCCGGCCGACTGGCGTCGATCCGGTGAACGAGACCATCCGCACGTCCGGGTGAGCCATCAGCGCCTCGCCGGCCACCGGACCAGCACCGGTCACGACGTTGATCACCCCGTCGGGGATGCCGGCCTCTTGAGCGGCGAGGGCGACGTCCACCGAGGTCAGGGGGGTGTTCTCGGCAGGCTTGAGGACGATGGTGTTCCCCGCCGCGACCGCGGGGAGGATCTTCCACATGGCCATCTGCAGCGGGTAGTTCCACGGCGCGATCGAGCCGACGACGCCGATGGGTTCGCGGCGGATGCTGCTCGTGTGGTCGGCGGAGTACTCGCCGGTCGCCTGGCCGGGCAGATGCCGCGCCGCCCCGGCGAAGAAGCGGACGTTGTCGATCGACCCCGGCACGTCGAACTCGGTGGCGAGCCGGATCGGCTTACCGGTCTGCGAGGTTTCCCGCTCCGCGAGCTCGCGGGCCTGCGCATCGAGGCGATCGGCCAGCGCGTGCAGTGCACTGCTGCGTTCGGCGGGCGTCGCCCGGGACCACTGCTGGTATGCCGTGCGTGCCGCGCTGACGGCGGCGTCGACGTCGGCCGCGCTCGCTCCGGCATACCGATGGATGACCTGCCCCGTGGCCGGGTTGATGACGTCGAGCTGGGCGGTGTCCGTCCCCTCGACCCGCTGCCCACCGATGACCTGCATGTTCGCCTCCATGACGACGTGATCGGGTCATCCTAGCCAGGCCGCGGCCGGGCGCGGACGGGGCGATCCCGCTCACACCTGCGACAGATTAGGCATACCTAACATGACCCGGCTGTTGCCTCGGATGACCACCCACCAGCGGCCGCCGACGCGGCCGCACGACAGGTAAGGAACGGCATGGCAGCGCATCGGGTCGTCGTCATCGGATCCGGCTTCGGCGGCCTCTTCACGACCCAGGCCCTGCGCCGCCGCGGCGACGTCGAGGTCACCCTCATCGCCAAGACGACGCACCACTTGTTCCAACCCCTGCTCTATCAGGTGGCCACCGGCATTCTGTCCGAGGGCGAGATCGCGCCCAGCACCCGAGAGATCCTGGCGCGACAGGCCAACGCCCGAGTCATTCTCGGCACGGTGACCGATATCGACGTCGAGGCCCGAACCGTCACCTCGCAGGTGCTGGACCAGACCACTGTCACGCCATACGACTCGTTGGTCGTCGCAGCTGGCGCGGGCCAGTCGTGGTTCGGCAACGACCACTTCGCGGCGCACGCCCCGGGCATGAAGAGCATCGACGACGCCCTCGAGCTGCGGGGCCGGATCTTCAGCGCGTTCGAGTGGGCCGAGTTGGCGACCTCGCCCAGCGACGCCGCCGCATACCTGACGTTCGTCGTCGTGGGGGCCGGGCCCACCGGCGTGGAGATGGCCGGGCAGATCGCCGAGCTGTCCCGCCGGACCTTGGCCCGCGACTTCCGCACGATCGATCCGACCTCGGCGCGAGTCATCCTCCTCGACGCGGCAGACCAGGTGCTGCCCTCCTTCGGCGCGAACCTCGGGGCTGCTGCGGCGGCGCGCCTGCGGGACATGGGCGTCGAGGTGCGACTGCGCGCCACGGTCGTCGATGTCGACGCCGCCGGCCTGGTCGTCGAGTCGACCGACGGGCGACGAGAGCGCATCGAGAGCGTGACCAAGGTGTGGGCGGCCGGGGTGCAGGCGTCGCCGTTGGCGGGGCTCCTCGCCGAGCGCACCGGGGCCGGAGTGGACCGGGCCGGACGCATCGCCGTCCAGCCCGACCTCACCCTGCCCGGGCATCCCGAGGTGTTCGTCGTCGGAGACATGGCCGCGCTGGCCGATCTGCCCGGCGTGGCACAGGTCGCCATCCAGGGTGGCCGGTATGCCGCCGCGCGCATCATGGCCCGACTCGACGGGAGGCCCGATGGGCCGCCTTTTGCGTACCGCGACAAGGGGTCGATGGCCACGATCTCGCGGTTCAGTGCGGTGGCGAGCATCGGGCGGGTGGCGTTCTCCGGTTTCGCGGCCTGGGTGCTGTGGCTGGCCGTCCACCTCGTCTACATCATCGGCTTCAAACACCGAGTGACGACCTTGCTGCACTGGGCGGTCAGCTTCCTTGGTCGGGGTCGCTCCGAGCGCACGGTCACCCACCGACAGGTGTTCGCGCGGGCCGCCATGGAGCAGCTCGGCGACGACTTCCGGCCCACCCTGCCTCGGTGAGCCGAAGCCTCGCACCTCGCGCAGCTGGTGCCGGGCCGTCAGCGGGCCAGGGCGAAGAGGTCACCGGCGCCGACGCCGGCCAAGGAGTCGAGGTGGATCGCTCCCTCGAGCGGCGGCACGGGGACGACGTGCGGCACCGCGACGGTTCGAACCCCGGCGGCGACCGCCGAGCGGACCCCGGTCGGTGAGTCCTCGATCGCCAGGCATGCCGACGGGTCGACCCCGAGCAGTTCGGCGGCCCGCAAATACGCCTCCGGGTGGGGCTTGCCGTGGGCGACCTGGTCGCCGGTGACCACGACGTCGAAGGTGCGCTCGGGCAGGCCATCGAGCACGGCGGCCGCCAACGACTCCCAGGACATGGTCACCAGGGCGCACGGCACGCCAAGCTCGCCCAGCTCTGCGAGCAGCTCGGTCGCACCCGGCCGCCAGCGCGCCTGGCTGCGCACGCGGTTGGCCACATCGGCCACCAGCCGCTCGACGATCTCCACCGGGTCGAGCTCGACAGGCGAATGCGCCTTGATGAACTCGGCCGAGACGATCAGCGGATTCCCCACCAGGTGCAGGCCCAGCTCGTCGGTCCACGTGCCGCCATACGAAGCCACGAGGTCGTGCTCGGCTGCGATCCAGTAGGGCTCGGTGTCGATGACGGTGCCGTCCATGTCCCACAACACGGCCGCGGGCCGCTCAGGTGGCATTGAAGTACTTCGCCTCCGGGTGGTGCATGACCAAGGCATCGGTGGACTGTTCGGGGTGGAGCTGCAGCTCCTCGGAGAGCTCGACCCCGATCCGCCCCGGCTCGAGGAGGTCCACGAGCACCGAACGGTCCTCCAGCGACGGGCAGGCCGGGTAGCCGAACGAGTAGCGCGAGCCGCGGTAACCCTGGTCGAGCACCTCGCGCACCGACAGGTCGGCCGGGTCCGGGAAGCCGAGCTCGGCGCGTACCCGGGCGTGCCACAACTCGGCCAGCGCCTCGGTCAACTGGACGGACAGGCCATGCAACTCCAGGTAGTCACGATAGGCGTCGGCGGCGAAGAGCTCCGCCGTCGCATCGGCCACCCGCTGGCCCATGGTCACCAACTGCAGCGGCAGGACGTCATACCGGCCGAGGTCGGCGCACCGCTCTTTGGAGGCGATGAAGTCGGCCAGACACAGGCGCCGGTCCCGCCGCTGCCGCGGGAAGCTGATCCGGACGCGCTCACTGCCCGCGGGCTCACCGTTCGGTCCGCTCTCGTGCCACACGATGACGACGGTGTTGCCCTCCGAGTAGCACGGGAAGTAGCCGTAGACGACGGCCGCCTCGACAAGCCCTTCGGTGTGGATGCGGTCCAGCCACATCCGCAGCCGCGGATGACCGTGCTTCGACACGAGGTCCTCGTAGCTGGCTCCTTCGCCGCGCGAGCCTCGCAGACCCCATTGCCCCAGGAAGAGGGCCCGCTCGTCCACGAGAGCGGAGTAGTCCCCCAGCGACAGGCCACGCACCACTCGGGTCCCCCAGAACGGCGGGACCGGTATGTCGTTGCCGGTGTCCACATCCGAGCGTCCGGTCGGCTCCGCCGGTCCCGAGGGGTCGGCGGCCACCCCTGGCGCCGCGGCCCGCACCCGGCGGGGTCGCACTGCGGGCAGTGCCTCCTCCAGCGCCAGCGCGGGGTCGGCCTTCACCGAGGCGATGGCGTCCATGAGCCGCAGTCCCTCGAAGGCATCGCGGGCATAGCGCACCTGGCCTTGATAGACCTGCGCCAGGTCGTGCTCGACATACGCCCTGGTCAGCGCGGCCCCACCGAGCAGCACCGGGTAATGGTCCGCAACGCCCCGGGCATTGAGCTCCTCGAGGTTCTCCTTCATGACGACGGTCGACTTCACGAGCAGGCCGGACATCCCGATCGCGTCGGCGTGATGCTCCTCGGCGGCGCGCAGGATCTCCGAGATCGGCTGCTTGATGCCGAGGTTGACCACGTCATACCCGTTGTTGGACAAGATGATGTCGACGAGGTTCTTCCCGATGTCGTGGACGTCGCCCTTGACCGTGGCCAAGACGATGCGAGCCTTGGCCCGGCTGGCGCCCGCACCACCGAGTTGGGCCTCGATGGCCGGCTCCAGATGCGCGACCGCCGTCTTCATCACCTCGGCGGACTGCAGGACGAACGGCAACTGCATCTCGCCGCGTCCGAACAGCTCCCCGACCGTGCGCATCCCCGCCAGGAGATGGTCGTTGATGATGTCCAGCGGGCCGCGTCCGGTCGCCATCGCCGCGTCGAGGTCGGCTTCCAAACCGGAGCGCTCACCATCGATGATCCGGCGCTCCAGGCGCTGCTCCAACGGCAGCGCAGCAAGCTCGTCGGCGGCGGCAGCGCGCAACGACGCGGCGTCCACGCCCGCGAACAGCTCCAGGAAGCGCTCCAACGGGTCGTAGCCGTCCCGGCGACGGTCGTAGACCAGATCCAGGGCAACGGTGCGCTGCTCCTCGGGGATCCGGTTCATCGGCACGATCCGGGCGGTGTGAACGATCGCCGAATCGAGCCCGGCCTTGACACATTCGTGGAGGAACACCGAGTTGAGCACGACCCGGGCTGCGGGCGAGAGCCCGAACGACACGTTGGACACCCCGAGCGTGGTCTGGACCTGGGGGAACCGGCGCTTCAGCTCCCGAATCGCCTCGATGGTCTCCAGGCCGTCGCGCCGGGTCTCCTCCTGCCCGGTGGCGATGGGGAAGGTCAAGGTGTCCACGACGATGTCCCCGACGTGCATACCGTGCCGCTCGGTTAGCGCCTCGACGAGCCGGGTCGCGACCGCCACCTTGTGTTCCCGGGTGCGGGCCTGGCCCTGCTCGTCGATGGTCAGCGCCACGACCGCCGCGCCGTGCTCACGCACCGCCGCCATGGTGCGTTCGAACCGAGACTGCGGGCCGTCACCATCCTCGAAGTTCACCGAGTTGACCACGGCCCGGCCGCCGAGCATCTCCAACCCGGCCTCGAGAACGGCCGGTTCGGTGGAATCAAGGACCAGGGGAAGTGTCGATGACGTGGCCAGGCGGCCGACCACCTCGCGCATGTCGGAAACCCCGTCGCGGCCGACATAGTCGACGCACACGTCGAGCAGATGGGCGCCATCGCGGGTCTGGTCCCGCGCGATATCGATACAGGTTTCCCAGTTGCCGGACAGCATCGCCTCGCGGAAGGCCTTCGACCCGTTCGCGTTGGTCCGCTCACCGATGGACAGGTATGCCGTGTCCTGGCGGAACGGGACAGCGGTGTAGAGCGAGGCCACCGCGGCCTCGGGGAGCGGGCGCCGAGGCCCGGCCGGTCGGCCCCCTAGGGCCGCGACGACGGCCGCCAGGTGCTCCGGAGTCGTCCCGCAGCAGCCACCGACCAACTGGAGTCCGAACTCCTCGACGAACCGCACGTGGCTGGCGGCCAGTTCCTGCGGCGTCAACGGGTAGCGGGCCCCTTCGCTGGTCAAGATGGGCAGCCCGGCGTTCGGCATACAGGTGACCGGAACCCGCGAGTGGCGGGAGAGGTGGCGAAGGTGTTCGCCCATCTCGGCCGGCCCGGTGGCGCAGTTGAGTCCGATCCCATCGATGCCCAACGGCTCCAAAGCGGTCAAGGCTGCACCGATCTCCGACCCGAGCAGCATCGTGCCGGTGGTCTCCACGGTGACCTGTGCCAGGACGGGGGTGTCGAGCCCGGCCTCCCGCACCGCACGCCGAGCACCGACGATGGCGGCCTTGGCCTGGAGCAGGTCCTGGCAGGTCTCGACGAGCAGCACGTCAGCGCCGCCGGCGATCAGCCCCTCGGCGCACTGCTGGTAGGTGTCCCGTAGATCGGCGAAGGAGGCGTGCCCGAGCGACGGCAGCCGGGTCCCCGGCCCGATGGATCCGATGACGTAGCGCTGATGGTCGGCGGTCGACCAGGAGTCGGCTGCGTCGCGGGCGATCCGGGCCGAGGCCTCGGCCAGCTCACGGGTGCGGTGCGCGATGCCGTACTCGCCGAGGTTGCCGAGGTTCGCGCCGAAGGAGTTCGTCTCGACCAGGTCGACCCCGACGGCCAGGTAGGCGTCGTGCACCGACCGCACCACCTCGGGGCGGGTGAGGTTGAGGATCTCGTTGCAGCCCTCGTGGCCGTCGAAGTCGTCCAGAGTCGGCTCGGCTGCCTGCAGCATCGTCCCCATCGCGCCATCGGCGACGAGCACACGCCGAGCCATGGCGTCTCGGACCGAGGGGCGAATGCTCGTCACGTTCCTTCTCCGGTTCCTGCGGTCGGGGTGCCCCGGGAGTCTAGTCGCGCCACCGGGCGGTCGCCGGGCACGACCACGGGGTGTGCGCTCGGTGGGACCGGCGCGACGGCCCGCGCCAACGGGTGGTTGCCCAGGTGCGTAGGGTGGGCTGCACAGGCGAACGACGTAACCCGGCGCCGAGGAGGTCGCGTGATCGAGGTCGAGCGGATGCACCCACTGCGGGATCCGCTGCTCATCGCGGCCTTCGAGGGGTGGAACGACGCCGGGGACGCGGCCACGGCGCTCATCACCCATCTGCGGACGGTCTGGCACGCGCATCAGGTCGGCGCGATGGACCCGGAGGACTACTACGACTTCCAGGTCAACCGGCCTCGGGTCGTCCTCGACTCCGGACGGCGTCGGGTCGTCTGGCCGACCACCCGGATCTACGTATGTCGGGACACCCCCTTCGATCGGGATGTCGTGCTCGTCCACGGCATCGAGCCGTCCACGAGGTGGCGCACCTTCACCGTCGAGCTCGTCGAGCTGGCCAATCGGCTGGGGGTGGGCACCATGGTCACCCTGGGCTCGCTCCTGGCCGACGTCCCGCACACTCGGCCGATCCCGGTCTCGACGACCTCCGATGACCCACAGACCCGCGAGACGTATGACGTCGACGACTCCACCTACCAAGGGCCGACGGGCATCGTGGGGGTGCTCGCCGACGCCGCCACGCGGGCAGGCTTCGAGTCGTTGTCCTGTTGGGCGGCGGTGCCGCACTATGCCGGCGGCGCACCCTCACCCAAGGCGACCCTCGGGCTGCTCAAGGGGCTCGAAGAGCTGCTCGGCCTGGTCATTCCGCGCGGCGACCTCGAGGAGGATGCGCGGGCCTGGGAACGCGGCGTCGACGATCTGGCGGCCACCGACGAGGAGGTCGCCGAGTACGTCGCGTCGCTGGAGCAGGAGACTGACGCGGCCGACCTTCCCGAGGCCTCCGGTGATGCCATCGCGCGGGAGTTCGAGCGCTACCTGCGCCACCGGGACGAGTCGGACCGCTAGCGGACCGACCTTCGGCGCCGTCGGGGCGCAGCGGCCCGCCCGGCCGGCGACCGTGCCCCCACATCGGCGCCACATCGCGTCGAGTGGAGGATGCCACGGGCCCCACCCGACGACTCAACCCCACATCGCGTCGAGTGGAGGATTCCGAGGGCCTGCGCCAGGCGAACGAGCTACAACTCGACTCCGAGCAGCGCGTCGACGGCCGCGCGGATCAGCCCGGGTGCGGCTTCGTCGGTGCCGACGTCACGCTGCACCGCAGCCGCCCAGTCATCGACCAACGCAACAGCCGCGGGGGCGTCGAGGTCGTCCGCGAGCCGTTCACGGACCGCCGACAGAACCGGTGCAGCGGGCGGCCCGGCCGCCGCCGACGTAGCGCCGCGCCATACCGCCAGTCGACGTCGTGCGGCGTCGAGATCGGCGTCGGTCCACTCCCAGTCGCTGCGGTAGTGATGCGGCAGCAGCGCCAGGCGCACCGCCATCGGGTCCTCCCCGGCGGCCCGCAGCCGGGAGACAAGCACCAGGTTGCCGCGCGATTTGCTCATCTTGTGCCCGTCCAGAGCGACCATCCCCTGGTGCACGTAGTGGCCGGCGAACGGCGCCTGGCGGGTCCAGGCGCAGGCCTGCACCGCCGACATCTCGTGGTGCGGGAAGACCAGGTCCGACCCGCCGCCTTGGACGGCGAAGCCCATCCCTAGACAGGACACGGCGATCGTCGTGCACTCGATGTGCCACCCGGGCCGACCTCGGCCCAACGTGTCACCCCCTGCCCACGAGGGTTCGCCTGGCCGGGCCGCACGCCATAGCAGCGGATCCAGCGCGTCCCGCTTGCCGTCGCGGTCGGGATCGCCCCCACGCTCGGCGAAGACGGCCAGCATCTCGGCGCGGTCCCACCCACTGACGTCGCCAAAGCCGCTCGTCTGCGCGAGGTCGAGATAGATGTCGGTGCCGGTGCAGCCCTCGACCGGGATCCGGTAGGCCGCACCCGAACCGACCAGGTCGACGACCGACTCGACGATGCGCGGGATGGAGTCGACCACCCCGTGATAGTGCTCGGGCGGCAACACTCGTAGGGCGGCCATATCGTCGCGGAACAACGCGGTCTCCCCCGCGGCCAGATCCCGCCAGTCCACGCCATCACGCTCGGCGCGCTCGAGGAGGGGTTCGTCGACATCGGTGACGTTCTGGACGTAGACGACCGGGTAGCCGGCATCGCGCAACGCCCGGTTGACCAGATCGAAGGTCACGTACGTAGCGGCGTGTCCCAGGTGGGTCGCGTCGTAGGGCGTGATGCCGCACACGTACATCCCGGCGACACCGTCGTGCGGCACCGTGACCTCGCGCACGGTCCTCGTGGCCGTGTCGAACAGCCGGGGCAGCGGCCCGATGCCGGGCAGAGCGGGGATGGGGGACGCGGGCCAGGATTCCACGAGCCGGAAGCCTAGTCGCTGGGCCTCGTGTCGGTGCCCCTCAGAGCACCGGCCATGGGATGCTCGGCCACCCACGGGTCGGCTGGGGATGGCGGACCGTGACCAACAGGGCAGCAACCCGGTCCGCCAGGGCGGACACATCGGCCGCGGGAAGGACCTCCTCGAGGGCCTGCCGCAGCTCCCCCGTCGGCCCCAGCCCGGCATCGAGGCGGCGCAGCCGAGTCACATCGTCCTCGACGAGCGGCTCCCCGGCCCACCCCCACAGCACCGTGCGCAACTTCGGCTCCTGGTGGAAGCACACCCCGTGGTCGAACCCGAACAACCTGCCGGACTCGTCCCGCACGAGGTGCGAGCCCTTCCGATCGCCGTTGTTGACCACCGCGTCGAACACCGCGGCAGCGCGGACGTCCGCGGCCGCGGAGTGCACAACAGAGACCGCCGCGCCGCCCTCGACCTGGCCGTCGACCACGTGCAGCCAGCCAACCGGTATGTCGCCGCGCGGCCGCACGTCCACCACCCCGTGATCACCCGGGACTGCGAAAGGGTCCCCGATCCACCGCTGGACCGCTCCGACACCGAAGGGGCCGTCCCGCAGGACGGTCGCCGGTACCAGGTGCCACCCGCCGGCTTCGCTGACCAGATAGGCGGCATACTCGCGGCCCGCCAGCGTCCCGTCGGGAAAATCCCAGAGTGGTCGCTCCCCGCGGACCGGTTTGTAGACGGCATACCGGCTCGCCAGCCCCGCGGCCTCGACGAGAAAGACCGCATTCGACGCGTCACTGATCTGACCGACGAGAGTCAGCTCGGCGGAGTGCAGGAGCGCCGCAGTATCCACCTAGCGGCGATACCCGTTCGCACGAGGGCAGATGTGACCCGTGACGTCCAAGGGCCCCCCGCAGAACGGGCACGGTGGCCGGCCGGCCGCGACGACGTTCGCGGCGCGCCGGGCGAAGGCACGCGCCTGAGCCGGCAGGAGCACCACCCGCAGCCGCGAACCGACCTCGACCGCGTCCGCGAGGTCGTCCTCGTCGGCGGCCTCGTCCGCGGTCTCGGCCGCCTCGTCGAGGCACTCGATGACCATGCGCCCTGGCTCGGGCATCCACGCCAGCGACATGGTCACCACCCGGAACTCGTCCTCGATCGGCGTATCGAGGGGTAGGTCATCCAGGTAGCCCTGCGCGGCTGCCTCGGTCGCGGCGCCAGCAGCCACGTCGTCGAGGACGTCATTGATGCGGTCGGCCAGGACCCGCACCTGCTCCTTCTCCACGGACACGGAGGTGAGCCGACGGCCCTGCTGGGCCTGCAGGAAGAAGACGCGCTCGCCAGGCGGACCGACGGTGCCGACGACAAATCGGCCCGGGGCGTCGAAATCGAAGAGCGCCATGGATCCGACCCTAACCCGCCCCGCCTCCGACCACCGCGTCCCCCTGCTCCCCCGGGGTATCGGCGCGCCGCGCCAGGTCCGGTAGCGCGCCGGTGTCGTTGATGCGGAGGACGGCCGGCCGGGAAGGGGCGTAGCGGACGATGCTGACCGATGCAGGGTCGACGACGAGCCGCTGGAACGCGTCGAGGTGCATCCCGAGTGCGTCGGCAAGAACGGCCTTGATGACGTCGCCGTGGGAGACCGCGAGCCAGACCCCATCCGGCCCGTGCTCCGCCGACACCGCGCTGTCCGTCTGCCGGACCGCCAGGACGGCCCGGGCCGACATCTCGGCGATGGACTCCCCCGGGTGCTCTGGTCCGTCCGGGAACCGGGCGGCGCTGGGGTGATCCTGGACGACGCGCCACAGCGGCTCGTCGGCCAGGTCCTTCAGGGCACGACCGGTCCACGCCCCATACCGGCACTCACCGAGGCGCTCGTCGATCTCGACCCGGACATCCGGGGCACACCCAGTGCCCACGAGTTCGGCGGTCTCGACGGCCCGCACGAGCGGGGAGCTGACCACCCGAACCGGCCGGAGCCCGCGCCCCGCGAGCCGCGCGCCCACGGCGCCCGCGGCCGCGCGGCCATGGTCGTCGAGGTGGACCCCGTGTTCCCAGCCCGCCAGGATGCCGCCCGCATTGGCAAGGGTGCGGCCGTGACGCACCAAGATGACGGTCGCCATGGCGCCACCATACGGCCCGGTGGGTGCGCACAGACCCTCGGACGTGATGACATAGGGCACGTGATCATGGATCAGGCCATCTACCGGGACGGGCATCGCCTGCCGTGCACGTCCCTGGAGGCCGACCTCGCCCAGTTGCGGGCCGAAGAGGACGGCTTCTTGTGGATCGGCCTGAAGGATCCCACTGACGAAGAGTTCGCCCTCGTCAACAAGGGGCTGCAACTCCACCCGCTGGCGGTCGAGGACGCCGTGGGCGGGGACCAACGGGCCAAGGTCGAAGAGTATGACGACAACCTGTTGGTCGTCCTGCGCACCCTGCGGTTTCTCGAACGGACCTCCGATATCGAGTCTGGCGAGGTGACCGTCTTCGTCGGCGACCGGTTCGTCGTCACGGTCCGGCGCGGCGATGGCAACCCGCTGTTCGGGGTGCGGACCCGCCTGGAGCAGAACCCGCGCCATCTGGCCCTGGGCCCCAGTGCCGTCCTCCATGCCGTGATGGACTCCGTCGTCGACAACTACGTCCTCATCGACGACGAGCTCGAGCGCGACCTGGAGAACATCGAGCAGTCGGTGTTCACCGGCAGCGAGGACGTCGACGCCACGTCGATCTACCGCCTCAAGCGTGAGGTCCTGGAGTTCCGCCGCGCCGCGGTCCCGCTGTCCGGATCGGTGCGCCGCATCGTCACCGAGCCCGGTGTCGACCTCATCGACGAGGACGTCCTGCCGTTCTTCCGGGACGTCCAGGACCACTTGCTGCGCGTCATCGACCACGTGGAGACCTACGACCGACTGCTCACCGACGTCCTCAACGCGCACCTGGCCCAGCTGTCGGTCCAGCAGAACGCCGACATGCGCAAGATCTCCGCCTGGGTCGCGATCGCTGCCGTGCCGACGATGATCGCGGGCATCTACGGCATGAACTTCGAGCACATGCCGGAGCTGGATCAGTGGTGGGGTTACCCCATGGCGCTGGGCATCATGCTCACCGCCTGCGGTCTGATCTACCGCAGTTTCAAACGGTCCGGCTGGCTTTAGGCGATCTCACGTCGCCGACAGCGCACCCGTGCCCAGCGCCACCATCACCGCCACACCGAGGGCGACGCGGTACCACACGAAGGGCACCAGGGTGTTCGACGCGACGAACTTGAGCAGCCAGGCGATCGACGCGTAGGCCACCGCGAAGGCCACCACCACACCGAGGGCCATCTGGCCCACGCCGAGCCCGGACAGGTCGGTCGTGACGGCCTGGTACAGGCCGGCGGCGGTCAGCGCCGGGATCGCCAGGAAGAACGACAGCCGGGTTGCGGTGACCCGATCGATGCCGCGGATGAGCCCTGCCGAGATCGTCGCGCCCGAGCGGGACACACCCGGCACCAGCGAGAAGCATTGGACCAGGCCGATGACCAGGCCGTCGATCAGACGCACCGTGCCCTCACCGCGTTCGTGGCCTTTCGCGACGAGCACAGCATGACGCCGCTCCGCCACCCACATGACCGCACTCCACCCGATGAGCGCGATCGCGACGATCCACAGCGACCGCAGAGGGCCCTCGATGGCGTCCTTGAGCACCAGGGCAACGACAGCGACCGGGATCGAGCCGACCACGACCGCCCACGCCAGCGCATAGTCGGGATGCTTGCGCTCCTGCACTGAACGCAGACCCCTGAGCCAGGCCAGGAGGAGCCGGACGATGTCGGAGCGGAAGTAGATCAGGGTCGCGACGATCGCGCCGAGCTGGATGATGGCCGTATACGCCGTGACCGCCGGGGCGTCGACAGGCAGCCCGAGCAGCTTCTCGGTGATCGTCAGATGCCCGGTCGAGGAGACCGGGAGGAACTCGGTGAGCCCCTCGACGACCCCGAGCACAGCAGCGGCGAAGTAGGACAGGTCGGTCATCGGCGATCCCTCGAGGTGGGTGCGAATACCCGCCGCACGGTATGGCGGCCGGGTGTCACGTCAGGACTCCCGCGGCTTCGGCGAGGTCGGCCACGAGCCTGAGCACCATACGCCGCTCGTCGGTGGAACTGCCAACCAGACCGACCGACAACGTGGTGACCCCTACCTCGGCATACCGGACCATCCGGTCCTTGATGCGCGCCGGAGGGCCGATCAGCGCCGTCGCGTCGATGAACTCGAACGGCACGGCCGCCGCGGCAGCCCGGGGGTCCAGAGCGAGGAAGTGCTGCTGGATCTCATCGGCTTCCTTCTCGAAGCCCATGCGGCAGGCCAGGTCGTGGTAGAAGTTCCGCTCTCGCGAACCCATCCCGCCGATGTACAACGCGCAGTAGCGGCGCAGCGCGTCCGCCGCACGAGACACGTCATCGTGGACCACGACCGGCACCGTCGGCACGATGTCGAACCCGGCCAGCGGCGCGGTCGGCGTGCCCTTGCCGGCCCGCTGGGCGCCGGAGGACAGGCGCGCCAGCAACTCGCCGGCATACTCGGGCGAGAAGAAGATGGCGAGCCACCCGTCGGCGATCTCGCCGGTCAGTTCCAGGTTCTTCGGTCCGACGGCGCCCAGGTAGATCGGCACGGGGTTGCGCAGCGGCCGAATGGTCATCCGCAGCGCCTTGCCCGGACCATCCGGCAGGGGCACCTGATAGTGGCGACCGGCATACTCCACGACCTGGCGGCCCAGCGCCATCCGGACGATGTCGACATACTCGCGCGTCCGTGCCAGCGGTGGGTCGAACCGCACTCCGTGCCAGCCCTCGCTGACCTGCGGCCCCGAGACCCCGAGACCGAGCCGGAAACGTCCGGCGGACAAGGTGTCGAGGGTGGCCGCGGTCATGGCCGTCATCGCCGGGCTGCGGGCCGGGATCTGCAACACCGCCGAGCCGACGTCGATCCGGGCCGTTCGCGACGCCACCCAGGTGAGGACGGTCACGGCGTCCGAGCCGTAGGCCTCCGCCGCCCACACGCTGTTGTAGCCGACCCGATCGGCTTCCTCGGCCAGCTCGACATGGCCCTGCATGACCGTCGCCGGCGGCCCGGAGTCCCAGTAGCCGAGGTTGAGGCCCAGGTGCATAACGGCAGGCTACGGTACGGATCATGCAGCTTCGTCGACTCGGCCGTAGCGGTCTGATGGTGTCGCGCCTGGGCCTGGGGACGATGTTGTGGGGCCTGGCCGTCGACCGCGAGGAGGCCCGCGACCAGCTGGCCGCGTTCACCGCGGCCGGGGGCACCCTGGTCGACACGGCACACCGGTATGGCGACGGCGCCGCCGAGGAGCTGCTCGGGTCGTTCGTGGGGGATGTGGTGGCCCGAGACGACCTCGTCATCTGCACCAAGGCCGGGCTGGCGCAGCGCGGTGAGCAGCGCGTCGTCGATGCCTCGCGCGGCCGGCTGATGTCTCAGCTCGACGAGTCGCTGCGGCGGCTGGGCACCGATCATGTCGACCTGTGGCTCGTGCACGCCTGGGACGACCAGACTCCACTGGAGGAGACCGTCTCGGCGCTGGCCTGGGCCTACGAGACCGGCCGGGCCCGGTATGTCGGCGTGTCGAACTTCACCGGGTGGCAGGTGGCCCGCGCCGCTTCGCTCCTGGAGCGGGCCGGAGTTCCACTGGTCACCGACGAGGTCGAGTACTCGCTGGTCAACCGCACCGTCGAGGCCGAGGTCGTTCCTGCCGCGGCGGCGCTCGGATTCGGGGTGCTGGCGTGGGCGCCGCTCGGGCGCGGGGTGCTCACCGGCAAGTACCGCCACGGCATACCGACCGGGACGCGGGCGGCCTCGGCGCGCTTCCCGGGGTTTGTTCAGCGGTTCCTCGACGAGCGCAGCCGGACCATCGCCGCCGGGGTGCTCACCGCTGCCGACGGCCTCGGCGTCTCAGCTGCGGCGACCGCGCTGGCCTGGGTGCGCGACCGCCCGGGTGTCGCGGCTGCACTCGTCGGCGCCCGGACGACGGTCCAACTGACCGAAGCCCTGCGCAGCGACGACCTGACCCTCCCGACGCAGATCGTGGCCGCCCTGGACGACCTCAGCGGCCCTCTCGGCTGACGTCCTCGTACTCGTCGTCGCCGAGTCCGAAGTAGTGGTCGGACTCGCCCTCTTCGTCGAGCTCGTCGAGTTCCTCGTCCTCGTCGTCGTCCTCGTCGCCGTCGTCCTCGTCGTCCGCGTCTTCGCCGTCGTCCTCGTCGTCCTCGTCGTCGCCGTCGTCCTCGTCGTCCTCGTCGTCCTCGTCGTCGCCCTCATAGACGGCCAGCGGCGTGGTCACCTCGGTGGTGTCGAAGAGCAACTCGTCGTAGTCGTCGAAGGCGTCGGCGAGGCTGAGCGCCGCAGCGACGACCGAGGGATCGTCCGGGTCACGCCGCATCGCTGCAACTTCGAGGTGGCGCTCGAAGGCCCCGACCAGGGTGCTCAGGGCGGCGCGCAGGTCTGCGGTCATGTGACGACGGTAGCCGAGGTGTAGCGACCGGCGTGAGGTGTTCCCGGTGACGCCTCGGTAACGACCGGCGCGGCCGACCTTGGGGCACAATGTCCGGCGATGGGCGAATACGAGTTCCGAGTCCTGCACTTCGGGCGTGATGTCACCACGTCCCAAGTGCGCCAGGAGTTGGCCGAGCATGCGGAGTACGGCCACTGGGAGCTGGCTCGCTCGGTGCGCTACTTCGGCGGCTCGAGGCAGGCCTGGCTGCGCCGTCGGATCATCCGGGTGCAGCGCACCGGCTGATCCGACTGGGCCCCCCAGGTGCGGATGCTCAGGGCGCCGGGTAGACCCAGGGGGCGCGGATGCCTCAGCCGTCCAGGAGGAACCGACGCAGCACCCGCGTACCGAACCGCACCGCATCCACCGGGACCCGCTCGTCGACCCCGTGGAACATCGCGACGAAATCCAGGTCTGGGGGCAGCTGCAAGGGGGCGAACCCATAGCCGGTGATGCCCAGCCGGGCCAGGGCCTTGTTGTCGGTCCCACCGGAGAGGCAGTAGGGCAGCACCGTGGCACCCGGGTCCTCGGCGACCAGGGCTGCGCGCATCGACGCCACGATGGCCGCGTCGAACGGTGCATCGAGATCGATGTCCCGGTGGTCGACGACCACCTCGACGTGCTCCCCCGCCAGCCGCCGCAGCGTCGCCAGGAGCGACTCCTCGTGACCGGGGAGGAACCGGCCGTCCAGGGCCGCGCTCGCCTGCTGCGGTATGACGTTGTGCTTGTAGCCAGCGGTGAGCATGGTCGGGTTCACGGTGTCCTGCAGCGTCGGGCGCACGAAGGCCGCAGCCGAGCCGAGCCGCTCCAGGGCTGCGTCGAGGTCCGCACCGTCATACGGCTGTCCGGTCAGCTCGGCCAGTCCGTCGAGGAGGGCTCGCACCGAGGGGACCAGTTCCCGGGGCCACTCGTGAGCCGCGATGCGGGACAGTGCAGCAGCCAGGCGAGTGATGGCGTTCTCGGTGTTGACCAGGGAGCCGTGGCCGGCGCGCCCGTTGGCGACGAGTCGAAGCCAGGCGATGCCCTTCTCCGCGGTCTGCAGCAGATAGACGCGCGCGTCGCTGCCGTCCGCGCGCGGCACGGTGACCGAGTAGCCGCCCACCTCGCTGATCGCCTCGGTGACCCCTTCGAACCAGGACGGGTGCCGCTCGACGATCCACTGGCTCCCATAGACCCCGCCGGCCTCCTCGTCGGCGAAGAAGACAACGGTCAACGGGCGGTTCGGGCGACGGCCGGTGCGGGCCAGATCGCGCACCACCGCGAGCATCATCGCGTCCATGTCCTTCATGTCGACCGCGCCGCGACCCCAGATGAGCCCGTCACGGATCTGGCCGGCGAAGGGATCGACGGACCAGTCGGCTGCGGCAGCTGGAACGACGTCGAGGTGTCCGTGGACAGCAAGTCCGGGACGAGCCGGATCGGCACCCTCGAGGCGCACCATGACCGACGCGCGACCTGGTGCACTCTCGACAAGCACCGGGTCCAGCCCGACCTCCTGGAGCCGGCCGAGGACATACTCGGCAGCCGCCCGCTCCCCCGGCCCGGTGCCGTCGCCATAGTTCGACGAGTCGATCGCGATGAGCTCGGTGCACAACTGGACGGCGTCGTCCTCGACGGCAGACAGGTCGGTTTCGGGCGAGATCGGACGGCCGGGCTCGGTCATGGCCACAGGGTACGTCCGGCGCGCCGCCCACGCTCCTGACGAGTCCCGATCCGCCCGTCCGCCCGCCATCAACCAGCCCTGCGCCAGCCCTCCGACACCCATCAGCCAGCCCTGCGCCAGCCCTCCGACAGCCCTCCGCCGGGGGCTCGACCGGTTGGGTGGGGCCCCCTCTCGCGTGCTATCTTTCCTGGGCGCGCTCACGCGAGGACCAACGCTGAGTGCCCACCTCGTCCAGGTGGCGGAATGGCAGACGCGCTAGCTTGAGGTGCTAGTGCCCGTATAGGGCGTGGGGGTTCAAGTCCCCCTCTGGACACCACTGTGATGTCTCCAGACATCGACGAGGCCCGAACCGTTGCCGGTTCGGGTCTCGTGCTGTTGTAGGGCTGGGAACGGGTGGCCGGTGTCGGTGTGAGCCTGCGCGGGGCTTCCCGGCCGGTGGCGGAACGCGCGGGATCAACCCATGGCCCGCGCCCGCTCGGCGCCGACCACCGGTGCGTGGCTCGGCCCCTCTTCCTCAAAGATGGGTATTCGTCCTCACGCCTCGCCGAGGTATGGGTATTCGGCGCTGTGAAGGTGCCACAGCGCCCGATACCCACACTTCGGGGCGGCCGAGCGACGGATATCCATCTCTGGACGCACAACGACGGCCAAGCCGAGCCCACGTCCTGAGACACACACCCCTTGGCCACCAGCTCGCCTCCAGTCGTCGCAGGTGGACGGCCCGGGGCGATGTTCAGGAGCCGAGCAGCGATAGCCTGCCGCCCATGTCCTCCGGTCTGCGCCAGTTCGCGCCGGTCGTGCGCGAACAGCGGTTTCGGCGGCTGCTGCTCACCCGGGTGTGCGGACAGCTGGCCGACGGCGCATTCCAGGCCGGCCTGGCGTCCTTCGCGCTGTTCTCGCCCGAGCAGGCGCCCTCCGCCGGCGCCATCGCGGCCGGCTTCGCCCTGCTTCTTCTCCCGTTCACCCTCGTCGGCCCGTTGACCGGTATGTTCCTCGACCGCTGGTCCAGGCGTCGGGTGCTCGTCATCGCCAACATCGTGCGAGCCGCGGCCGTGGCAACCCTGGCGGTGCTGCTGGCCACCGCCCATGTCGGCCCACCCTTCGTCGCACTGGCGCTGGTTGCCCTCTCGGCGAACCGCTTCGTCGCCGCGGCTGTCGGCGCCTCGCTCCCCCATGTCGTGCCGCTGTCCGCCCTCGTGCCGGCCAACGGTCTGGCCCCGACGCTGGGATCGATCTCGTACATCTGCGGGCTGGCCATCGGATCGGTTCTCAGCGGCCCCCCGGCGATGGGCCTGGCGACCGGGTTGTATGCCGTTGCGGCCGCGACGGCGACGCGGCTGCCCTGGCTCGGTCCGGACGCCGAGGAGGCCTCCTCGTCCTCACGCCGGGCCCTGCGCCACGTCGTGACCTCCGCAACGGACGCGGTGCGGCACGTGAACCGTCGTGCCGGGACGGCCCTGGCGGTCATCGCGGCGGTCCGCCTCCCCTATGGCGTGCTGCTCGTCCAGACCGTTCTGGTCCACCGCTGGCAGAACGACCACGGCGAGGTGGGGCTCGGCGGCCTGACGCTGGTTGCGATGGCCTCGGGGCTCGGGTTCGGCCTGGCTGCCTGGCTGGCCCCGACGATCGCTGCGTCGGCCGGCCTGCGCCGCACCATGTTGCTCGGCCTGTGGGCCTCAGCCGCGGCCACCCTGGTCGCCCTGCCGCTGACCACGCCGTGGCTCGCCGCGGCGGGCTTCCTCATCGGCGCCATGACCCAAACGGTGAAGATCTGCGTGGACAGCGTGGTGCAGCGCGAGGTCGGCGACGTGTTCCGTGGCCGGGTCTTCACCATCTACGACATCGGCTTCAACGTCGGTCTGGTCGCCTCGACCTGGGTGGCCAGCCTGGTCCTGCCGCCGGACGGTCACTCGGCGTGGGTCGTCCTCGGGGCTGCTGCGGCATACCTCGTCATCGGTCTGTCCCTGGCGACGATGTGGCCACCGCGGCTGGCGGGGGACGCAGCGCCCACGCCGCGACCGCACCAGCCGCTGCCACATTGAGCGAGTCGACGCCGCCGGACATCGGGATGGTCACGGTCAGGTCGGCCTCGCGCAGGGTTCTGCGGGACAGACCGTCCCCTTCGGTGCCCAGGACGATGGCCAGCCGGGCCGGCGGGGCTGCCGCCACCTGGTCCAAGGTGACGGCGTCGTCGGCCAGGGCCAGCGCGGCGACGACGAACCCCAGGTCACGCAGCAGCTGCGCGCCGGCGGGCCACGGATCGATGCGGGTCCACGGCACCTGGAAGACCGTCCCCATCGAGACCCGGATCGAGCGGCGGTAGAGCGGGTCAGCGCACTGCGGCGTGACGAGGACGGCATCGACGTCCAGAGCAGCGCAGGACCGGAAGATGGCCCCGACGTTGGTGTGGTCGACGACATCCTCGATGACGACGACCCGGCGGGCGCCCGCGACCACCTCGGCCACGCTCGACAGTGCCGGGCGGTGCATCGCCGCCAAAGCCCCCCGATGCAGGTGGAAGCCGGTCAGGGCCTCGATGACGTCGTGCTCGGCGACATACACCGGTATGCCGTCCTGCTCTGCCGCGACCACGACGTCGGCCAGATCGGTAAGCCAGCGGGCGGCCATGAGGAATGAGCGCGGGCGGTGTCCAGCGGCCAACGCACGACGGATCACCTTCTCGGACTCGGCGATGTACAGCCCCCCGGCCGGCTCGATGCGGCGACGCAGTGCCACGTCGGTCAGGTGCAGGTAGTCGGCCACCCGTGGGTCGGCGGGGTCGTGCACCCGCTCGACGCTCATGTGAGCACCATCTTGGCGATCGCGGCGAGGCCGACCGTGACGATGATGCCGCGCAGCACGGCGGTGGGCAGGCGCCGTCCGATCCGGCCGCCGACGAGTCCACCGATGATGGCGCCGACCGCGATGAGCGCCGTGACCGTCCAGTCGACGTGGTCGCGCGCCACGAGGAGGAACACGACCGCGGCCACCAGATTGACGATGGTGGACAGGACGTTCTTGTAGCCGGTCAAGCGCTGCAAGGGCTCGCTGGTCAGCGCCGAGAACAGCCCGACGAGCAGCACCCCCTGGGCGGCGCCGAAATAGCCGCCGTAGACGCCGGCCGCGAAGACCCCCGCCTGCAGGGGCAGCCCGCTGTGGTCCACCTGATGTCGCGCGGCCCGCGCGTTGAGGCGCGGCCCGGCGACCACGAGCACGAGCGAGGCCGCGACCAGCACCGGCACGATTGCCTCGAAGGCTGTGGCCGGCAGGACGAGCAGCAGGCCGGCCCCGACGACGGAACCGACCAGCGATAGCGGCGCCAGCCGTCGCAACGTCGCCGACCCCCCCACCATCTCCTGCCGGTAGGCCCAGGCACCGCTGGCTCCCCCGGCGACCAGCCCGATGTTGTTGGAGATGTTGGCCGTGAGCGGCGGGTAGCCGAAGAAGAGCAGCGTCGGGAAGGTCACCAATGTCCCGGAGCCGACGATGGCATTGATGCTGCCTGCCGCGATGCCCGCCACCAGGATGGCGATGACCTCGAGCGGCGGCACGCCCACACCCTAGCCCGCGGCGGTGGTCAGTGACCCGCGGCGTCCCTCAGGCCGGCGGCGCAGCGGCGTCGGTGCTCGGCCCGGGGCGGGCGGCTCGGGCTGCCCAGCGTTGCCCGACCCGGTCGAGTTCGAGCGGCATACCGAACGTGGCGGACAGGTTTTCCGCGGTCAGGGTCAGCTCCACGGGGCCGGACGCGACGACGCGGCCCTCGCGGAGGAGCAGTACGTCGGTGAAGCCGGGCGGGATCTCCTCGACGTGATGGGTGACGACGACCAGGACCGGGGCGTCGACATCCATGGCCAGGGCCGACAGCCGGGCGACGAGATCCTCGCGGCCGCCAAGGTCCAGACCGGCCGCGGGCTCGTCCAGCAGCATCAGCTCCGGATCGGTCATCAGCGCCCGCGCGATCTGGACCCGCTTGCGCTCCCCTTCGCTCAGCGTGCCGAAGCGGCGGTCGGCGAGCTGGCCCACGCCCAGCGCCTCGAGAAGCTCGTCCGCGCGAGCCAGATCGAGCGGGTCGTAGGACTCTCGCCACCGGCCGAGCACGGCATACGACGCGGTGACGACGACGTCGCGGACCCGCTCCCCTCCGGGGATCCGCTCGGCGATCGAGGCACTGGCCAGGCCGATCCGCGGACGCAACTCGAAGACATCGACCGTCCCGAGCACCTCCCCGAGGATGCCCACGACGCCGGCCGTCGGATGCATCCGGGCGGAGGCCAACTGGAGCAAGGTGGTCTTGCCGGCACCGTTCGGACCAAGGATGACCCAGCGCTGACCCTCCTCGACCTCCCAGGAGACGTCATCGAGCATGCGGGTCGTGCCACGGACGACGCTGACCCCTGCCAGGGCCAGGACGTCGCTCATGGGTTCACCCTACGGGGTCGCCGTGGCATACCGTGGACCGGCAGACCGTCGACGGATTGGAGCAGGGTGGTGGACGGACACACGGGGGCGCGGAGTCGCCGAACCGGGCTGGGCGTGGCTGCAGCCACCGTCGGGGTCCTCCTCCTGGCCGGGTGCGCGGCCGCCACCTCGGCGACCACCCCCACGACACCGGCGCCGAGCACCATGACCCCGACGCCGACCCCCACGACCTCTCCGGCCGACGGCGAATGGTCCGCACCTTCCCCGGTGACCGGCACGGCCTTGCGCCTGGCCGTGTCCTTCGACGGCGACTCGCCGCAGTCCTGGTTGCTCGCCTCGGGCGGATCCTGGGCGACCGACGTGGTGACCAGCGGCGCCGGGGCCGTCACGCGCGCGGCCGGTCAGGAGCCCCCGACCTGGGCCGGCCTGCCCGCGACAACCGATGAGGGCTCTGCCGCCTTGCCGGCCTACAAGAAGTCCGGAGCGGACTTCGCCGCGCTCACGGTGACCCCGACCGACGAGAAGAGCACCGCCCTGCTCGCCCCCGGACGCCGTGAGTTCGCCCTGAGCGTCGACGTGCGACTCGACCCGAGCACGCCGCTGACCAAGGGACGCGCCGAGGACAACGGCAACAACGTCCTGCAGCGCGGCCTGGCCGGATCGGACCAGATGAAGATCCAGGTCGATGCCCACGACGGTCAACTCGTCCCGACCTGCGTCCTGCGCGACGGCGGCATCGACACCGCCGAAGTCCTCGGAGCCGCACTGGCTGCCGACGCGTGGTATCGCGTGACGTGCACTCGCACCGTCGATGGTCTGGCCGAGGTCGTCTACCTTGTCGTCGAGCCGCTCGCCGGTGGGGCTCCTGCGGTGACCGGGTTCCGTGGCAGCGGCGTCACCAACCTCGACTTCCGTGAGGCAACGCCGAAGAAGCCGATCCCGCTGTCCGTCGGCGCGAAGGTCAAGGCGACCGGTGAGCTCTTCGAGGGTGCCAGCGACCAGTTCAACGGCGACATCGACAACGTCGTCCTCGCGATCGACTAGCGCCCGGTCCAACCGGCGCGCGGCACGTCGGGGGCTCGCGACCCGATCAGCCGAGGACGCTGCGGTAGACCTCCATGGTGCGATCCCCAATGGAAGCCCAGGAGAACTGCTCGACGGCCCGCTGCCGACCGGCCAGGCCGAATCTGCGGGCCCGCTCCGGGTCGCTGACCGCATCGGTCAGCGCAGCCGCGAGGTCCGCCACGAACCGATCCGGGTCGACCGGGGTGCCGGTGCCGTCCTGGACCTGCTCGATGGGGACCAGCCAGCCGGTCCCACCGTCCACGACCACCTCAGGGATGCCGCCGGTGGCCGTCGCGACGACCGGCAGCTCGCAGGCCATCGCCTCGAGATTGACGATGCCGAGCGGTTCGTACACCGACGGGCAGGCGAACACCGTGGCCGCGCTGAGGAAGGCGATGACCTCGGCCCGAGGGAGCATCTCCGGCACCCACACGACGCCCTGGCGCTGGACGCGCAGGTCCTCCATGAGCCCCTCGACCTCGGCCTTGATCTCCGGCGTGTCCGGCGCTCCAGCGAGGAGCACAACCTGCACCTGCGGCGGAAGCAGCGCGCAGGCCCGAAGCAGGTAGGGCAGGCCCTTCTGACGGGTGATCCGCCCCACGAAGACCACCGACGGTTTGGCCGGGTCGACGCCCCAACGGGCCAGCACCGCATCGTCGCGACGCGGCGACCACAACGCCGAGTCGATCCCGTTGTGCACGACGTGCACCCTGGCGGGGTCCAACGACGGGTAGCTCTTGAGGATGTCCGCCCGCATCCCGGCGCTGACCGCCACCACGGCCGCAGCCCCCTCGTAGGCCGTGCGCTCGGCGTAGGACGAGACGCGGTAGCCGCCGCCGAGTTGCTCGGCCTTCCACGGACGCATCGGCTCGAGGCTGTGCGCCGTCACGATGTGCGGCATACCTCCCAGGAGCGAGCCCAGGTGACCGGCGAAGTTGGCATACCACGTGTGCGAGTGGACCAGGTCGGCGCCGACGGTGTCGGCGGCGATGGTCAGGTCCACGCCAAGGGTCTGCAGGGCCGCGTTCGCCTGCGCCAACTCGGGCAGGTCCGGATACCCGGTCGTGCCCTCCTCGGCCCGCTCAGCGCCGAAACACCGGACTCTGACGTCCACATCACCACGATCCCGAAGCGCTCGGACGAGTTCGGCGACATGCACGCCGGCCCCTCCGTAGATGGCCGGCGGATACTCCTTGCTGAGGATGTCGACGCGCATGGCACGACCCTAGCGGGGTCGCCGCGGACAACCCTCGCCAGCGCCCCCGCCCGCCCCTAGGGTGGGCTCATGAGGCGAGTTCCGAACCCGAAGGTCTTGGCGATCGTCCTGGCTGGTGGAGAGGGCAAGCGACTGTGGCCGCTGACCGCCGACCGCGCCAAACCGGCGGTTCCCTTCGCCGGCATCTACCGGCTCATCGACTTCGACCTGAGCAACGTCGTAAACAACGGCTACCTCAAGGTCGTCGTTATCACGCAATACAAGTCGCACAGCCTGGACACGCACGTCACCAAGACCTGGCGTATGTCGACCATGCTCGGCAACTACGTCGCACCGGTGCCCGCCCAGCAGCGAGTCGACAAGAACTGGTACCTCGGCAGCGCCGACGCGATCTTCCAGAGCCTGAACCTCATCCACGACGAACGGCCGGACATCGTCGTGGTCGTCGGCGCGGACCACGTCTACCGCATGGACTTCTCCCAGATGGTCGCTCAGCACCGCGAGACCGGCGCGGGTGTCACCGTCGCGGCGATCCGCCAGCCGATCGCCCTGGCCGACCAGTTCGGCGTCATCGAGGTGGACGCGGACAACCCGCAGAAGATCGGCCGGTTCCGCGAGAAGCCGAAGGACGCGGCGGGCCTGCCCGACGCCCCGCACGAGGTGCTCGTCTCGATGGGCAACTACGTCTTCGACGCCAATGTCCTCATCGACGCCGTGACCCGCGATCACGACCTGGAGGGCAGCCGGCACGACATGGGCGGCGACATCGTGCCCGCATTCGTCGACACCGACGCGGCATACGTCTATGACTTCAAGGACAACGACGTGCCCGGGGCGAACGAGCGCGACAAGGGCTACTGGCGAGACGTCGGAACCCTCGACTCCTACTACGACGCCCACATGGACCTGGTGTCGATCCACCCCGTGTTCAACCTCTACAACTACAGTTGGCCCATCTACACCAGCCACTCGCCCTACCCGCCGGCCAAGTTCGTCCACGGGTTCCAGGGTCGCTTCGGTGAGGCGCTGAACTCGATGGTCTCCCCCGGTGTGGTCATCTCCGGTGCTCAGGTCTTCAACTCGGTCATCTCGCCCAACGTGCGGGTGCACTCCTACGCCAGCGTCATGGATTCGGTGGTGCTCGACGGCTGCCAGATCGGGCGGTATGCGAACATCCGCCGCGCCATCCTCGACAAGAACGTCGTCGTCCCCGAGGGGGCCGCCATCGGCGTCGACCACGAGCACGACCGCGCCCGCGGCTTCGAGGTGACCGAGGCCGGCATCACCGTCGTCGGGAAGGGACAACGCGTCACGTGACTGGCATCGACCCCCGACCACCCCGGATCGGGGTCCAGATCGCGCCGCAACACCTCGCGTATGCCGACATCCGCCGCGCGTGCGCCGACCTCGAGGAGCTGGGGGTCGACGTCTTGTTCAACTGGGACCACTTCTTCCCCCTGTCCGGGGAGCCGGACGGGCGGCACTTCGAGTGTTGGACGGTGCTCGCGGCCTGGGCCGAGGCGACCGAACGGGTCGAGCTCGGCGCCCTGGTGACCTGCAACTCGTACCGCAACCCCGCGCTGCTGGCCGACATGGCTCGCACCGTCGACCACATCAGCGCCGGGCGGCTCGTCCTCGGGATCGGATCGGGGTGGTTCGAGCGGGACTATGAGGAGTACGGCTACGAGTTCGGCACGGCGGGAGGTCGCCTCGACGCCTTGGCCCGTGACCTGCCGATCATCAAGGACCGCTGGTCGCGACTCAACCCTCCACCGACACGGCCCATCCCGGTGCTCATCGGAGGCGGCGGCGAGCGCAAGACGCTGCGCATCGTCGCCGAGCACGCCGACATCTGGCATGGCTTCGGCGGCCCGGAGACGATCGCCCACAAGCACGCGGTCCTCGACCAGTGGTGCGCGCAGGTGGGCCGCGACCCGCTGGCGATCGAGCGGTCCGCCGGCGTCTCGGTGCGGGGCCGCGACGCCGAGCCCACCGGCATCGACTACGGGGCCAACGCCGAGGCGCTGTATGACGTGGGCACCCGGCTGTTCACCGTGGGGTTGAACACCCCTGCAACGGTCGCGGGTGGATGGGGCTTCGACTATGGCCCGGTTCGAGATCTCCTCGCCTGGCGGGACGACGTGCGCAAGGGACTGGCCCGTACGCCGTGAGCTCTGACGTCCCCGCCTCGGCCGAGGCGCCACGCACCGTGCTCGTCACGGTGTCTGCGGAGGACCGTCCCGGATTGACGAGTGGTCTGTTCGCCGCGCTGGCGCGCTCCGGTGCCACCGTGCTCGACCTGGAGCAACATGTCACCCGTGGCCGGCTGACCCTGATGCTGCTGCTTGAGCCGCCGCTCGGCGCCCTGGCCGAGGTCGCCGCTGCCCTGGAGACCGCCGGGAACCACCTCGGCATCTCGGTCCGGGTCGAGGAGGGATCCGGAGACACCCCCCACCGTCGATCCGGCCGTGCGGCGGTGGTGCTGCTGGCCTCGAGGCTGGATGCCTCGGCGGTGGCCGCCGTCGCCGCCACCCTGGCCGCACACGGAGCCAACATCGACCGCATCCGGCGTCTGTCCCGCTACCCCGTCACCACCATCGAGCTGGACATCTCCGGCGCCGATGTGGCCCGGTTGCGCACCGATCTGTCCCTCATCGCCGCCGCGCAGGGCATCGACATCGCGGTCGCGCCGGGCGGGCTGGCCCGTCGCGGACGGCGGCTCGTCGTGCTCGATGTCGATTCCACCTTCATCCAGCAGGAAGTCATCGAGCTGCTGGCCGCTCGCGCCGGCCGCGAGGCCGAGGTCGCCGCAGTGACCGAGCGGGCAATGCGCGGCGAGCTCGACTTCGCCGCATCCCTGCACGCCCGGGTCGCCACGCTCGCCGGGCTGCCCGAGGCCGTCCTCGCCGACGTGCGGGCCGAGGTCCGACTGACCCCGGGCGCCCGGACCCTGGTGCGCACCCTCGGTCGGCTGGGTTTCACCGTGGCGCTGGTCTCCGGCGGTTTCCTGGAGATCGTCGGCCCCCTCGCCGCGGACCTCGGCATCACCCATGTCCACGCCAATCGGCTGGAGGTTCGCGACGGCACGCTCACCGGCCGGGTAGCCGGCGACGTCGTCGACCGCGCGGCGAAGGCGGCCGCCCTACGGCGCTTCGCGGCGGTCGAGCACCTGCCCCTGAGCCGCACCGTCGCGATCGGCGACGGTGCGAACGACCTGGACATGCTCGCCGCCGCCGGCTTGGGGGTCGCCTTCAACGCCAAACCGCTGGTGCGGGACCGGGCGGACACCTCGGTCTCGGTCCCCTACCTCGACGCTGTCCTTTTCCTCCTGGGAATCACCCGCGAGGAGATCGAGGAGGCGGACTCCGAGGACTTAGGCTAGGCCGGTGACCGCCAGGCTGGACGCGCAGTCGCCCACTGAGGCGGCCACCTCCCGCACCCTCCTCATCGTCGGTGGGGCCGAGGACAAGCGCGGTCGCAGCGTCATCCTGCGCCGTTTCGTGCGCCTCGCCGGCGGCCGCCGCTCGCGGATCGTCGTCATACCGACCGCGTCGTCCTACGACGAGGAGGCGTACCAGACGTATGCCGAGGTGTTCCGGCGCCTTCGGGCAGGCGACGACCTGCGCTGTGTGAACCCGGCCGATCGCCGGGCGGCCCACGACCCGACCCTGGTGGCCGACCTGGACGCGGCGACAGGCATCTTCCTCACCGGCGGCAACCAACTCAAGCTGAGCCAGCACATCGTCGGCACTCCCGTCCACGACGCCATCACCCGGGCCTACCGGCGCGGTGCCGTCATCGGCGGCACCTCGGCCGGCGCGTCGATCATGAGCCGGTTCATGATCTCTATGGGCGAGGAGGGGCTGACCCCTCGCCAACGCAGCAGCCAGCTCAGCAGCGGACTCGGCCTGCTCGACGGTGTCGTCGTGGACCAGCACTTCGACCAGCGGGCGCGGTACGGCCGCCTCCTGTCGGTGGTCGCCGGGTCACCGGACCTGCTCGGTATGGGGATCGACGAGAACACCGCCGTCGAGGTGGTCAACGAGCGACGAGTCCACGTCCTGGGCGCCGGCGCGGTCTTCGTCATCGACGCGCGAGCGGCAGTGAGCGACGCTCCGGAGGCCCGCCGTGGCGCTCCCCTGCTCGTCTCCGGGGCCATCGTCCACTCCCTGCCGGCCGGGTCCTCGTTCGACCTGGCGACGTGTTCGCTGACCAGTTTCGTCGAGCGCCACCCCGACGTCGGAGTCGTCGTCGGCGGCTCGCACGACCGCACTGGCCGCGGATCGCTGGCCGCCGCCAGCGACTCGGGTCCCGCACAGACCTGAACACACTCTCGTCACGCGGGCCTGGGTGTGCCAGGGTATTCGCCACCGGAGCGCCCGCCTCCGGGGTCCCCTTCTCAGGAGCGCTCATGCCCGACGCGACCCCCACTCCGCGCGGACCGGCTCGACCCGAGCTTCGGATCGTCGAGTCCCGTGTCTATCGCGGCCCGAACATCTGGTCGTACGAGCCGGCCATCCACCTCGTCGTCGATCTCGGTGTGCTGGAGGACTACCCCACCTCGACACTGCCGGGCTTCACCGAGGCCCTGGTCGGGTTGCTCCCCGGCATCACGAACCACACCTGCTCGCGCGGGCACGTCGGCGGCTTCGTGGAGCGGATGGACGAGGGCACCTGGCTGGGCCACGTCGCCGAGCACGTCGCCCTCCAGCTGCAGCAGGAGGCCGGCCACGACATGCGGCGCGGCAAGACCCGGATGGTCAAGGGCGTCGAGGGCCGCTACAACGTCATCTTCGGCTACACCGACGAGACCGTGGGCCTGGCCGCCGCAGCGCTGGCGGTCCGGCTCGTCAACCACCTCGTCGAGGCCGAGGCAGACTTCGACTTCGGCGAAGCGCTCGACGGATTCCTCCGGCGGGCCGAGCGGGCCGCCTTCGGGCCGTCGACGAACGCGATCCTCGAGGAGGCGGCGAGCCGGGACATTCCGTTCATGAGGCTCAACTCGGCCAGCCTCGTCCAGTTGGGTCAAGGGGTCTACGCCCAGCGGATCCGCGCCACGATGACGTCGAAGACGTCGGCCCTCGCCGTGGACATCGCCAGCGACAAGGAGCTCACTGCCAAACTGCTCGGCTCCGCGGGCCTGCCGGTGCCCAAGAGTGAGGCGGTCCGCACGCTGGCGGGGGCGCTCGAGGTGGCCCGGAGCATCGGCTTCCCGGTCGTCGTCAAGCCGCTCGACGGCAACCACGGGCGCGGTGTGTGCCTCAACCTCACGTCCGAGGACGACGTCCGCGAGGCGTTCGCCATCGCCAAGGAGCAATCGCGAGGCGGCTACGTCGTCGTCGAGTCCTACATCACCGGGCGCGACTACCGCTGCCTGATCATCGGCGGACGAATGCACGCCATTGCCGAGCGGGTCCCCGCCCACGTGATCGGCGACGGCATACACACCGTCCGGGAGCTCGTCGACGAAACCAACGCGGACCCGCGCCGCGGCGTCGGCCACGAGAAGGTCCTCACCAAGATCCGCACCGACGAGACCGCCGAAGAGGTGTTGAGCGGCCAGGGTCACGACTGGGGCTCGGTGCCGACCGCCGGTGAGATGGTCAAGCTGGCTCTCACCGGCAACATGTCGACCGGTGGCATCTCCATCGACCGCACCTTCGATGCCCATCCGGACAATGTCGAGATCGCCGAAGAAGCGGCCCGGATGGTCGGCCTCGATGTCGCCGGGATCGACTTCATCTGCCCGGACATCGCTGCACCCGTGCGCGAGACCGGCGGAGCGATCTGCGAGGTCAACGCCGCGCCCGGCTTCCGGATGCATACCCATCCCACGGTCGGGGTGCCGCAGTTCATCGCCAAACCGGTGGTCGATCTGCTCTTCCCTCCTGGATCACCGTCACGGGTGCCGATCATCGCGGTGACCGGGACCAACGGGAAGACGACGACGGCGCGGATGATCGCGCACATCTTCAAAGGGCTCGGTCGCAAGGTCGGGATGACCTCAACCGACGGCGTGGTCATCGACGAACGACTCGTCATCAAGGCCGACGCGTCCGGCCCCAAGTCGGCCCGCATGGTGTTGCAGAACCCGCGGGTCGATTTCGCCGTCTTCGAAGTGGCTCGCGGGGGCATCCTGCGGGAGGGCCTGGGCTATGACCGCAACGAGGTCGCCGTCGTGACCAACGTCGCGCCAGACCATCTGGGCCTTCGCGGCATCGACACCCTCGATCAGCTCGCCGCGGTCAAGTCGGTCGTCGTCGAGGCCGTCCCGCGGGACGGGTATGCCGTGCTCAACGCCGACGACCCCCTGGTGCGGCGGATGCGCCGCCGGTGCTCCGGCGAGGTCGTGTGGTTCACCCTCCGCCCTCCGGGCACGTCGGTGCGGGACATGGTCGAGGACCACTGTCGGCGCGGCGGTCGGGCCGTGGTGCTCGACACGACCGATCGCGGCGAGATGATCGTCATCCGCCATGGCCGTCGCGTCATGCAGCTGGCGTGGACCCACCTGCTGCCCTCGACGTTCGGTGGCACGGCTCGGTTCAATGTCGCCAACGCGCTGGCAGCGACTGCGGCGGCGTTCGCCGCCGGGGCCCCTCTGCACGACATCCGTCAGGGCCTGCGCACCTTCACCACCTCCTACTACCTCTCCCCTGGCCGGATGAACCTCGTCACGGTCGGCACCGTCAGTGTCATCGTCGACTACTGCCACAACGCCCCAGGGATGGTCGCGCTCGGCGACTTCGTCGACCGGTATGCCGACGCCCAGGCGAGCCGCTCGGAGCTGGGCCGCATGTCGCGGATCGGGATCATCGCGACCGCCGGCGACCGCCGGGATGAGGACATGCGCCTGCTGGGGGCGGAGGCGGCCAAGCATTTCGACGTGCTCGTCGTCCGCGAGGACAAGGCCCTGCGCGGCCGCACGCGAGGCGAGACCGCCGCGCTCGTCGCCGAGGGAGCCACGTCGCAGCAGGGCGCGCGGTGCCGACAGGTCGAGATCGTCCTCGACGAGCTCGGCGCCGTCCGCCACGCCTTGGCGCGGGCGAACCCCGGCGACCTGGTCGTCGTCTGCGCCGACAAGCACGACGTCGTGATGGGTGAGCTGGAGAACTTCGGTCATCGCGCCCAGGCGGGCTCACGCAGCGGTGACCTCGGTGACCCCGACCTGGATCTGGCCGAGCTCGCCCAACACGCCCAGGGGCAGGTCACCGCTCCGGCCGTCGAGTAGTTGCTGCGGTAGCGGGACTGCCGGGGCTGGCTGCTCGGCCGGTTCAGCCCCGCCAGAGGGCGGCCAGGGTGGAGACGGCGTCGGTGTCGTCCTCGGCCAGGGCGGGAACCTGCGGGTTGTGCCGCGCCGCCGCCTGGCTCACGGCGACGACCGGTGCTCCCGGGAGCTGTCCGGCATACCCGCTGGGGTCCAGACCGTCCGGATCGCGGACCACCACGTCGAACCCGGCGGCCAGGAGCCGCCGCGCGACGTCGCACGCGGAGTCCACCGCCAGCCGGGCCTGAGCACGCCGCTCGGCGCCCTCCTTCACCGCGGCGCCGCGCACCACGGTGTGGCGCAGCGCCGACACGTCGACCAGTGCCGTGCGTGGCCCCGCTTCGGCCAACGCACGCCCGAGGTCCTCGGGCGCACCGAGCAGGACGATCGCGACGCCGGTCCCCACGGCCGGATCCGCCGCGTGATCGGCCCGCGCCACCTTGGCCCTGATCTCTTCCGGGCCGTCGATGCTCGCCCCGCGGCTGGTCAGCCAGGCGTCGAGGTCTGCTCGCTCTGCGTGGCACATGATCGCCACCACGTCGCCGTCGGTCGCACCGTCGACCAAGGCTGCCAACGCGGCCAGCTCGGTCGGGTATGACGCCACCGCGCCCATACCGACGTGTCGCAGACCCTCGGCGAACAGCGCCGTCATCTCCTCGGTGGTCCGACCTCGCAGGTAATGCTCCTTGTGCGCGATGACGACGTGATCGGCGCGGGTCCCGGCCATCTCCCCGAGACGCACGAGGATGTCGTCACCGCGGTCCCCGGCCGTGCCCAGACCCAAATGGACCGATGCCCCGCTGCGCCGCAGACCCATCGCGACGTCGAGCAGCGCGGCAAGGCCGGCCTCGTTGTGCGCGAGGTCCACTATGACCGTCACCGACCCACCGCCGGCCAAAGGAAGGTCGTAGCTGTTGAGCCGCCCCGCGCTGAGCACCGGATCGGGCAGGAAGCTGCGCAGGGCCGCCACGACCGAGGCCCGGGGCAGCCCCATGGCCAGCCCGGCCGCCGTGGCCGCCAGGACGTTGGCGACGTTGTGCTTCGCCAGGCCGGCCAGCGTGACGGGGATCTGCGCCACCGGCACCAGCGGGTCGACCTCGCCGGAGGCGGAGATGGCCGACACCTGATCGTCGATGACCGTCATGGCGCGGCCACCGACGTTGCGGGCCTCCCGCAGCGCTGGGCTGGCCGGGTCCAGGGAGAACGCCCACGGCCGGGCGGCCGAGCGGGTCCGCATGGCCCAGGTGCGCGGGTCGTCGCCGTTGAGCACGACCCAGCCGTCGGGGCGGGTCACCGTGGTGACGATCGCCTTGACCTCGGCGAGTTGGTCGACGGTGTCGATCCCCTGCAGCCCCAGGTGGTCGGCACTGACGTTGGTCACCACGCTGACGTCGTTGCGGGTCACGCCCATGCCCTTGAGAAGCATCCCCCCGCGCGCCGTCTCGAGGATCCCCATGTCCAGGCCGGGAGTCTCCAGTACGGCCCGTGCGCCGGCCGGCCCCGAATAGTCCCCCGGTTCGACCATCGTGCCCATGACGACGACTCCGTCGGTCGAGCTCCAGGCGGTCGTCAGCCCGGCGGTCATCGCCATGTGCGCCACGAGCCTGGTCGTGGTCGTCTTGCCGTTCGTGCCGGTGATCGAGACGACCGGGACGGTGGGTGTGATCGCCGTCGGAGCCGACCCCAGCGGGGCCTGCCGGACGGTGTTGCCGGCGTCCTCGATGGCGTCCCGGCACCGTTGCGCGGCGGCTCCACCAGCGGGCGGCATACCGGTGTCGCCGTCCTGGGCAGCGGCGAGCAGGGCCTCCAGGAGCGGTCCCAGGGCCTCGCCGATGGCGCGAGCTCGCCCCCGGTGCCGCCACGGCGCGGCGACGACCACCTCCTCCGGCGACCCGCCGATCCGGGCCCGCACCGCAAGCCGTTTGACGCCACTGGCCAGAGCCAGCTCGCGGAGCACCCGCCCAGCCAGCCGCGCCAGCACCTGGCTGCGGGCGCTCGAGCCCGGCTCTCCCGCACGACGCACCGGCATACCGACGGCACGGCAGGCGCGGGACACCGTCGCCGCTGGCAGCTCGGCCCAGGCGCCCATGCCGAGCCGGACCTTCAGGGCGGCCCGGGGGAAGTAGAGGTTGGGCCCTTCGAGGAGCCGGACCTCGCGCGCCTCGACGTGGGCGCCGGCGGCGCGATCCTCGGTCATGGCCGCAGAGCCTACCGACGTGTCCGGCGGTTTCGGCAGCGGTGTCTTGTCGGGCTACTGCCCCATGGCGTGAACGCCGCCGTCGACATGGACGATCTCGCCAGTGGTCGCCGGGAACCAGTCGGACAGCAACGCCACACAGGCGCGAGCGGCCGGTTCGGCGTCCTTGACGTCCCAGCCCAGCGGGGCGCGCTCGTCCCACACCCGCTCGAAGGTCTCGAAGCCAGGGATCGACTTCGCGGCGGTGGTCCGGATCGGTCCCGCGGCCACCAGGTTGCAGCGGATGCCCCTCGGCCCCAGATCGCGGGCGCAGTATCGGTTCGTCGACTCGAAGGCGGCCTTCGCCACGCCCATCCAGTCATACACCGGCCAGGCATACCGGGCATCGAAGGTGAGCCCGACGATGCTGCCACCGTCCGACATCAGCGGTAGCGCCGCGACCGCCAGGGCCTTGAGGGAGTAGGCCGAGACGTGGACCGCCGTGGCGACGTCGTCCCACGAACCGTCGAGGAACGTGAACGCCCCCTGCGGCGCGAAGCCGATCGAATGGAGCACCCCGTCGAGACGGTCGGTGTGCTCACCCAGCCGCTGCGCCAGCGTGTCCAGGTGCTCGGCATCGCTGACGTCCAGTTCGACGACCGGAGGGGTCGACGGCAACCGTTTGGCGATCGTCGAGGTGATCTTCATAGTCCGGCCGAACGACGTGAGGATGACCTCGGCACCCTCCTGCTGCGCCAACCGGGCCACGTGGAAGGCGATCGAGGTGTCCATGAGGACGCCCGTGACGAGAAGGGTCTTGCCGCTGAGCAGTCCCATGGTTGCCTTTCGGGTCGGGAACGAGACGGTATGGCGGTGCCGTGGCGCGGTCAGTGACCCATCCCGAGACCGCCGTCGACGGGGATGACGGCGCCACTGACGTAGCCCGCCTCGTCGGAGGCGAGAAAGCGGACGACCGCGGCCACCTCGTCAGGGGTGGCGAACCGGCCGGCTGGGATGGCCGACAGGTACGCGGCGCGACGGTCCTCGGGCAGCGCCGCGGTCATGTCCGTGTCGATGAACCCGGGAGCGACGACGTTGGCGGTGATCCCCCGGCCGCCCAGCTCACGGGTGATCGAGCGGGCCAGCCCGACGAGACCGGCCTTGCTGGCTGCGTAGTTGGCCTGGCCCGGCGAGCCGTAGAGCCCGACGACGCTCGAGATGAGGATGATCCGGCCGTGTCGCAACCGGATCATCCCCTTGCTGGCCCGGCGAGCGCAGCGGAAGGCTCCCGCGAGGTTGGTGTCGATGACGGCGTCGAACTCCTCGTCGCTCATCCGCATGAGCAGTTGGTCCCTGGTCACTCCGGCGTTCGCGACGAGCACCTCGACGGGCCCGCCGAGCAGCTGCTCCGCCGCGGCGAAGGCGCCGTCGATCGACGCGCTGTCGGTGATCTCGCAGTGCACCCCGCGCAGGCCCTCGGGCGGCTCCCCGCTGCGGTGGGTGACGACGACCTGGTCACCGGCGTCCGCGAAAGCACGCGCGATCGCCAAGCCGATGCCACGGTTGCCTCCCGTGACGAGCACCCGACGGGTCATGCTGGCTCCTTCGGTGGTGAGTGACAGGCACCGTAGCCGACTACCGATGGGTAGGCCGAACACCGCGCGTCGTATCGTGGACGGTATGGCGCGTCGGGCACGGGACCGGACCGACCACCCGCCGGAGCGGGTGTTCTCGGTGACGACCGCGCCGACCTCCCGCGTCTTGGACCAGGACACCCGGATCAGGCGCTACCTGTGGACCATGGGTGTGCGCACCGGCTGCTTCATCGTGGCGGTCGTCGCCACCGGGTGGATCCGGTGGGTCGCGGTCGCAGGGGCGGTCGTGCTGCCGTATGTCGCGGTCATCCTCGCCAATGCCGCCGGCCCGCGCCAGCCCGGGACAGTTCCCGCCGTGACGCCATACATCGATCCGACCGGCCGGATCGGTGATGCACCGCACGCACCCCGGCAGGGGCCCCGGACCTCCGACGACGAGCCGTCGCTCTAGCTGCCGACGAACGGCTCGAGTCAGCCGCCGATGGCCGACATCGGCCGGTCCGGCTGATGGAACCCCGCGGTCCCGATCCCGTGCCCGGGCAGCTTCCGCCACATCTCCCCCGCGATCAGCGCGGCGAGTTGGTCGTCGCCGGCCCCGGAGCGCAGCGGGCCGCGCAGGTCCGTTTCGCGTTGTGAGAACAGGCAGTTGCGCACCTGGCCGTCGGCGGTCAGGCGGGTCCGGTCGCAGGCCGCGCAGAACGGCTCGGTCACGCTGGCGATGATGCCCACGGTGGCCGGTCCACCATCGACGAGGAACCGTTCGGCCGGAGCGCTGCCCCGCTCGGCCGCGGGCAAGGGTTCCAGCGTGAAGCGACGGGACAACCGCTCGCGCACCTCCGCGGCGGTGACCAACGCAGTCCGGTCCCAGGCATGCTGCGCGTCGAGCGGCATCTGTTCGATGAACCGCAACTCGTAGCCCCGGTCCAGGCACCACTGCAACAGCTCGGCGACGCTGTCGTCATTGACGCCGCGCATCGCGACGGCGTTGACCTTGACCGGGGCCAGCCCGGCCTCGGCGGCTGCGACGAGACCGGCATCCACGTCCCGCAGCCGGTCCCGGCGGGTCAGGGTCTCGAAGATCGCCGGGTCGACGGTGTCCAGGCTGACGTTGACGCGATCGAGGCCCGCGGCGCGCAGCGGCTGGGCGAGCCGGGCCAGCGCCAGGCCGTTGGTCGTCATGGCGATCCTCGGGCGCGGGGTGAGGGCGGCGATCCCGGCGACGAGCTCGACGATCGAGTGGCGCAACAGCGGCTCGCCGCCGGTCAGCCGGACCTGCGTCACCCCGAGACCGACGAACACGCGCATGAGCCGAAGCAGCTCGGCGTCGGTGAGCATCTCCTCCTGGGGCATCCAGGGCAGGCCCTCGGCCGGCATGCAGTACTGGCAGCGCAGGGTGCAACGGTCGGTCACCGACACCCTCAGGTCGGTGGCGACCCGCCCGAGGGAGTCGACCAGCGCTGGCATAGGGGACAGCCTACGTCGGGGTACCGTGCAGGGGTGCTTCGGGTTCTCCTCACGGCTCGCTGGCTCGGGATGCTCGTCCTGGCCGCGGCCTGGATGTGGCTGTGCGTCTTCGCCGGCCACTGGCAATGGGGGAAGTACGTCGAGCGCAGCACCTACGCGACCGCGATCGCAGACCACTACGAGGCCGACCCGGTGCCGCTCACCTCGGCGCTGCCCACGCCGGGAGCGTCGCTCGCGGCCGCAGACGAATGGACCAAGGTCACCGCCACCGGCCGGTATGACGGGCCGGCCCGGGTCCTGGTCCGGACCCGAAACCACAGCCAGGGCCTGGGGTATGAGCTGCTGGTGCCGCTGCAGACGGCCCAGGGGACCCTCGTCGTGGACCGGGGCTGGTTGCCCTACCCCAGGACGAGCACCGACCTGCCCGACATACCGGCACCCCCGGACGGTGAGGTGACCGTGACCGGGTGGCTGGTCCGCAGCGAGAACCCCGTCGACCGTGCGCTCCCTGGGCGGCAGATCGCCACCGTGAGCACGGCGCAGGTCGCCGAGCTGCTCGGGGGGCCGGTCTATGCGCCCTACCTGGTGCTCGATTCCGAGAGCCCGACACCTGGGACGCCAGCAGTGCCGCTCGACCCGCCGACCCCCGATCTCGGTCCGCACCAGGCCTATGCCATCCAGTGGTGGCTCTTCTCGATCTTCGGGTTCGTCTTCATCGGGGTGGGGGTCCGCAACGAAGCCCTGGCCGCCCGCGTGGCCGGGCCGGGCGCCGACACCGCACCCACCGGGGAGGACGCGGAGGCGGTCGACCTGCCCGTGGGGGCGCGGCCCCCCGCTCGGTCTGCGACCGCCCCGGCCAAACCCACGAAGGTCCGGATCTGGGACGAAGAGGACTGGTAGGCCGCGCCGACCTAGTTCTTCGCCTTCTCGGGGTCGGCGAACTGGGTCGTGTACAGGTCCGCGTAGAGGCCTCCGGCGGCCAACAGGTCCTCGTGACGGCCCCTCTCGACGATGCGACCCTCATCGACGACGAGGATGAGGTCGGCCCCGCGGACGGTGGACAGCCGGTGCGCGATGACCAAGGCGGTGCGGCCGTGCAGTGCGGCATCCAGTGCGCGTTGCACGGCCACCTCGGACTCGGAGTCCAGGTGCGCGGTCGCCTCGTCGAGCACGATGACCGACGGCCCCTTGAGGAGCAGCCGGGCGATGGCGAGGCGCTGCTTCTCGCCGCCGGAGAGCCGGTGCCCGCGGTCGCCGACGACCGTGTCGAGGCCCTCTGGCAGCGAGGCCACCAGGTCCCAGATCTGAGCGGCCCGCAAGGCGCCGATGATCTGTGCCTCGGAGGCTTCCGGGCGGGCGTACGCGACGTTGGCCCGGATCGTGTCGTGGAAGAGGTGTGCCTCCTGGGTGACCACGCCCACGGCCCGCCGGACCGACTCCAGGGTGGCATCTCGCAGATCCACCCCACCGATGCGCACCGACCCCAGCGTCGGGTCATAGAGCCGTGGCACCAGCGCCGTGATCGTCGTCTTCCCCGCGCCGCTCGGGCCGACGAGCGCGACCACCTGGCCGGGCGCCGCGGTGAAGGACACCTCGGAGAGCACCGTGCCCCCGCCACGCCGGTCACCGCTCGTCGTCGTTTCCAGCGAGGCCAAGGAGACTTCGTCGGCCGACGGGTAGCGGAAGGTCACCTCGACTAGTTCCACCCCGACCGGCCCGTCCGGTAGGGGTATGGCGTTCGCCGCCTGGGTGACCAGTGGTTTGAGGTCGAGGATCTCGAAGACCCGCTCGAAGGAGACCAGCGCCGTCATGACGTCCACGCGGACGTTGGACATCGCGGTCAGCGGACCGTAGAGGCGCCCGAGCAGGGCGGCCAGGGCCAGCAGGGTGCCCACGGTGAGCGTCCCGTCGACCGCCATCACGCCGCCGAAGCCGTAGACCATCGCGGTGGCCAGCGAGGCCACCAGGCTCAGCCCGACGAAGAACACGGTCCGGTTCAGCGAGATCCGCACCCCGATATCGCGGACCTTTGCGGCCCGGACGGCATACTCGGCGTCCTCCCGGGCCGGTTCACCGAACAGCTTGACGAGCAGCGCCCCGGCGACGTTGAACCGTTCGGTCATCCTCGAGCCGAGATCGGCGTTGAGCTGCATCTGGTCCCGGGTCAGGCCGGACAGACGTCGCCCCATGATCCGGGCCGGGACGAGGAACAGCGGCACGAGCAGCAGCGAACCCAGCGTCAACTGCCAGGACAAGGTGGCCATCGCGACGAGGATGAGCACCAGCGAGATCGCGTTGCTCACGACCGATCCGAGCACCGACGTGAACGCCTGCTGGGCGCCGATGACGTCATTGTTCACCCGCGAGACCAGCGCCCCGGTCTGGGCGCGGGTGAAGAAGGCGATCGGCTGGCGCTGGACGTGCCCGAACACTTCTGTGCGCAGGTCGTAGATCAGTCCCTCGCCGATCCGCGAGGAGTAGAGCCGCTGGACGACGGTGAGCACCGTGTCGGCGAGAGCCAGCGCCGCCACGACCAGGGCCAGCTGCACGACGACATCCGGACGGCGCGGTATGACGCCCTCGTCGACGATCCGCTTGAGCAGCAACGGCGTGGCCACGACGAGAACCGCACCGAGGACGACGATGACCAGGAAGACGACGATCCGGCCGGTGTAGGGACGGGCATAGGCAAGCACCCGGCGAGCCGTGTCCCGGTTGAGGCGTCGATCGGCGACCGACGCGTCCTTGGTCAAGGACCGCATCGAATGCCAGGCACCCATGCTCATGGCGCAGCGTCAGCCCCCGAAGCGCGCGAGCAGGCGGCGCTGGGCTTCGCGTTCCCGCCGCAGCTGGGCGGCCAACTCGACGTGGACGGCGCCGCGAAGCAGCCCCTTGAGCTCGCGCAGAGCCCCTGCCTCGGCGGTGAGCAGCGCCGCGACGTAGTCCCGAGTGGCCTCGACGAGAGCATCCGCCGGTGCCACCCGCTGGGCCAGCCCCATGGCCAGCGCCTCCTCGGCACCGATGACCCGAGAGGTCGCGCAGATGTCCAGGGCCCGTGCGGGTCCGACGATCTCCACGAGACGCTGGGTGCCGCCCAGGTCGGGGATCATGCCCAGCGCGGGTTCCTTCATGACGAACGCCACGTCGTCGGCGACCACCCGCAGGTCCGCGCCGAGCGCGAGCTGGAAGCCGGCCCCGACGGCGTATCCCTGGACCGCCGCGACGACGACCGCCTCCAGCCCTGCCCACAGCGTGAACCCCTCCTGGTATGACGCGACCTCCGCGTCGAACCCGGCCGGGTCATGAGCGGCCAGGCCGAGCACCGCGGGCTCACCGGGCAGGCCACGGGCGGTGAGCATGCCCTTGTGCAGGCCGGCCGAGAAGGCCCGCCCCTCGGCGGCCAGGACGACCACTCGGACCCCGCGGGGCACCGCCCGCGCCACCTCCGCCAGGGCCAGCCACAGCGTCGGGGTCTGCGCGTTGAGGGCATCGGGTCCCGCCAGGGTGACGGTGAGGACGGCACCGTCGAGATCGAGGCGAAGACGGGGGTCCGGGCTGGCCAGGGTGCTCACCAGGCGAGACTATCGCCGCTGCGCTGCGGCACCCGACGGCAGGCGGACCACAATGACGGGCAGGGCCGTGGCAGCGGCCTGACCAGCGTCGATGGAGGAGTCATGGGCACGCCGCGCCAGCACAAGGTCACTCTGGACGAGTCGGAGATGCCGACCCGCTGGTACAACATCCTCGCCGACCTGCCGACTCCTCCCCCGCCATACCTGCATCCCGGCACGGGCCAGCCGGTGACCCCGGAGGACCTCACGCCGCTGTTCCCCATGGCCCTGATCGAGCAGGAGATGACGACGCAACGGTATGTCGACATCCCCGAGGAGGTCCTCGACGTCTACCGCCTGTGGCGGCCGTCCCCGCTCTACCGGGCCTACACCTGGGAGCGGGCGCTCGGCACTCCGGCACGCATCTATTACAAGTACGAGGGCGTCTCACCGGCCGGGTCGCACAAGCCGAACACCTCCGTGCCGCAGGCGTTCTACAACAAGGCCGAGGGCATCACCAAGCTGACCACCGAGACCGGTGCGGGCCAGTGGGGCACTTCACTGGCCTTTGCCTGTGCCCAGTTCGGCATGCAGTGCGAGGTGTGGCAGGTGCGGGCGTCCTATGACGGCAAGCCCTACCGGAAGATGATGATCGAGACCCTCGGCGCGACGATCCACCCGTCCCCCTCGGAGCTCACCCAGGCCGGCCGGGCCGTCCTCGCCGAGCACCCCGACTCCCCCGGTTCGCTCGGCATCGCCATCTCCGAGGCCGTCGAGGCGGCGGTCATGGATCCCGCCACGCACTATGCCCTCGGCTCCGTGCTCAACCATGTCCTGCTCCACCAGACGATCATTGGTGAAGAGACGCTGCTGCAGCTGGCCAAGGTCGGCGAGCGCGCCGACGTCGTCATCGGGTGCACCGGCGGGGGCTCCAACTTCGCTGGGCTGGCCTTCCCGTTCCTGCGGGAGAAGCTCGCGGGGCGCATGTCCCCGATGGTGCGCGCCGCCGAGCCCGCGTCGTGCCCCTCCTTGACTCAGGGCACGTACGCCTACGACTTCGGTGACACCGCGGGCATGACGCCGCTGATGAAGATGCACACCCTGGGCCACGACTTCATCCCGGACCCGATCCACGCCGGCGGGCTGCGCTACCACGGGATGAGCCCGCTCATCTCGCACCTGTACGAGACCGGGCTCATCGAGGCCGCCGCGCAGCGGCAGAACGACTGCTTCGCTGCCGGCGTCCAGTTCGCCCGCGCCGAGGGGATCGTCCCTGCGCCGGAGTCGACGCACGCTCTGGCGGAGGTGGTGGCCGAGGCGAAGCGATGCACCGAGTCCGGCGAGGAGAAGGTCATCGTCGTCAACCTCTCCGGCCACGGTCACCTCGACTTGCCTGCCTATGCGGCATACCTGGCCGGTGGGCTGAGCGACCACACGTGGGCCGACGAGGAGTTGCAGTCCTCCGTCGCCCACGCGCTGACGCGGTTGCCCGCCCTATCCTGAGCCTCGTGCAGGGTCGAGAGGCAGGCAGGCCGGGCGCGGATCAGGCACGCCGCCGGGACTACTGGGGTGTCGTGCTCGATGCCCCGGACGCCGCCGCCCTGGCCAGGTTCTACGCCGAGGTGCTGGGGTGGCCGATCGTCCACGAGCAGGAGGGGTTCGTCACCCTGCATCCCGGCGAAGGCGTGGGTTACGTCTCGGTCCAGACCTCGACCGGGTATGTCGCGCCGCAGTGGCCCAATAAGCCGGGCCGCCAGCAGATGCAACTGCACCTCGACGTGGAGGTCAGTGATCTCGACGTCGCGGTCGCCGCTGCGGTCGCGCTCGGTGCCCGGCTCGCCGAGGTGCAGCCGCAGGACGACGTCCGGGTGCTCCTCGACCCGGCCGGGCACCCGTTCTGCCTCTACTGTTCGAGCACCGAGACGTAGCGCGCGGTCAGGCCAGGGTGACCAGGTCGACGTAATCGGCGTTCCACAGGTCCTCGACGCCGTCGGGCAGCAGGAGCACCCGTTCGGGACCGAGCGCCTCGACGGCGCCCTCGTCGTGGGTCACCAGGACGACGGCACCGGCATACCCGCGTAGGGCGCCGAGGATCTCCGCGCGAGACGCAGGATCGAGGTTGTTCGTCGGCTCGTCCAGGAGCAGCACGTTGGCCGCCGACACCACGAGGGTGGCCAGCGACAGGCGCGTCTTCTCCCCGCCGGAGAGCACCGAGGCCGGTTTGTCGACGTCGTCGCCACTGAAGAGGAACGACCCGAGCACCTTGCGCACCTCGGTCTCGCCGAGGTCCGGAGCGGCCGTCTTCATGTTCTCCAGGACGGTGCGGCCCACGTCGAGGTTCTCGTGCTCCTGGGCGTAGTAGCCGAGTTTGAGCCCGTGTCCGGGTTCGACCGCACCGGTGTCCGGCGGGTCGATCCCAGCCAGGATCCGCAACAGGGTCGTCTTGCCCGCGCCATTGAGGCCGAGCACGACGACGCGCGAGCCACGATCGATGGCCAGGTCGACATCGGTGAATACCTCGAGCGAGCCGTAGGAGCGGGACAACCGCGAGGCGCGCAGCGGGGTCTTGCCGCACGGCGCGGGCTTGGGGAAGCGCAGCTTGGCCACCTTGTCGTGGACGCGTTCCCCCTCGATGCCGGCAAGGAGCCGCTCGGCGCGACGGGCCATGTTCTGCGCCGCGGTCGCCTTGGTCGCCTTGGCGCGCATCTTGTCGGCCTGGGCCATCAATGCGGCCGCCTTCTTCTCGGCGTTCGCCCGTTCCCGCCGACGACGGCGTTCGTCGGTCTCGCGCTGGAGCAGGTATGCCGTCCAGCCCACGTTGTACTGGTCCAGCTCGGCCCGGTTGGCGTCGAGGTGGAAGACCTTGTTGACCACCTCGCCGAGCAGGTTCGCGTCGTGCGAGATGACGACCAGGCCGCCGGAGTAGGCCTTGAGGTAGTCCCGCAGCCAGGCCACCGAGTCGGCGTCGAGGTGGTTCGTCGGCTCGTCGAGCAACAGCGTGCGCGCCCCGGAGAAGAGGATCCGGGACAGTTCCACGCGCCGTCGCTGACCGCCGGACAGGGTCCGCAGAGGTTGCCCGAGGACCCGCTCCTCGAGTCCGAGGGCTGCGGCGATGGCGGCGGCCTCCGACTCGGCGGCATACCCACCCTCGGCGAGGAACTCGGCGTCGAGCCGTGCGTAGCGGCGCATGGCCCGCTCACGGATCGTGTCGTCCTGGCTGGCCATCCGCTTCTCGGCGGCCCGCAGGTCGGCGATGATCCGGTCCAGACCTCGCGCCGAGAGGATCCGGTCCCGGGCCAGGACCTCCAGATCACCCGTGCGTGGGTCTTGAGGCAGATAGCCCACCTCACCGCTGCGTGTCACGGCTCCGGTCGCGGGCAGGGCCTCGCCCGCCAGCACCTTGGTCAGCGTCGTCTTCCCGGCGCCGTTGCGTCCGACCAGGCCGATCCGGTCGCCCGGTGCGATCTGGAACGTCGCGGCATCGAGCAGAAGCCGGGCGCCCGCACGCAGCTCGACGCCGGTGGCGGTGATCACAGGTGGCTCCTCGGTGGGACGGGCAAACCCCGCCATTCTGCCAGCCTGACCGCTGCAGGGCACAAAGCGCCGCCCCGGGCCGTTGACCGCATGACCGTCAGAACGATGTCAGGAGCAGCTCGATGACCCTTCGCACCACGATGACCCGGCCGCTCGTCGCCGTGGGGGCGGTGGCGGCCCTCCTCCTCACCGGCGCCTGCGACCAGGCGTCGTCGACCGTGGAGTCGCTCACGGCGATCCAGCAGCAGGCCGGCGAGTTGCTCGCCTCGGCGGAGGCTGCGAAGCAGGCAGTCGAAGGGCTGGCGCCCGCCGTGCAGAAGGACCTCCTGCCCGCGATCGAGTCGGCCCGTACGGCCAGCGACGAGGCGACGAAGGCGCTCGGAGCGGCCCAGGAGCTGACCGACGACTCGCGGGCGGCACTGACCGACGCGCAGGTCAAGCTCACCGCGGCACGGGCGCAGCTCGACCGGTTGTCCGCCAGCGTCCCCGAGCCGGCGAAGACCGCGGTCTCCGCACTGAAGTCGCGACTGCAGGATCTGCTCGACCAGGTAGGAGCCGCCCTCAAGAAGGGGTAGCCAGGTGGCGAGGCGCCGGCCGCCCTACCAGCGGTGCTCCGGTAGCGTGACACGACGTGACCAACCCGATCACCGTCCGGCCCATCTCCGAGGCGACCCACGAGCAGTGGGCCAGCAGCCATCCCAGGGTCAGCTTCTTGCAGACCCCGGCCTGGGGTCGGGTCAAGCCCGACTGGCGGGCGCAGTCCATCGGCTGGTTCGACGGCGCCGACCTCACCGCTGCGGCCCTGGTGCTGTATCGCCCCGTGCCGCGGATCCCACGCAGCCTCGCCTACCTGCCGGAGGGCCCGGCGCTCGATTTCGCGGGTCCGCGGCTGCGCGAGCACCTCGACGCCCTGGTGGCGCACGTCCGCCGTGAGGGCGCCTTCGCGGTGCGCATCGGACCGATCCAGCCGACCGCCCGGTGGGCGCGGGGGCGGGTCATGGACGCCCTGGCCGACGACCAGATCCGCTCGCTCCTGGACCTGCCGCCCGACGCGCTCGACCCGGTCGGCCAGCACGCCATGGACGTCCTGCGGGCCGCCGGGTTCGCCCTTGTCGTCTCCGACAGCGGGTTCGGCGCCGGTCAGGCACGCCACATGGTGCACGTCGACCTCACCGCCGAGGAGCCGGCGATCCTCGCCCGGATGAGCCAGCAGTGGCGCCGCAACATCAAGAAGGCCGACAAGGCTGGCGTCGTCGTCACCGAGGAAGGAGCCGCGGCCCTGCCGGTGTTCCACGAGCTCTACCGCGAGACGGCGGCCCGGGACCGGTTCACCGGACGCCCGCTGTCCTACTTCGAGGTCATGTACCGCGAGTTGTCCGCCGCGGATCCGGACCGGATCCGGATCTACGTCGCCAGACACGAGGGGGTCCCCGTCGCCGCCACGATCTGGGTGCGGCTCGGGGGTCTGGCGACCTACTCGTATGGCGGGTCGGCGACCGAACGGCGCGAGGTCCAAGGATCGACGGCCATTCAGTGGCGGATGATCAGAGACGCCAAGGCCGCCGGTGCCAGCACCTACGACCTGCGCGGGGTGACCGAGAGCTTGCTCCCGGATGATCACTACGTCGGACTGCTGCGGTTCAAGCTCGGCACGGGCGGGGATCTGGTGCAGTACGTCGGCGAGTGGGACCTGCCGATGCCCGGGACGGGCCGGCTGTTCTACCGTGCGTTCGACACCTTCTTGCGGCAGCGGGGCCGGCTCATGCGGCGCCGCGTGGCCGCCGCCGCAGCGGCCGACTAGGCGGACCGGCCCGGCGGCATACGGACCGGACCGCCAGACGTTATGGTGAGCGTGGTCGGGCGGTGGGCGCCCGCGATACCCGGGAGCAGCAACAATGAGCTTCAACGACAACGTCCAACTGGACACCTCCCAGGTGGAGTCCGGCGGGGGCGGCGGCTTCGGCGGCGGCAGCACCGGCGGCGGGGGCGGCGGATTCCCCGGCGGCATCCGGGTCGGCGGGGGCATCGGGGGCATGCTCTTGCTGCTGGTCGTGTTTCTCTTCCAGATGTTCTCCGGCGGCGGGTCCGGGGCCGGATCGACGCTGCCGATCGACCCGGGGTCGATCGGGATGGACTCCAGCCAGATCAGTGCCGCCGGCAATGTGTCGGACGACTTCTCCCAGTGCCGCACCGGCGCTGACGCCAACCGCGACGATGTGTGCCGGATCATCGGGACGGTCAACAGCCTGCAGGACTTCTGGTCCGATGAGCTGCCGAAGTATCAGGTCGAGTACACCCCGGCGAAGACGGTCATCTACTCAGGCGTGACCCAGTCGGCGTGCGGCACCGCCTCGAACCAGGTGGGCCCGTTCTACTGCCCGCTCGACGCGAAGGTCTACATCGACGCGTCATTCTTCTCCGAGCTGAGCTCGCGCTTCGGAGCCGACGAAGGCGCCCTGGCCAAGGAGTATGTCGTCGCCCACGAGTACGGCCACCACATCCAGGACATCCTCGGGATCCTCGGCCGCGCGCAGCAGGACCCCCAGGGGGCCGACAGTGGCGCGGTCCGGATCGAGCTCATGGCCGACTGCCTCGCGGGCGTGTGGGTCAACAATGCGACGACGACCAAGGACGCTCAGGGCACGACGTTCCTGAAGCCGATCACCGAGCAGGACATTCGCTCGGCGCTGTCGGCTGCGTCGGCCGTCGGTGACGATCGCATCCAGCGCGCCACCCAGGGACGAGTCACGCCCGAGTCGTGGACCCACGGTTCCAGTGCGCAGCGACAGAAGTGGTTCATGGCCGGCTACGAGTCCGGCGACATCAACCAGTGCAACA
>JBPOIZ010000045.1:0-30443 GCA_052034115.1 Actinomycetota bacterium
GCAGGTGCGCCCGCTCATGTCAGCGACCAAGGCCGTATGGCGTTCGCCTCGTCGACGAGGGCGACCCGTTGCTCGGCGTCTGTCGTCACCGCGGCCAGATCGCGCAACGCCTTCTCCAGCCCGCGGCGCATCCCGACGTCCGAGCCGGCGAGTCCACCGATGGTCTGGCCCGCCAGGGCGCGCTGGTCGGACCGGATGATGTCCAAGGCCCGGCGGTAGACCGTCGCGTCGAGCTGAGCCCGGTCGGCCGCGTCGAAGCCGGCTCGATCGGCCACCGTAAGGGCCTGGTCCAGGCCTGCCGCGTCCGTGCTGCTCGCGGCGAGGATCCGGGCCGCCTCCTGCTGGGCCGCCGGGTAGGACCGGGAGCTGGCCGGCACCAGCTGCAGCGCAGCCACCGCACCGGACACATCGCGGCCGCCGGCACGCAGGCGGGCCAGTCCGGTCGCCGCCGTCGGCACGTAGGCGGCGTCGGTGCGCGCGCACGTCGTGTAGAGGCTCTCCGCCACGACGCTCTCTCCGCTGCGCTCGCAGGCATAGGCGAGCGCCAGTTTGGGAGCCAACTCCCCAGGCACCTGCCCGTAAGCCGCGTTGAACGAGCTGCGCGCCGTGGCCCAGTCGCTGCGCGCCAGCGCGGCGAGCCCGGCGAGCCAGACGGCGCGCCACTCCCACGCATCCGCGGCCAGCATCCGGGCGACGGCCGCATCGACCTCGTCGAGCCGGTTCGCGGCCAGCGCGGCATACCCGGTCTCGATCTCGACCTCCGCCGAGCGGGCCGGGGCCGAGCCGAGCAGCGCCAGCCGCGCCGCCGGGTCGGTGACCGTCACCGTCTGCAGCCAGCCGGCCTGCGGGTCACCCGGATCGTGGCGCAACCGCGGCAGGTCCTCGCTCGACATGGCCCCGGTGAGCAGCGGCGGGCTGTCGAAGAGCAGTGACGCCGCGGAGGTCGTCGCCGCCCCACCCGCTCGGTCCTGGGCGACCACCTCGCGCAGCACCCCCAGCATCTGCACCCGCAGCTCGTCGGCCGAGGTGAACCGGTCGTCCGGCGACGGCGCGCACGCCTTGGCGACGAGCCGGTAGAACGAGTCGTAGCGGGCGAAGGCCGGGGTGTCCGCGACGGGCGGCAGCGAGGCGACATACGTCGACTGGTAGCCACGGAACTCGGCGGTGAGGACGACGAGCGTGCGGCCGATGGTGTAGATGTCCGAGGCAATCGAGACGCCGCGTTCGGCCACTTCCGGCGCCTGGTAGCCGACGGTGCCGAAGATGGCCGAGTCCTGGTCGTCGGCCCGGCGCACCCCGCCGAGGTCGATGAGCCGCACCTCGTCGCCGATCTGGATGATGTTGTCCGGTTTGAAGTCGCAGTAGACCAGCCCGAGGTCGTGGAGGTACTGGAAGGCCGGCAGGATCTCGACGATGTAGGCCAGCGCCTGGTCGACCGGCAACGGGTCGTAGGACCCCTTGGCCTTCATCCGCTGCTTGAGCAGCGACTTCAGCGACGTGCCGCCGACATACTCCATGACGATGTAGCCGGCGTCCTCATGGGTGACGAAGTTGTAGATCTCGACGATGTTCGGGTGGCTCACCTGCGCCAGGAACCGCTGCTCGGCGATGGCCGCCGCCAGGGCGTCCGGGTCCGCCGAGTTGAGCAGACCCTTCAGGACGACCCACCGGTTGGAGACGTTGCGGTCGCGGGCCAGGTAGATCCACCCCAGGCCCCCGTGCGCCAGGCAGCCGGCCACCTCGTACTGACCGGCGACCAGGTCACCGGCGGCGAGTTTGGGCTCGAACGAGAACGGCTGGCGGCAGTTCGCGCAGAAGCCGCTGACCCGCCCGGGCTGGCCGTCCCGGCCTCGGCCGACCGGTTCACCGCACTTGGGGCAGAACCGTTTGTCCTCGGGCACCATCGGGTCGTGGAGCACCGCCTTGGCGGCGTCGATCTCCGGCGCCGGGGGCACCGTCGTCACGCCACCTCCGAGGCGGGCCGTGCGCATCCGCTTGGAGGAGGAGGTCGTCCGTCGGGTCGACGTGGTCCCGCCCGCCCGGGCCGAGCCGAGGGCCACCGAGCCGAGCCGCTCCGAGGACTGGGTGGCGACCGAGCCACCCTCACCAGCTGTGCTCAGCGGTGACGGACCCGGGTCGCCCACGCCGGACGCGGCCGTCGCCGGGCCCGCGGCCGGCGTGCCGCAGACGTCGCAGTAGCCGTCGGCGATATGGCCTCCGCACCCAGGCTGGGTGCATGGCGTGCCATCCGGCGCAGCGACCGGAGCGCCGGTGGGGGCGGGCATCGCGGGGCGCCCCGAACCGCTCGGGTGTGAGGGGGCCGCTGGAGCGTTGGAGGGTGCCAGCCCGCAGACGTCGCAGTAGCCGTCGACGATGGTGCCGGAACACCCCGGTTGCGGGCACGGTTGGGCGCTCATCGTCAGACCTTTCGCGTCGCGGTGCTCAGGTAGGACTGGACGGCGGCGGTCAGCGCCGTCGTCCGAGCCACATCGGTGGGTATGGCGGCCGTTGCCTCGTCCAGCAGCCGCCCGAGCGTGGCCAGGTCGTCGGCCGCGGCTCCACGCAGCGCGGTGGCGCGCAGCTGTGCGGCCAGTGCGCCGGCCAGGCCCACGGCCTCCTCGCGCCGCGCGAGCGCACCGGTATAGGCGGCCCGGGCCCGGTCGATGGCTCGGCCCACCGTGTCGAGGCGGGCCTCGTAGGCGTCGAGCGGGCCCGGCTCGGTGGGCACCTCGCCGAGTGCGGCCACCTGCGGAATGGCCAAGGTGGGCGGGTCGGCGACCGTGGCCACGCAGCGGGCCTCGAGCGATGCGACGGCCTCGGCGGTCGCGGCCAGCTCGTCGCGGCGGCGCACCGTCTCCTCGCGGTCCTTGCGGGCCGCGATCCGGGCCGCGGAGGCCACGATGAGGTCGCGTTCCATCGTGGCGACCTCGACCTCGAGCGGGCCGAGCAGACCGCCGACATCAGCGCCGCGCACCACCCGGCTTTCGATATCGGCAGCGCGCTGGTCGAGGCGAGCCAACGCGGTGCGGGCCTGATCGCGGCCCGGGCCGGCCGGCACCAGACCGACCTGGTCGCGGATTCGTTCGATGCTCGCCCGCACGACGACCAGCCGGGCACCGGCCTGGGCGCGGCCCCCGTCGAGGGCCAGTCGGGCCCGCAGCGAGGCGGTCATCGCGTCGGAGAGTCGGCAGGCCTCGGGCAAGGTGATGGCGAACCCGCCGCTGCGCCCCGCCGTGTCCGGCGCCACGTCCAGGCGGCCCCAGACCAGGGTGGACAGCCGCTCGGCCTCGGTGGGGCCGACCCGACCCGAGTCGAACGTCGCCCGCAGCAGCGCGAACCGGTCGCTGACCGCCTTCCACAGGGCCATCGAGACCACCAGGTCCCCGGTCACCGCGGCCTGGTCGGCGCTCGACATCGCGGCCGCATCCACGGTGTCCAGGTCCTCCTTGCGCCGGTCCAGCCAGGTCCCGAGCGCGTCGAGGTACGGCAGGGCCTGCTCGGCGCGGATGGGGGTGCCCAATCGCCCCGGCGGGGTGGGCGCCGAGGTGGGCTCGGCCGTGGTCGCCGCCACCGTCACCGTCCGTAGGCCGACACCGGCGGCTTCGGCGCCTTGCCGAGCGGTCCGGCGAGCCAGCGGTTGTAGATGGCCGTCCACCGGCCGTCGGATTTCATGTCGTCCAGGAGCTTGTTGACCACCTTGACCAGGCCCACGGCGTCGGCGTTGAACCCCAGCCCGTAGGGCTCGGCGGTGATCGCGGGGGCCGCGGTGACCACGGCATACGGGTCCTGGGCGGCCAGGCCGGCGAGCACCGTGTCGTCGCCGGTGATCGCGTCTGCCTTGCCCTGTTGGAGCAGCACGAGGCAACCGGTGTGGTTGGCGCTCTCGACCGGGATGACGCCACTGAACGTCTTGAGCTTGGTCAGGCTGGAGGTCCCGGTCGGCGCGCAGACCCGCTTGTCCTTCAGGTCATCGAGGGTGACCGCGGCCGATCCCTTGGTGACGAGGACCTTCTGGCCCGAGCGGTAGTACTCGGCGGAGAAGGCGATCTCCTTCCACCGATCGCAGGTCATCGTCATGTTCCGCGCCACCATGTCGACCCGGCCGTCCTTGAGGGCCGGGAGTCGGTCGCTCGCCGTGATGACGACGAGCTGGAGCTTGTCGGGATCGCCGAGCAGCAGGTCGGCGACGGCGTGCGCCAGGTCGATGTCGAAGCCCTCGATATCGCCGCTGAGCGGGTTGCGGGCCCCGAAGAGGTAGGTGTCGGCGGAGACCCCGACCCGCAGATAGCCCCGGGACCGGATGGCGCGGATCGTCGCGTCGTCGGCCTGGCTGGCCAACGTCGCCGGCGCGTATGACGTCGTCGCGTTGGTGCAGACCGTCGGAGTCGTGGCCGGCGCGGGGGTCGCCGTCGTCGTCGATGCCGTGGGCACCGGGGTGGGGGTGTAGGCGCTGGTGCACCCGGCGAGTGCCGTGACGGCGATGGCCGCACCGACGACGACACGCGCCATACCGGTGCGGCCGGCGCGGTGACGAGGGCGGGAGGGCGAGTTCATCGGTAGTCCTCGATCCGCTTCGCGACCCCGCGCAAGGCGAGGACGGCACTGGCCAGGGCCGCGGCGAGCATCACCCACACGAGGATGCGCACCGCAGACATCGCCGCTTGGATGCGGCTGGCGGTGGCGGCCGCGAAACTGTCCACCTGCTGGGTGGTGGCGTCGGCGAACGCGGTGAACGCTTCGTTCCCCGTGCCGGAACCGCTGGCGCTGGCCAGCTTCACCGCGTTGTCCCACGTCCCGCCGTCGTCGGCCGCGCGGATGGCCTGGTGGGCGGTCGCGTAGGACGCCCATCCGGTGGCCAGGTCACCGGCGATCGAGGCGGCGGACGGCTTGCCCTCCAGGTCGCTCAGCGATGCGGTGACCTGCGCCGCCGAGGTCTGCCAGGCCTTTTCGAACGCAGCACCTGAACCCCTGCGGATCAGGGTGAGGCTCTCGTTGGCCTTGGCGTCGTAGGCCGATGTGCGGGCTGTCGACAGGGCGATCGTCGCGGCGAGCTGGTCGTCCTGGGTGCTGGTCAGCTGGCGACCGGCCGAGGTGATCCCGTAGGTCCCGACTCCGGCGGCAACCAGCAGCGCCAGCGCGCCAGCAGCGAGCGGCAGATTGACGTAGCGGTGCGTGCGCCGGGCGAACCAGACCAGGACGAGGACGAAGACCAGCACGGCCAGCGCTCCGCTGGCGGCCAGCGGAAGGGACCAGCCGGCGTTGCTCAGCTCGTCGGTGCTGCGGTTGCTGTTGGCCTCGAGCAGGGCCGCGAGGACGGGGGCGGCGTCGCTGCGCAGGCCGGCGCTGGCAAGGGTGAGATATTGCGCCCCGACGGGCAGGCCCTGGCGGTTGTAGGCCCGGGCCTGCTCGACCAGCTGTCCGTAGCGCTGGACCTGCGCGCTCAGCGCCGCCAACGCCTCGGCGTCGGCGGGCTGCACCGACGCGGCCTCGGCGATGCCGCGGGTCGCTCGATCCATGGCCTGCTCGTAGGTGGCGCGCTGCTCCGGGGCTTCGAGGCCGCCGACGAGGAAGGAGTTCGTCGCGGTCGCGTCGGCCAGGAGCAGGTCGGCATACACCTTCTGGACCCGGACGACCTGGTCGGTATTCGTCGTGGCGCGGGCGGCGGCCGCGTCGTTGGCCAGGAGGTTGCCCGCGGCGACGACGCCGAAGAGCAGGGCGGCCGCGGCGGCGGCCGCGCCGAGGAGCCGCATCCGCCCTGGTGTGCCGCTGAGCAGGCCCTGCACCGCGCTGCGGACGCGCCGTCCGGCACCTGCGGGGGCCGAGGGCAACTCCACGGCCGCGCGGGGCGGGGCACCCACCGCTGTGGAGGATGGAGCCGCCGGTCGGGCCGGCATCTGGGTTGCGCCCTGCGGCGGCGGCGGTGGCGGGCTGGCCGCGGCCCGGCGTTTGGGGGCGGGGGCCTGGGCGGCCTGGCTCATCGCTGCTCCTCCTGCTCGTCGGCCGGCATACCGGCCTGCTCGCCGGTCTCCTCGTCGGCCGGCATACCGGCCTGCTCGCCGGTCTCGTCGGCGGCCGGTGCATCGGTCGGCGGGTCGGTGAGCGAGCCCGCCGGTGTCGAGCCGGCCGGTGTCGAGCCGGCCGCAGAGCCGGCCGCGGGCCCGTCGGCGGGCGGGTCGTCGCGCTCCTCGAGATCGACCATGAGCAGCTCGCGCAGCTGGCTCGTCGTCGGCTCGGCGATGTCCCGCAGCCGCCAGGCGCTGCGGCCGATGGCCTGTTCGAGCAGGTTGCGCACGAACCGGGCGTTACCGAACGAGGGACCGCGCGGCGTGGCGGCGAGGATCTCCCGAACCCGCTTCTCGGCCCCGTCGGTGAGGTCGTAGTCGCTGTCCGCCGCCAGCTTGCGCAGGATGGTGATGAGCTCGTCGTCGCTGTAGTCCTCAAAGACGATCAGGGTGGTGAACCGACTGGCCAGGCCGGGGTTCTGCGCGATGAACTCGGCCATCGGCAGGGGGTATCCGGCGACGATGACGACGAGGTCGTCGCGCCGGTCCTCCATCTCCTTGACGAGGGTGTTGACCGCCTCGGCACCATAGTCGTCGCCGTTCAGGGCGTAGGCCTCATCGATGAAGAGCACCCCACCGGCTGCCTTCGCGCACGCGTCGGCAGTCTTCATCGCGGTCTGCCCGAGATAGCCGGCGACGAGCTCGGAGCGGTCCACCTCGACGAGCTGCCCGGTGCTCAGCAGCCCGAGGGCGCGGTAGATGCCGGCGACCATGCGGGCCACCGTCGTCTTGCCGGTGCCGGGGTTGCCGACGAAGACCAGGTGCCGGGTGATCGTGGCGGACTTCAGGCCCGCAGCCTGGCGCTTCTGCTCGACGGTGAGCAGCGCCACCTGGCGGTGGATCTCGCGCTTGACCCGGTCCAGGCCGATGAGCGCGTCCAGCTCGGCGAGCAACTCGTCCAGCGACTTCGCGGGGGCCTGGGGAGCAGGTGCGCTCGCCGGCGGTTCCCCGGCCTTCGCCACGCGCTCCTCGCTGGCTCCGGCGGCGGAGCCGGTCGCTGCGGGCAGCTCACCGGACGTGCCGGGGCGAGCGGTGGTCGGCGGCTGCGCCGGGCGGGGTATGGCGGCCAGCTGCGCAGCGGCGGCGACCGCCGCATTGCCCGTCACCCGCATGGTCAGTTCGCCGAGCTCGCAGGCGGCCGAGGCGACCTCGGTCAGGGCTTCGGCGTAGGCGGTGGTGTGCTCGGAGCGCTCGGCGGCCAGGCGGGACAAGACGGCGGTGGGTGCCTGGCGCCATTTGCGTCCCCGCGAGGCGGCCTCGAAGAAGGCCCGGTTCGCCGCGTCGGCGGAGGACGTCTCGAGGTCGGCTGCCTGCGCCCAGTCGGCGGCAGCACGTGGCGCGGACTCGGCCACCGCAGCGGCGAAGGCCAGTGCCTCCGACCGGGCCTGTGCCAGGTCGACCCCGGCCCGGGCCGCGACGGCGACAAGGGCGTCCAGGGCCGCGGACAACCCGCTCATGCCTGCCTCCCGATCGGTGGTTGGAGCGGCCCCGGTGCAGCGTCCGGGGGAGCGAGCTGGGTGGGCTGACCGTCCGATCCGGTCGGCGGTGGCGCGGCCGACATACCGTCGAGGGCCAGGTCGCCCCCGGCGCGACCGAACTTCTCCTGGAGGAACCGGCCGTGGACGACGAGGGCGTTCGCGTCGGCGCGGCAGACCGCGTCGAAGACCTGATCCATCGTCGCGCCGAGCAGGTCGAGCTGGTCGACGAGCACCATGAGCGAGGTCTTCGAGCCGTCCACGGGCCGCGAGTTGGCCCAGTCGCGGGGGAGCCGGAGATAGCCGCCGATGGCTTCGGGGAGATAGCTCGTCGCCGTCGCCATGACGTTGTAGGCCTGCGGGCTGCCCGAGCCGAGGGTGTCCAGCCGCGGGATCGTCTCCCGGACGATCCGGGTCACCCGGGTCAGTCGGGACATGACCAGACCCGGGACGGCGCCTTCGCGCGCCAGCCGTTCGACGTCGTCCAGCGCCGTGGTCAGTCGTTCGCTGGTCGGCACGGTGCGGACCGGCTGGGGCTCCGGTTCCTCCTTGCGGCCCCAGCCGAACCAGTCACCGATGCCCATCAGCGACCGAGCGCGTCAAGGTCGAGCGAGCCGGAGGCGATGCGGTCGTCCTGGCGTTGCACGCGGTCCAGGTAGGTGCGCGACTTGGCCACCTCGGTCTCCAGCGTGCCGATGGTCGCGGCCATGGTGTCGAGGGCCTGGACCTTGAACGAGTCGATGGCGTCCATCGTCTGGTAGACGTTGTCGAAGGCCCGCTGCAGCTGCGCCAGCCCGATCGTCGACGAGGCCGCCTGCTCCTGGATCTTCACCGAGTTGTCCTTGAGCATCTCCGAGGTCCGCTCGATGAGCCCCGAGGTCGTCTCGTTCAGCGCGGTGATCTGGTCCAGGACGAGTTTCTGGTTGCCCAGCGCCTGGGCGACGATGACCGCCGTGCGCAGCGCCGAGATGGTCGTCGTGGACGCCCGGTCGACGCCCTTGACCAACTCGAGGTTGTTCTTGATGACGATGTCGATGGCCAGGTAGTTCTGGATCGACACGGCCAGCTGGGTCAGCAGGTCCTGGTGTTTCTGGCGGACATAGAACAGCACGTCGTCGCGCAGCGACTTCGCCTTGTCCGCGTCGGTGACCTCGAGGGTGGCGATCGTCGCGGCGAGACGGGTGTCGAGGCGCTCGGCGACATACACGTACTGGTTGAGCATGCCCATGGTGTCCCAGAGCTGCTGCTTCTCCATGTTGAGTGCGGTGTTGTCCTTGCGCAGTTCGTCCTGGCCCTCCCGCAGGGCGTGCAGGATGCCGTCCAGGTGGCTCTGCGCGGACTGGTAGCGGCGGAAGTAGTCGGTGAGCTTGTCGCCGAAGGGAAACATGCCCAGGACCTTCTTCAGCCCGGTGGCTTCCTTGGGGTCGAGGTCCTCGATGGTGCGGCGCAGCTCGAGCAGCGTCGCACCGACCTTGGAGCCCTCGGCGAGCCCGCCCTCCTGGAGCGCCTTGACCGGCGACTGCAGCAGCCGGTTCGACGTCTCGGCCGCGCGCCGGATGTCGGCGTCTCCCATGGTCCGTACGTCGGTGGCCTTCGCCTCGAACTCCGGCGACTTCGCCGGTGCGGTGAGCAGCTGAGTCAGGTAGGTCTCCACCTTGGCGTCCAGCCCCGGCAGCGCCGCCTGCGGCACCTGCGGCGCCATCTTCGGCGCGGCGGTCGTCGCGACGGCCTGCGGAGGAGCCGGCGCGGTAAGGGTCAGGCTCGGCTGCGGCGGCTCGAGCGGGGTCACGGCGGCGTCGGCGGGCACGGACGGCTGGTCGGTCATGGGGCTCCTCGGCTCGCATCACCGCCGCGTCCTGCGGCGGTGCCTCTCGTCAGACGTACGGCAAATCTACGCGGTTCCCCGCGTCGGCTGCTGCCTTCAGGAGCACCTGTCCGACCCGAACCGACGCATGCCGTGGCCGATCGGTCGATGTCGGCCCGTCCGAGCGCCTGGCTAGGCTTCGCGGTATGGCGACCGCCCCCCGAGGTGTCCTCGTCACCGGCGCGTCACGCGGCGTCGGTGCCGCCACCGCGTCGGCCTTCGCCACCCGCGGCGACCAGGTCGTCGTTCACTATCACCAGGCGGATGCTGCTGCCCGCTCCGTGCTCGATGCACTCCCCGGGTCGGGGCACCACCTGGTCCAGGCCGACATCGCCGATCCTGTGCAGGTCGAGCGGCTGGCTGCGGAGGCCATCGAGGCGCTCGGCCGGGTCGATGTCCTGGTCAACAACGCCGCCCGGTTCCTCGACCCCGCGGCGCTCGCGGAGGGCGGCAGCCGCCGGGGTGATCACCGGATCACCGACGTTTCGTACGCCGACTGGGTCGCGGCCTGGCAGAACACGCTGGCGACGAACCTCGTGGGGGCCGCCAACCTCACGTGGTGCATCGCCCGGCACATGATGAGCCGCCCGGCCGCGTCGGGCCTGCCCTCTGGTCGCATCATCAACGTCGGCTCGCGCGGCGCCTATCGCGGCGAGCCGGACGTCCCGGCATACGGCGCGTCGAAGGCCGGGCTGCACGCGTTCGGTCAGTCGATGGCGGTGGCGTTGGCGCCCTACGGGATCTCGGTGGTGAGCATCGCGCCGGGCTTCATCGCCACCGACATGGCGGCGCAGCATCTCGACGGCCCGCAGGGCGACGCGATCCGGGCGCAGAGCCCGTTCGGCCGGGTGGCCTCGGCCGAGGAGGTTGCCGCGGCGATCGTCACGCTGGCCGACCCCGGTGCCGAGTGGTTCTCCGGCGCGGTCGTCGACCTCAACGGGGCCAGCTACCTGCGCTGAGTGCGATCAGCCGCGCAGCTGGGGGAGTTGGTCGTCGCCTTACTCGGTGGGTGCGACGACGTGCGCCGCGTCGCGGCGGTCCACCTCAGGGTGCAGGTGTGCGGGGGACCCGACACTCGGCCACGCACTGACGCTTAGGGCAGCGCCATCCGGAAGACCCGCCCCCAGGCCTGCGCCACCTGGCGCCACATGGGGCCCGAGGTGTAGTGGAGGCCGTACTTCTCGCAGATCGCGCGCACCCGTGGGGCGATCTCGCCATACCGGTTGCTCGGCAGGTCGGGGAAGAGGTGGTGCTCGATCTGGTGCGAGAGGTTGCCGGTCATGATGTGCAGGGTCTTGCTGCCGGAGATGTTGCCCGAGCCGAGGACCTGCCGCAGGTACCAGTCACCGCGGGTCTCCCCGACGATGGCTTCCTCGGTGAACTGGTCGACGTTCTTGGGGAAGTGACCGCAGAAGATGACCGAGTGGGCCCACAGGTTGCGGATGGTGTTGGCGGCGAAGGTGCCGGCGAGGGCGGGCAGCGCCGAGCCGGTGAGCAGCGCCACCGCCGGAGTCGCGACGTAGTCCTTGACGACCTGGCGACCAGCCTTGCGGCCGAACAGTTTGAGGTCTCGGCGCAGCGCCTTCGTGGACTTGCGTCCTGCGGCGACCTCGTCGAGCTCGAGGTCGTAGATCGCGATACCCCACTCGAAGAACGGCGCGAGGATCATGTTGTAGAGCGGGTTCCCCAGCGCCTTGGGCGTCCACTTCTGGTCCGGACTCATCCGTAGCAGCGCATAGCCCACGTCGCGGTCCTTGCCGACGACGTTGGTCCACGTGTGGTGGACGTCGTTGTGGGTGTGCTTCCACCCCGCCGCCGGTGCCGCGAAGTCCCATTCCCACGTCGTGGAGTGAATGTCCGGGTCACGCATCCAGTCCCACTGCCCATGGATGACGTTGTGCCCGATCTCCATGTTCTCCAGGATCTTGGCCACCGAGAGCATGCCGGTGCCGGCCACCCAGGCGACCGGGTTGGCGCCGAGCAGCAGGGCGCCGCGGCCGCCGAGCTCCAGCAGTCGCTGGGTCTTGATGATCGAGCGGATGTAGGCCGCGTCGCGAGTGCCGAGGCTGCCCATGACCTCGTCACGCAACTCGTCCAGCTCGCGGCCCAGGGCCTCGACCTGTTCGTCGGTCAGGTGCCGCGCCGACGGCGGCCGTTCATGGCGGCGTTCGCGGAGCACGTGCCGACCGGCGGCGTCGGTGGTCACAGCGTCGGTGGTGAGGCGCTCGGTGTCGATCGCGCCGTCGAGGGCGGGATCGGTGAGGGCAGGCAGTGGAGCTGCCGTGGCTGTCATGGGGTAGGGCTCCTGGCTTAGAGATCGAGCTGGACGGGGCCGGCGGCAGCGTTGACGCAGGTCTGGATGAGGTCGCCTTCTTCGCCGTGGACCTCGCCGGTGCGTAGGTCGCGGACCTGGCCGGATCGCAACGGCGCCAGGCAGGTGCGGCAGATGCCCATACGGCACCCACTGGGCATCACGACGCCGGCCTCCTCACCCACCTCGAGCAGGGTGCGGTCCCCGGCGGCGTTGGCCACCTTGTCGGACTTCTCGAACTCGACGACTCCGCCGACCCCTCCGGCACCGGGGAGCAGTGCTGGGGTGAATCGCTCCATGACGAGCTGGGAGTCGAGGTGTTCGGCGCGCCAGTTCTGCGTCGCAGCGTCGAGCAGCTCGGCCGGGCCGCACAGGTATGCCGTGCGCTCGCGCCAGTCCGGGCAGACCTCGTCGAGGTGCGTCGAGGTGCCTAGGTCGATGCGGCCGCGATCGGCGGTGAACCAGCTGACCAGGCGCAGGCCGTCATACCGGTCAGCCAACGCGAGCAGTTCGTCGAGGAACAGCGCATCGGCCCGGTCGCGGGAGGAGTGCACGAGGACGACATCGGCATCCGCGCGCTGGGTCACCAGCGTGCGGATCATCGACATGACCGGCGTCAGCCCGGACCCGGCCGTGATCATCAACAGCGGCCGCGGGCCGCGGGGGAGAACGAAGTCTCCCTGCGGCGGGGCGAGGAAGAGGACATCGCCGACCCTGGCTCGCCGGACGAGGTGCTCGGAGACCTTGCCGATGGCGGTCACCGTGATGGCCGGCTCGGTCCCCGCGGCGCTGGACAGCGAGTAGGAACGCCAGTGCCGCACGCCGTCGATCTCCACGCCGATGCGGGCCCACTGGCCGGCCTGGTGGGGCCACCACCCCCGTCCGGGGCGGAACGTGATCGTCGCCGAGTCGGCAGTCTCCCGGTGGATGGCCGTGACCACCCCTCGGAGCTGTCGCCGGGAGGCGAGCGGGTGGACGAGCGCGACGAAGTCCTCGACCCCGAGGGGAGTGGTGAGGGGTTTGGTGAGGACCGAGACGACCCGGTGGGCAGCAAGAGACCGTCGTGGCACGTCTCCTATTCTCTCCAGGGATGTGACACGTTTCTTGTGTGTGTACCGCGATTTCTTGAGGGCGAACTATCGTCAGATGATAGAAAAGCGGCCATGACGACCGGCGTGCCATGGCGAAACCTACCCGTGCGGATCAGTGAGGTCCTGGAGCCGCACCTCCAGGAGATGATCGACGGCATCATCGAGCGGCTGCCCCATGACGTGGAGGCCTATGCGCAGCCGATGGAAGGCGCCTTCGGGGACGCGGTGCGCCTCGGCGTCGAGGTGGCGCTGCACCGATTCCTGCGCGACCTGCCGGGCACCGATCTGCCGGCGCTGACCGAGGACAGCCGACGGGTGTACGTCAGTCTTGGCCGGGCCGAGCATCGCCGCGGGCGCAGCCTCGACGCGCTGCTGTCGGCCTACCGCAGCGGCGCGCGCACGGTCTTCCGTGTCGCCGCCAGGGCGGTCGCCGACGACGCGACGGTGCCGACCGACGTCATCGTCCCGCTCGGCGAGTCGATCTTCGCCTACATCGAGGAGCTGTCGGCGGCCAGCGTCCAGGGGTTTGCCGACGAGCAGTCGGCGTTCGCGGGGGAGCGTGACCGGCGTCGGGCCGCCCTGCTGCACCTGCTCCTCGCCGGGCAGGCCGACGAGGCAGCGGTCGGCTGGGCGGCGGTCAACGCCGACTGGCTGCTGCCTCAGAGCGTGGTGGCGGTCATCGTCTCGGCGGCCGGGTCGACTGGCATCCGGTCGGCACTCGGCCCGGATGCGCTGGTGGACCTGCGGGAGTCGGACACCCTCGGCATCATCCCCGCGCCGACGAGCACCACGGCGCGCGCGCGCCTCGAACGGGCGCTCACGGGCCGCGACGCGGTGCTCGGTCCGGAGCGGGCGTGGACCGAGGCCCAGGTGTCGATGCGGCTGGCCACTGTCGCCCAGCGGGCGCTGCCCCCCGACCCGAACGGCCGACCGATCTGGGTCGATGAGCACCGGGTCGAGGTCGTCCTGGCGGCCGAGCCGGACCTCCTCGACGATCTGGCGGCCGAACGGCTGCAACCGCTGGACGGACTCAGCGCCCGCCGTCGCGGCGAGCTGGTCGACACGCTGGCGGCGTGGTTGCGTCACCGTGGGGAACGGGCGCCCATCGCCTCGGCTTTGGGCATCCACGCTCAGACCGTCGGATATCGGGTGACCCAACTGCGCACCCTGTTCGGCACGGTGCTGGACGATCCGCAAGCCCGCTTCGAGCTCGAGCTGGTCCTGCGGGCAGGGCACCGCTGACCCCTGTCGACGCAGGACGGCCCGAGCGCCGCATGGCTGCTCGGGCCGCCCCGTGTCGTGGGGCTGGGTCAGCCTCTCCCGTGTGCGGCGCGGCTGCGCCGGCTCAGCGAGTCGATGGTCACCGCGAGGAGCAACACCGCGCCGGTCACGCCATACCGCACCGGGGTTCCCAGATTGAGCAGGCTCAGGCCGGAGGAGATCGACTGGATGACGATGATCCCCAGGAGCGCGGAATAGGCCGAGCCGCGACCGCCGAAGAGGCTCGTCCCACCGATGACGGCCGCCGCGATGGCGTTGAGGTTCGTGTCGCCGCCGCCGGAGCTCTGATTGGCCGATGCGAGTCGAGCCGCGGCGAAGAGCCCGCCCAGTGCTGCCAGGGTCGAGCACGCCGCGAAGACCGACAAGTAGACGCGCCGGACGTTGATGCCCGCTCGCCGGGCTGCTTCGACGTTGCCGCCGACAGCCATCACGCTGCGGCCCCAACGGGTCTTGCGGAGCACGAGATCACCCACGACGACCAGCACCAGGAAGAGGAGGAACATCACCGAGACGCCGCGGTCCTGGTTCAGGACGATGACCGGGACGACGAGCAGGGCAGCCAGGGCGACCGCTCGCAGGAGGGTGGACTGCAGCGACGGTGCCGACAGGCCGGCCGCCTGCCGCTTTGCAGCGGCGCGGAGCCGAGACAGGACGAACACGGCGACCACGGCGGCAACCAGAAGGTACGCGACTCCCGGCGGAAGGAAGGACGCCTGCGCGAACTTCACGAAGCCGGACTCGAAGGGGATGTTGATCGACCCCTCGGCACCGAGCACCTGGAGTTGCAGGCCGAGGAAGCCGAGCAGGCCCGACAAGGTGATCACGAAGCTGGGGACGCCGAACTTGGTGAACAGAGCGCCGTAGAGCAGGCCGATGAGCAACCCGGAGAGCAGGGCAGCCAGGACCGATACCAGGACCGGCCATCCTCTGGACATCATGCCCACGGCGGCGATTGCGGCGGCCAACCCGCTGACCGAGCCTACCGACAGGTCGATCTCGCCGAGCAGTAGGACCAGCACGATGCCGAGCGCCATAGTGCCGATCGCGGCGCTCTGCAGAGTGAGGTTGACCAGGTTGCGCGGGGACAGAAAGTTGCTGTTCATGGTCTGGAAGACCACCCAGATGACGATCAGCCCGACGACCACCGGGAGCGAGCCCAGATCTCCGCTGCGGAGCCGCCCGAGGAAACTCTGGACGGCGCCACGCATCCCCTCGCTGGCGATGAGTCGCTCATCTTGTCGGTCGGCCGGGACCGCGGCTGTGCTGGCGACCGGCGGGTTTGGTTGGGCGCTCATGCCGATTCCTCCGTGTGGCTCCTGCGCGCTGCTCGCTCGGACACCGCGTTAGTGGTGGCCCCGGTGATGGCCGCGATGATCTCTTGGCTTGTCGTCTGGCTCACCTGGAAGTCGCCATTGTTGCGCCCGAGGCGCAGGACAACGACGCGGTCCGCGACGGCCATGACGTCGGCCATGTTGTGGCTGATGATGATGACGCCCAGGCCGCGTTCGCGGAGCCGTTCGACAAGGTTGAGCACCTCGGCCGTCTGGGCTACACCCAGCGCGGCTGTGGGCTCGTCGAGCATGACGACCTTGGGGTCGCCCAGCAGACTGCGGGCAATGGCCACCGTCTGCCGCTGACCTCCGGAGAGGCTGGCGACGGCGATCCGTACGGAGGGGATCTTGGCCGACAGCTGCCGCAGCAGCTGCCAGGAGGTCTTCTCCATCTCGACCTCGTCGATGACCCGGCTGTTGACCACCTCCCGACCCAGGTAGAGATTGGCGACGACATCGAGGTTGTCGCATAGCGCGAGGTCCTGGAAGACGGTGGCGATGCCGAGTTCCTGCGCCTTGGCAGGGCTGTCGATGGTGACGTTCACGCCGTCGAACTCGATGCTTCCCGAGTCGGGAAGGTAGACACCCGCGATCGCCTTGACCAGGGTGGACTTCCCGGCTCCATTGTCGCCGACGAGGGCGACGACCTCTCCGGGGTAGACATCGAAATCGATGTCGGACATGGCCTGAACGGCCCCGAATCGTTTGGAGATGCCTCGCATCGAGAGGATCGGCTGGGCCGTCCCCGGAGCGGTCGTCGTCATGGTGTCACCCTTCGTTGGGGGGGAGGGTCACTTCACGCCGGCAGCGGCGCATGCGTCGGCGAAGGTTGCGGTGCAGATGTCGGCGACCTTGTAGAACCCGTCGGCGACGATCGTCGTCATGATGTTCTCCTTGGTCACGGCCACCGGCGTGAGCAGCATCGACGGCACACCCTCGACGGTCGAGGTCGTCTCGGGAGTCTGCTTGTTGGCCAACGCGAGAGCGGCCTTGGCGGCGGCTTCCGCCTCGGGCTTGATCGCCTTGTAGACCGTCATGGCCTGGTCGCCGGCGATGATCCGCTGGATGGCAGACAGTTCGGAGTCCTGACCGGTGACCGGCGGGAGCGGGTTGATGCCGCCACCCTTCATGGCCGCGATGGCGCCGCCGGCGGTGCCATCGTTCGCCGCGTAGACGCCGACCAGGCCGCTCTTGACATTGGCGAGCTGGCTCTCCATCCACTGCTGGGCCTTGTCGGGGCTCCAGTCGGGGGTGTCGAACTCGGCCTTGACGGTGTAGCCACTGCTGTCGAGGACGCTGTGTGCGCCCTTCTTGAACATCCCGGCATTGGCATCGGTGGGTGAGCCGTTGATCATGACGATGTCGCCGGAGGTCTTCCCGGCTGCCTTCATGGCTGCGACCAGCGCTTCGCCCTGGAGCTTGCCGACGCTCTCGTTGTCGAAGGAGACGTAGTAGTCCGAGCCCACCACGAGGCGGTCATACGCCACGACGGGGACGCCTTGCGACTTGGCGCTCGCGACGAGGGACTGGGCGGCCTTCCCGTCGACGGCGTCGAGGACGATGACGTTGGCGCCCTGGGTCAAGGCGGCCTCGAACTGCTGCTGCTGCTTGGCGGGGTCCTGGTCGGCGTTGCTGTAGAGAACCTCGCAGTCCGCGCAGGCGGCCTTGAGCGCCGCCTCGAACATGGGGCGGTCGAACGACTCGTAGCGGGTGGTCTTCGATTCGGGCAGGAGCAGGGCGATCTTCTTGCCGCCGCTGGCCGCCGCGCTCGACGTCGACCCGGTGCCGGCCGGTGTCGGCGTGCTGCTCGATCCGCACGCGACGAGTGAGATAGCGGCCACCCCGACGGTGAGGGCCACGGTGGCCTGACGGACTGCGCGAGACTTCATGGAGTGACTCCTCGGTCTGGGCCGTCACGGGCGACGGCGCCTGACTTCAGTGAAGTGACGCCAAGTCTTGAAGTCAAGAGTTGAATTCAAGACTGAGACGCAATCGTGACCTCAGAGTGAACTCACCGCGGAGGCCTCGCTGGCCAGCTGTTCGCCCTGCACGGCCGCGGCCACCGCCAATGCCCCAAAGATGGCCGCCTCATCGCCCAGCACGCCCCGCCTGATCGCTACCGTCGCGGCGGCGCTGGGGATGGCGCACCGATCTACGGCATCGCGCATCGGGGGGATGAGCAGGTCCGCAACCGGCGCCATGTCGCCGCCGAGGACGATGACATCAGGATTGAGCAGGTTGACGATGTTCGAGACCGCGACGCCCAGGTGACGCCCGGCGTCCTCGAGCACTCGGCGACACCCGGGGTCGCCGTGCATCGCCATGGTCAGCAGGTCGCGCAGCCGCAGGTCGCCGTGGGAACTGCGCAGCGACTCGAGCAGGGCCCGGGCACCGACCACGGTGTCCAGACAGCCGCGGTTGCCGCACCGGCATACGGCGCCGTCTTCGTCCAAGGTCGTGTGACCGAGTTCGCCGGCCGTGCCCGCGCTACCGCGGAAGATCTCACCGCCCAGCACCAGACCCGCGCCGACCCCATGGCTGTAATTGATGTAGCAGGCCGTGGCCTCTCCCTGGAGCACGCCGTGGCGCAGCTCCCCGAGGGCGGCGAGGTTGGCGTCGTTGTCCACGAAGGCGGGTATGCCGAGCCGTCGCTCGAGTTCGCCGCCGAGGTCGACACCATGCCAGCCGCGCATGATGTCGATGGCGCCCACCTGGCCGCTCACCGAATCGACCGGGGCGGCGACCGCAGCCCCGACCGCCATGAGCTCGACGGTGTGATGGCCGGACTGCTCGGCCAGGTCCCGCACCATGTGGGCTGCCCGGTCCAGGGTGTCGTCGGCCTGGTGTGCCTCCTGAAGCGGCATGCGTTGCTGTCGCAGGATCGTGCCAGGGCTACTCGCCACCGCGACGCGCATCTCGCGGATCCCGACGACGATGCCCACGAGCAGGCCGTCTTGCGCGGCCAACGACACCAAGGTGGCCCGCCGCCCGTTGCGGATGCTCGGGGTGAGGTTCACCGCCCCGGCCGCGTCCAGCTCCCGGACCAGGTTGGACACGGTGGCCGGGGAGAGACCGGTGTTGCCGGCAATCTCTATCTGCGTCATGGCTCCGCCACGGCGGAGCGCGTCCAGCACGCGGGCGAGGTTCGCCTCGCGGAGCGAGGCGGGGCTCCCGGGCGACCCGCGGCGTGCGTTCACAAGGTGAATTCTAGAGCCAGGTCACCCGAAACGGTATGGATTTCGTCGCTGACCGCGTCGGGCGCAGTGGGGGAGCGTTGCCCCGCACGTGGGCCGTGAGTGCCGGGAGGCTAGTCCGCCGCCAGGGCCGCGGCGCCGATGATCCCGGCCGCGTTCTGCAACTGAGCGGGCACGATCCGGGTCCGCAACCGCAGCAACGGAAGGAACTTCTCCGACTTGCGCGAGACCCCGCCCCCCACGACGAACAGGTCGGGCCACAGCAGCGACTCCAGGTGTGCGAAGTAGGGCTGCAACCGCGTGGTGGCCCACTCGGAGTACTTCAGGCGTTCGCGATCCCGGGCGCTGGCGGCAGCCCGGACCTCGGCGTCCTGCCCGTCGATCTGCAGGTGGCCCAACTCTGCGTTGGGGATGAGCACGCCGTCATACAGCAAGGCGATGCCGATCCCGGTGCCCAAAGTGGTCACGACCACCAGCCCGGACTCGTTCCGTGCGGCGCCGTAGCGCAGCTCCGCCACGCCGGCAGCGTCGGCGTCGTTGACGAGATGGACCGACCGGCCTAGCACCTCCGAGAAGAGCGACGCACCGTCGCAATCGATCCAGCGCTTGTCGATGTTCGCGGCCGTGCGCACGATGCCGCGCTGGACGACACCGGGAATGGTCACGCCCACCGGCGCCTCAGGGGGAAGCGAGCCGGCGAAACTGTCGGCGATGGTGTCGACGATGGCGGCCACGGCGTGCGGTGTCGACTCCGGTGGAGTAGCGATCTTGAGCCGTTCGGCGAGCAGTTCGCCGGTATCGAGGTCGACCGGTGCTCCCTTGATGCCGGATCCGCCGATGTCGATGCCCAGGGCTACGTGTGCCATGGCCACATCCTTGCGTGCTCCAGTCGTCCGGCGCACGTTCGGTGCGCCCTCCGGCTCCCAGTCGGTGGGAAGTGGCGGCCGGTGGCCAGGTGGTGATGGGCTCCGGGAGCGTCGCCAGCACCGTGCCCCGTCCCGCGACGTGGCGCGCGGCCCTTTGACGCACCGCGCATCGCGCCCTACGGTCTGGCGTAGAACTCCATACCGCGCCGCTATCAGCCGATGCGGGAGACGCGGGCCGCTCAGCGGCCCCACCGAAGGAGCAAGCACTCCCCGCAATCTCTCAGGTCGATGTACCGCACCGGTCACGGCGACTCTGGAAAGCGCGCCGGCCGTCCACCGCCGCGCACCCACGGTGCAACCCGGGTGACCGGTGAAGCTCTCAGGTCCGACGACAGAGCGGGGAGCCCCGGCCGCGGCCTTCCCGTCGGCCGTCACCTGCCGACCAGAGAGGGTTCCATGTCCAAACCCACCGCCTTGTATGACGTCCACGCCGCCCTGGGCGCACATTTCACTGACTTCGCCGGCTGGTCGATGCCGCTGCGCTACGGCAGTGAGCTCGCCGAGCACCACGCGGTGCGCACGACCGCCGGGCTCTTCGACCTCTCGCACATGGGCGAGATCGAGGTGACCGGCCCGCAGGCCGGGGCGTTCCTCGACTTCGCTGTCGTCGGATCGGTTGGGGGCCTGGCGGTGGGCAAGGCGAAATACACGATGATCTGCCGCGAGGACGGCGGCATCCTCGATGACCTGATCGTCTACCGGCTCGGCGACGAGCACTTCCTTGTCGTCGCCAATGCAAGCAACGCCGCGACCGTCCTGGCCGCGCTGCGGGCCCGCGTCCAGCGCTTCGACGCCGAGGTCCTCGACCGCTGCGACGACTGGTCGTTGTTGGCCGTCCAGGGCCCGGCCTCGGCGGCGATTCTCGGCCCGCTCACCGACGTGGACCTGCCCGCGCTGAAGTACTACACGATCGCCACCGGGCAGGTCGCTGGCCGGCCGGCATACCTCGCCAGAACCGGCTACACCGGCGAGGACGGGTTCGAGGTCTTCTGCGCCCCGGGGGACGCGGTGGCCATCTGGGCCGCCCTGCGCGACGCCGGCGAAACGCACGGGCTGGTCCCGTGTGGTCTGGCCTGCCGCGACTCACTGCGGCTCGAGGCCGGTATGCCGCTCTATGGCAACGAGCTGTCCGTCGACCTGACACCCTACGAGGCTGGCCTCGGCCGGGTGGTGGCGTTGACCAAGCCGGGCGACTTCGTCGGGCGCGCCGCGCTGACCGAGCGCTCGACGCACCCGGTGGCCCGGATCCGGGTCGGGCTGCAGCCGCAGGGGCGTCGCGCCCCCCGCAGCGGCTACGCCGTCCTCGACGAGTCGGGGGCCCCCGTAGGCGTGGTGACCAGCGGCGCTCCATCACCCACGCTGGGCCATCCCATCGCCATGGCGTATGTCGACATCGCCTGGTCCGAACCGGGAACCCGCCTGCTCGTCGACGTCCGGGGCACCCAGGTCCCCACGGCCGTTATCCCACTGCCGTTCTACGCTCGTCCTCGCTGACCGCATCCCCGAAGGAGACCCGACATGTCCGTTCCCGCCGACCTGCAGTACACCGCCGAGCACGAGTGGCTCCGGGTGGACGGCGACCAGGCCACCATCGGCATCACCGCGCACGCCGCCGACGCCCTCGGCGACGTCGTGTATGTCGACCTGCCCGCCGTCGGTTCCACCGTGACGGCCGGCGAGCCCTGTGGCGAGGTGGAGTCCACCAAGTCGGTCAGCGACCTCTACTCCCCGGTGACCGGCGAGGTCGTCGCCGTCAATGAGGGCCTCGCTGCCGACACCTCGGTCGTCAACACCGATCCGTACGGCGCCGGGTGGATGTTCGTCGTGGCCGTCGCGAGCGCGGGCGAGACGATGGACGCCGACGCCTACACCGCCTTGATCGCCGGATGACCCGAGCTCGACGCTCGTGGCGCTGAGCGTCTTCGACCTGTTCTCGGTCGGCATCGGGCCGTCGAGCAGCCACACCGTCGGTCCGATGCGCGCTGCGGCGCGCTTCGTCGAGGAGCTTCGCGGCGCCGACCGGCTCGGCGATGTCGCCCGGGTGCGGGTCGAGCTGTTCGGGTCGCTCGGTGCCACCGGGCGCGGACATGGCTCGGACACCGCGGTCTTGCTCGGCCTGACCGGCGAGCGGCCTGAGGCGGTGGACCCGCGCGCCGCCATACCGGTTCTGGCGGCCATCCGCGCCGAGCGGCGGATCCGGCTGCTCGGGGTGCGCGAGGTGCCCTTCGAGGAGGACGCGGACCTTGTCCTGCACCGACGAACCTCGCTGCCGCTTCACCCCAACGGGATGCGCTTCGTGGCCCTCGACGGCTCCGGTGCCGTGGTGGTCGAGCGCGACTTCTACTCCATCGGTGGTGGCTTCGTCGTCTCCGCCGAGGAGGCCGCCGACGACGCGGTCGTGCACGACGCGACCACGGTGGCGCACCCCTTCCGGACCGCCGAGGAGCTGCTCGACCGGTGCGCCGAGTCCGGCAAGTCCATCGCCGGGGTGCTCATGGACAACGAGGAGGCCTGGCGACCGCGTCAGGAGGTGCACGATGGGCTGCTACACATCTGGGGCGTCATGCGCGAGTGCATCGAGCACGGGCTCTACACGGAGGGCGTGCTGCCGGGGTTCCTGCGGGTGCGCCGGCGGGCCCCCGAGCTGGCCCGCCGCCTAGCCGTCGAGTCCGAGTCGGTGGACCCGTTGCGTGGCATGGACTGGATCACTCTGTTTGCCCTGGCGGTCAACGAGGAGAACGCGGCAGGCGGCCGGGTCGTGACGGCGCCGACGAACGGGGCGGCGGGCATCGTCCCTGCCGTCCTGCAGTACTACGTGCGGTTTGTGCCCGGGGCCAACGAGTTCGGAATCGTGCGGTTTCTCCTCACGGCCGGGGCATTGGGCATGCTCTTCAAGGAGGGCGCCTCGATCTCCGGCGCCGAGGTGGGCTGCCAGGGCGAGGTGGGTTCGGCCTGCTCGATGGCCGCCGGAGCCTTCGCCGCCGTCCTCGGCGGCACGCCCCAGCAGGTGGAGAACGCTGCGGAGATCGGTATGGAGCACAATCTCGGGCTCACCTGCGATCCGGTCGGCGGGCTGGTGCAGGTGCCCTGCATCGAACGCAACGCCATCGCGGCCGTCCAGGCGGTGACCGCGGCCCGGACCGCCCTTCGCGGTGACGGCACGCACGTGGTGTCGCTGGACCAGGTCATCCGGACGATGAAGCAGACCGGTGACGACATGAAGAGCAAGTACAAGGAGACCGCCCGGGGCGGGCTGGCCGTCAACGTCATCGAATGCTGACGCTGCCACGCGTGCCTGGTGGTTCCGGTGGCTGGCTCGGCAGCGGGTGACGGTGATCGTGCGGGGTTAGGTCCACCTCGCCTGGCGGTTGTCGATGACTTGCGAGCCGTTGTCGTCCTGGTGCAGCTCGCCGTCTCGTGGGGCTGCCGGGGTGCTGCGGCGCTGAGGCCGCGGTTTCCCCCACATGCCGCGGGTATTTCCGCGGCATGAGTCGGTAAGTGCGGCGCGTGGGCGGTAAGTGCGGCGCGTGGGCGGTAAGTGCTGCTGCTGGCCGGTAGGTGCGGCTGGAGTCGGTAGGTGTGGCTTGGGGCCGGGGCCGTCGGATCCTCGGCGGTGTGCGTGGTCATCCGGGTCGTGCCGGCCGGCCCGTGTTGCGGCACGGGCCGGGTCTCCAGCGTCGACCGCAGGGGCCGCTCACGCGGGCACCTTGGGATGAGTCAACGACTCACACCACGCGGGCATCTTCGATGAGTCAACGCGGGATTTCGCCCCCGACACTCCCACCGTGTAACCTCGTCGCTGCGCTGACCGCCCCCCGCGCCCGTCGTGGAGGCCGTGATGTGCAGGCCCCCTTAGCTCAGTCGGCAGAGCGTTTCCATGGTAAGGAAAAGGTCGTCGGTTCGATTCCGACAGGGGGCTCAGGTCGAGCCACATCGGGCAGCAGCCCGGGCGGCGCGGCCCACGGCGGGATAGCTCAGCTGGTCAGAGCGCACGACTCATAATCGTGAGGTCGCGGGATCGAGCCCCGCTCCCGCTACAGCACCGCTGCGGCCCTGCCGTAGAATGGTCCCTTGTGCCTTGCGGCACGTCGCCACCTGACCTGGTGGCGCGATGCGCAGCCGGGCACGGCATACGAGAAGCACCACACCGAGAGCAGGTAGACCGTGGCCAGCAAGACCACCGACGTCCGTCCGAAGATCACCTTGGCGTGCGTGGACTGCAAGGACCGCAACTACATCACGAAGAAGAACCGGCGTAACGACCCGGACCGCCTCGAGATGAAGAAGTTCTGCCCCAAGTGCGGCAAGCACACCGCCCACCGCGAGACCCGCTGACGCCGCGTCGCACCCTTCGACTGCTCCCCTGGCCACCTCGGCCGGGGGAGCAGTCGCGTTAGGGTGACGCCATGTCTGTCAACCCGCAGGTCGCCGGCCGCGTCTATCCGCCGATGCCGGCGTATGTCGTCTCCGCCGCGAAGATCCGCGAGTTCGCCGAGGCGGTCCGGGCGACCGACGCAGCGCACTGGGACGGTGCCGTCGCACGGAGCCGGGGCTATGCCGACGTCATCGCGCCGCCCACCTTCGCCGTTCTCATCGCGCAGCAGTGTGACGCCCAGCTCATCGCCGACCCCGAGGCGGGAATCGACTTCAGCCGGGTTGTTCATGGCGAGCAGCGTTTCGTCCACCACCGCCCGCTCGTGGCCGGCGACGCGGTCGTCGGCACCTTGCACGTCGACTCGGTGCGCAGCGCAGGCGGCCACTCGATGATCACCACGCGCAGCGAGCTCGCGACCGAGGCCGGGGAACCGCTGTGCACCGCGACGTCGACGATCGTCGTCCGGGGGGAGGGGTCATGAGCGAGTCCACCCCACGCCGGCTGGCCGAGGTGGCTGTCGGTGAGGCCTTGCCGGGCCGGACGATCCACATCGATCGCGCGGCGTTGGTGCAGTATGCCGGTGCCTCGCTGGACCGCAACCCCATCCACTGGGACGAGCGGTTCGCCGTGTCGGTCGGGCTCCCGGACGTCATCGCCCACGGGATGTTCTCCATGGGCGCGGCGATCTCGGTGGTCACCGCCTGGTGTGGGGACGCCGGGCGCATCGTCGAGTACGGCACCCGGTTCACCCGTCCGGTGGTCGTCCCGTACGACGGCGGCGCCGATCTCGCCGTCACCGGCGTGGTCAAGAGCGTCGACACCGATTCGGGCCGGGTCACTGTCGAGCTCGGTGTCCGCTGCGGTGACGATGCCGTCCTGGGGCGTTGCACCGCTGTCGTGCGGCTCGACTGAGCGCCCAGTCATGTCGAGCCAGGCTGCAACGGCCGTTCCGCTGGCCTCGCTGACGACGATGCGCGTCGGCGGACCCGCGTCTCGACTGGTGACCGCCACGACGTCGGAGGAACTGATCGAGGCCGTCCGGTCGACCGACGCCGCCGGTGAGCCGCTGCTCGTCGTCGGTGGGGGATCGAACCTCGTCATCGCCGACGCCGGTTTCGAGGGCACCGTCGTGCACGTCGCCACCGATGGCGTGCGAGTTGAGTCCGCGGATGCCTGCGGAGGTGCCGTCGTCCACGTTGCAGCAGGGCAGTCCTGGGACGGCTTCGTCGAGCGGGCCGTCGCCGAGGGCTGGTCCGGCGTCGAGGCGCTGTCCGGCATACCGGGCTCGGCGGGAGCGACCCCGGTGCAGAACGTCGGCGCCTACGGCCAGGAGATCGCGCAGACCCTGTTCTCGGTGCGCACATGGGACCGGGCCGAGGGCCGGATCCGCACCTTCGCCGCGGCTGATTGCGGTTTTGGCTACCGCTCGTCGCGGTTCAAGGCGGATCGGCTGGGCACCGCCGGCCGGTATGTCGTCCTCGACGTCACCTTCCAACTTCGGCTCGCCGACCGGTCCGAGCCGATCCGGTATGCCGACCTAGCCACCGGGCTCGGGGTGGCGGTCGGTGATCGGGTGCCACTGATCGACGCCCGGGCGGCCGTCCTCGAGCAGCGCCGCCGACGCGGGATGGTCCTTGATCCTGCGGACCACGACACCTGGAGCTGCGGGTCGTTCTTCACCAATCCGCTGCTGGACCTGGACGAGGTGGCCCGCCTTCAGCAGGCTGTGGCAGTGCGGCTCGGACCCGACGTCGCCGCCCCCGTCTACCCGGCCGAGGGGGGGCTGGTGAAGACGAGCGCAGCGTGGCTCATCGAGCGGGCCGGGTTCCCCAAGGGGTATGGCGGGCCGGGCCCTGCGTCGTTGTCGACCAAACACACCCTGGCGCTGACGAACCGGGGCAACGCCACCGCCGCCGATGTCGTGGCCTTGGCGCGGCAGGTGCGCGACGGCGTCGCGGAGGCCTTCGGGGTGGTGCTGGTCAATGAGCCCGAACTCGTCGGGCTGAGTCTGTGACCGACGGGTCGGCTACTTCGTCAGGACGAGCGAGAACTCCTTGGACGGGATCGTCTCGCCGCCTTGCACTTCGACCTTGGGGCGGGTGTAGACGAGGGTGAGCTTCTTGGCGTCCTTCGGCTCGACCTTGAAGACGACCCAACCCCTGGTGCTCTTGCCGTGCTCGACCTTGGTGGGCATCGGCTTGAGTTTGGCCTTGGTCAGTTCGCGCTTGATGACCGAGTCGGTGGGGTTGGGGAACTTGCTCGTCGTCTCGATGGTGAACATGTCCGAGGACAACCAGGCCGTGTAGACCGTTCCCGGCTCCCACGTCATGTCGACGGCGATGAGCTCGAAGACGTCGGCCGCCACGCCGTAATCCGCGGGCCATGGCCAGTGTCGGCGGATCTGGTGCACGGTGACGACGTGCCCCAGGGCCGGGTCCTGGATCGATGTGCCGATCTTGATGGCCTTGGCGGCTGCCGGCGCGGTGGTCTTCGAGGGCTTGGGGGTGGCCGAGCCGGTCGCGGATGGCGCCGACGTCGTGGGGCCATCCGAGCCGTCGCCCACTCCCGGACCGGTCGAGGACTGGCCGGACGGCGATCCGGAGCACGCGGTGCCGGTCAGCGTTGCGACGAGCAGGCCGGCGGCGAGGGCGGAGCGGGTCTGCGAACGCATGGCAGTCCTCGAGTCGGTGGCGCGGCGGTCGGTGGATCGCGCCGCTCGGCTACCCAGCATCGGCCACGGACGTTGGCCGCGCCAAATCATCGAGCCAGGCATCGACTCCCCGGAGCAGTCGATTCGAGACCTCCGCGGGCGCCCGAGCTGCCCGGATGCTCGATCGCGCGAGGTCCGCCAGCTCGGCGTCGTCATACCCGAGGTGCGTCCGGGCCAGGGCGTACTGATCGACCAGCCTGGAGCCGAACAGCAGCGGATCGTCGGCGGACAAGGCGACGGTGGCTCCGGCGTCGGTCAGTGAGCGCAGCGGGACCTCGCCGGGGTGCTCGTAGACCCCCATCGCCACATTGCTCCCCGGGCAGACCTCCAGGGCCACTGCCTGTTCGACGACCGCGTCGAGCACGGCCCGGTCCTCGACGCTGCGGACCCCGTGCCCGAGCCGATCGGGTCGAAGGCTGCCCATCGTGGTCGCCACGGCTGCGGCGCCGAGCAACTCGCCGCCGTGCGGGACCGCGGCCAGCCCGGCTCGCCGAGCGATGTCGAATGCGGCGGCGAACTCCTCGGTGTGGCCGCGCCGCTCGTCGTTGCTCAGCCCGAACCCGACCACCGTCCCCGGGCCGTCGCCGGCATAACGGGCCGCCAGGCGGGCCAAGGTGCGGGCGTCGAGCGGGTGGCGCACCCGGCTTGCGGCGACGATGATCGCCACCCCCGTGCCCGTCTCGGCGGACGCGGCGCGCGCCTCGTCCAGGACGATCTCCAGGGTCGGGGTCAGGCCACCGGCGAACGGTGCGTAGGAGGTGGGGTCGACCTGCAGCTCTAGCCAGCCACTGCCCTCGGCTGCGTCGTCCACGGCGGCCTCGCGGACCACGCGCCGCAGATCGGCCTCGCCGCGAACGCAGGCTCGCGCGGCGTCATACAACCGCTGGAAACGGAACCAGCCGCGCTCGTCGGTGGCGCGCAGTCGCGGTGGCCACTCCTCGGTGAAGGCCGTGGGCAACGAGATGCCGTGGCGGTCCGCGAGGTCGACCAGCGTCGCCACCCGCATCGAGCCGGTGAAGTGCAGGTGCAGATGTGCTTTGGGCAGCCGGGTCAGGTCCCGGCCGGTTGCCGGCACCGCCTCGGTCACCGTCCGAATCGCCCTCGCCGCCCCAGTGCCCCGGCCGTCAGCCGACTGTCAACCGCTCGGCGGCGGCCAGCGCCACGCAGGTCGCGACTGCGCCCATGGCTTCGCGGACCTCGGCGACCGAGGGGAACGACGGCGCCAGGCGGATGTTGCGGTCGCGCGGGTCCATGCCGTGCGGGAAGGACGCGCCCGCGGGGGTCAGCGCCACGCCGAGGCCCTTGGCAAGTTCGACGACGCGGGTCGCGGTCCCGTCCAGGACATCGAGGCTGACGAAGTAGCCTCCGGCCGGCGTCGTCCACTCGGCGACGCCGAGCCCAGCCAGTGCCTCGGTGAGGGCTTCCTGGACGGCTGAGAACTTCGGGGCGAGCACCGCGCGGTGGCGGGCCATATGGTCGCGGACGCCCTGCGCCGACCCGAAGAATTCGAGATGGCGCAGGTGGTTGACCTTGTCCGGCCCGATCGAGGCGAATTGCAGGTGCTGCAGATACCAGGCGACGACCTCGCGGGAGGCGGCGAGAAAGGCGACGCCGGCACCGGCATACGTGATCTTGCTGGTGGAGGCGAACACGATGGCGCGGTGGGGGTGACCCGATGCGGCGGTCAGCGACACGATGTCCGCGCTCTTGGTCTCGACCTCGGTGAGGTGGTGCAGCGCATAGGCGTTGTCCCAGAAGATCGTGAAGTCCGGCGCTGCCGCGGGCATGGCGGCCAAGTGCGCGGCCACCTCCTGGGAACACACCGACCCGGCCGGGTTGGCGTAGGTCGGGACGATCCACATGCCCTTGATCGTCGGGTCGTCCTTGACCAAGGCCGCCACGGCCTCGGCGTCCGGCCCGTCCGGGCGCATCGGGACGGTCACCATCTCGATCCCGTATGACGCCAGCATCGTGAAGTGCCGGTCGTATCCGGGCACCGGGCAGACGAACTTCACGACCGGCTCCTGGCTCCACGGGCGCGGGGAGGTGACACCTCCGTGCAGGAGCAGCTGGACCAGGACGTCGTGCATCATCGTCAGGCTGGAGTTGCCGCCGGCGAGCACCTGGTCGGTCTCGACGCCGAGCAACTCGGCGAAGATGGCCCGCAGCCCGGTCAGGCCGCTCAGGCCGCCGTAGTTGCGCACGTCCACGCCGGTGGGGTCGATGGGTCCGCTGGGCAGCGTGAGCAGGGCGTCGGCGAGGGCGAGCTGCTCGGGGCCAGGCTTGCCGCGGGTCAGGTCGAGGCGCAGCCCCTTGGCGCGCAGGACCTCGTAGTCGGCGCGGCGCTCGGCGAGGAACACCTCGCGCTCAGCGGGGGACAGGTCGGTCAGGGCACGTCGCTCGGGCACGGCGGAATTGTCGCATCGTCCCGGCGCGCGGCGTCGCCCTCATCCACCGGACGTCGGCCTGCGCAGGTTCGCGCCCGCATCCCGACGTCGCGTATGCTGACCCTTCGGATGGTTGACGACCGTCATGCTTCGTCATGCCCGTCCGCTTCGAACGCCCGCCCGGCGGACGCTCGAAGGGCAGTAGCTCAACTGGCAGAGCACCGGTCTCCAAAACCGGCGGTTGGGGGTTCGAGTCCCTCCTGCCCTGCGTCAGACGACGACAGGTAGCCCGCCCCTCGGGGTGGCTCGATCGACGGCCCCCCCGGCCGGGAAGAGGACCCGTGACGGACACCAGCGCTCACCCTCGCGGTCGCACCGACCGCGAGGAGCGGGCCCGCCCGGGCCTCTTCGCGCGGATCAGGCTGTTCATCGCCCAGATCCTGGACGAGTTGCGCAAGGTCGTGCGGCCCACGCAGTCCGAGCTGGTCCGCTACACGCTCGTCGTCGTCGCCTTCGTGGTCTTCATGATGGCGCTGGTCTCCGGCCTGGACACGATCCTGCAACGGCTCGTGTTCTTCGTCTTCTCGAAGGGCTGACGTTCGCGTCGGCCCCGCTCGCCCAACCGTAGGAAAGTAGGTCCACCGTGTCGGATCAGCACGCCGTCGAGGGAGTCGACGACGTCAGCGACGTGCCCGCCGAGGATGTCGCCGAGTCACCGTCGGCCGACGAGGCGACTGCCGTCGAGGCTCACGAGATGGACGCCCCTGTCGAGGCCGTCGATGAGGCCGGCGAAGAGGTCGTGGACCCGGTTGCGGCGTTCCGTGAGGGTCTCGCCGCGCGGGTGGGGGACTGGTATGTCGTCCACACCTACGCCGGGTACGAGAACCGCGTCCGCGCAAACCTGGAGACCCGCATCCAGTCGCTCAACATGGAGGACTACATCTTTGAGATCGAGGTGCCTATGGAAGAGGTCACCGAGATCAAGAACGGTCAGAAGAAGGTGGTCCGCCGCGTGCGGATGCCGGGCTATGTGCTCGTCCGCATGGACATGACCGACGCCTCCTGGGGTGCGGTCCGGCATACCCCTGGCGTGACCGGGTTCGTCGGCAACGCGCACCAGCCGTTCCCGCTCAGCCTCGACGAGGTCGTCGCGATGCTTGCGCCGGACCTGCACAAGCAGGCGGGGGCACCGGGCGCAACGGGTGGCTCGACGCCAGCCGCGGCCGCGGCGGTCTCCGAGTTCGAGGTCGGCGAGTCGGTCACCGTGATGGAGGGCCCGTTCGAGACCCTCCCCGCGACCATCTCCGAGATCAACCCCGAGTCGCAAAAGCTCAAGGTGCTCGTGTCGATCTTCGGCCGCGAGACCCCCGTCGAGCTGTCCTTCGGGCAGGTCGCCAAGCTCTGATCGTGGTGGGCCGCTGCGGCCCACCACCCCC
>JBPOIZ010000052.1:0-6052 GCA_052034115.1 Actinomycetota bacterium
CCCCCCGCTCCCGCCCCCGCCCCGGCGGCCCCCGCGCGGAAATCGCGCCGGGCGGGGCGCGCCGGGCCCCCCGCCCCTCGTCCCGGTCCTCCCGCCTCGCAGATGAAGTAGGGCGAGATGGTCCACGAGTTCAGCACGGCCCAGGTCCGAGGCCCGACAATCGCGTCCTTCTGCAGCGCTGCGCACCCCTGCAACTTCAGCACCGATGCGCGGGTCTTCGACCCGAAGGAGCCATCGACGACCAGATTGAGTGCCGACGTGGTGGGGTCCGCGTCGTAGAGCGAGTTGTTGAGCTCGCACTGCACCTGCTTGACCGCGATGCCGGTGGAGTACAGGCTCAACGTGGGCTGGCTGTTCGTGTAGTTGCAGCGGCTCGAACTCTGGGCGTGCGCCGCCGGGGCACTCACGACCCCCGCCGCGGCCACCGCCGCACACGCTGCCGCGATGGTCACCCGTGCCGTCATCTTCATGCTCGTACCCTTCCGATGGTCCTCGGAAACCCCCTGCGGGCTCCGTGCCGGACGCTAGGGCGGCGACCTCCGCAAGCTGGCGGCAGGCAGACCGACACCGGAGACACCGACCGGGCAGACCGCATATTCATGCCGCAGACCGACACATCGCGGAGGCATCCTCTGACGCAGGTCCCGGGAGCCGCAGAGAATCCGGAATCTTGAATGATGAGAAATCCGGCAGCCTCAACGTCCGTCCGTGGGCTGATGGACGCCGGCCGTCGCGGCCATAGGGTTGACGACGTGGCTGAGGCAGTGACCGGGCGCTCCGAGGCCAGGCCCGGCACCACTGCTCGGGCCTGGGTGGTCGACGCACTCGTCGCGCTCTGCTACGTCATCGGGTGCCTTGGCGTGCTCAATCTGCGCGGCTGGCATCTGGCATGGTGGTTCACCGGGTGGCCGGGTCCGTTCCCTTACCCCGTGCCGTCCGCCGCCGCGATGGTTCTCGGTGGCGGGATCTTGCTCATCGCCCGCCGCATCGCACCTCGGGCCGTCTTCCTCACGACCTTTGCGCTCGGCGCGTTCGGCTACCTGCTCGGCCTGCCCACGGGCCTACCTACCGCCGCGCTCGTCGTGTGCGTCCTGTATGCCGCGACCCGTTTCACGACCCGCGGCTTCGGCCTGCTCGCGTTGGCCATCTCCATCGGTTCGCTGGCAGCGTGGGCGGTGCCGACCATCCTCGCGCAGGTCGGTCATGCCGGCGTCGCCGCGGCCCCCGATGTGTCGTCCGCCGCAGCCACGGCGCCGGCTGTGGTCGGTTTTGGCCTTGTCGTCCTCACCTGGGCGGCCGCCGACCAGGTGCGCGCCAGCATGGAGCGCACCGCGCTGGCGGAAGCATCACAGGTGGCCCAGGCCCAGGAGCGCATCGCTCGCGCCGAGGTCGGTGCGCTGGAGGAGCGGCAGCGGATCGCCCGCGAGATGCACGACATCGTCGCCCATGGCCTGTCGGTGATGATCGTCCAGGCCGACGGGGCCCGGTTCGCGGCCGGGACCGACCCCGACGCAGCTTCCCGGGCGCTGGCGACCATCGCCGAGACGGGGCGAACCTCCCTGGCCGAGATGCGCCGCCTCCTGGGCCTGCTGCGAGACGGAGAGGAACCGGCGGCGCATGCTCCCGCCCCACGGCTGGCCGACCTCGACGATCTCGTCGAGCAGATCCGCGCCGCCGGCGTGCCGGTCACCTATTCGGTCCGCGGAGCCCAGATCCCCGTCGACGAGGTCGTCCAGTTGACGGCATACCGGATCGTGCAGGAGGCCCTGACGAACGTGCTCAAGCACGCCGGGCCGGGCGTCCGGGTCAGCGTCGTGGTGTCGGCAGACCCCGACCGGGTCACCGTGGACGTGGTCGACGACGGAGTTGGCGGGGCACCGACCCACACCGGCCTGGGGCTGCGTGGGATGGCGGAGCGGGCAGCGATGCTCGGGGGACGCGCCGAGGCCGGGCCTGGACGCAGTGGTGGCTTCCATGTCCACGCCAGCCTGCCGACCGGAGGAGGCACATGATTCGGGTCCTGCTCGTCGACGACCAGGCGCTGGTGCGCGCCGGCTTCGCCATGTTGGTCGGCTCGCAACCCGACCTGACCGTCGTCGGTGAGGCCGGCGATGGTCTGGCCGCGGTCTCGGCGGTCGGCGCCCTGCACCCCGACGTCGTTCTCATGGACGTGCGTATGCCGAGGATGGATGGGGTGGAGGCGACCCGGGAAGTCGTCAGCATGGCCCCGGCGACGAAGGTCATCGTCCTGACGACATTCGATCTCGACGAATACGCCTTCAGCGCCCTACAGGCCGGCGCCAGCGGCTTCCTGCTCAAGGATGCTCCGCCCGAGGACCTCCTCGATGCCATCCGCGTCGTCCACTCCGGCGACGCCGTGGTGGCCCCCAGCACGACCCGTCGACTCATCGAGCGGTATGTCGTGCCGGCGTCGGCTCTGACCCGTCCGAGCAGTGCCGATGCGTTGACCGACCGGGAGCGCGAGGTCTGGCTCGCCATCGCCCGCGGGCTGACCAATGCCGAGATCGCCGCCGAGCTGTTCGTCTCCGAGGCCACCGTCAAGACCCACGTCGGACACATCCTGGCCAAGACCGGGATGCGGGACCGGGTCGCGCTTGTCGTGCTCGCCTACGACAGCGGCGCCATCACCCCTGGGTAGGACGTCCGGCCCTCCCCAGTCATCCCGCGGGGTGAGCCCGAAACGGTCCCCCACTCCGACGCGGCGCGCGATAGCGCAGCGCCAGGCTCGAGGCATGCACCGCTCCGCTCTTCGCCTCGTGGCCGACTCGCCTCCCCCGGCCGCCGCGGTCACCCTCCGTTCGGACCGCCCGCTGACCTGGGCGGAGGTGGACCTGTCCGCCGTGCGGCACAACGTCGCCCTCCTCCGCGCCCGGGCCGGGGTGCCGGTGATGGCCGTGGTCAAGGCGGATGCCTTCGGTCACGGCGCCGTTCCGGTGGCTCGTGCCGCGCTGGCCGCCGGTGCGACCTGGCTGGGCGTATGCCGGGTGGGTGAGGCGCTGACGCTGCGTGCAGCCGGGGTGAGCGCTCCCGTGCTCGCCTGGCTCGACGACGTTGACGCCACCGCCGCCACCGCGGCGGCCGCCGACATCGACGTCTCGGTCTCCTCGGTCGCCGAGTTGGATGCCCTGGCAGCGCAGCGCCTCGGCAACCGGGTCCACCTCAAACTCGACACCGGGATGCACCGGGCGGGGTGCTCGGCGAAGCGATGGCCAGAGCTGGTCGCCCGGGCCGCCGTCGCGGAGCGTGCCGGTGCGGTCCGGGTGGTCGGCGTCTGGTCGCACCTGTCGCACGCCACAAGCCCTCACGATCCGCACAACACGTGGCAGGTCGAGGCCTTCCGCAGTGGCCTGGCCCTGGCCCGGTCAGCCGGGCTGCGACCGACGGTGCGTCACCTGTGTGGCACCGCCGCAGCGGTCGGAATCCCCGACGCACGCTTCGACCTGGTCCGGATCGGTGCCGGTCTGGTGGGGATCGATGAGGCCGACGCCGGCCTTCGTGCCGCCCTGACGCTACGCACCCGGGTGCTGCAGGTGCGCGCGCTGACGGCCGGTGACGGTGTCGGGTACGACCACGCCGGCACGGTGGCGCGGGACACTACCGTGGCGCTGCTGCCGGTGGGGTATGCCGACGGCATCCCGCGATGCTCGGCGGTCGGTGCCGCGGTGTCCTGGCGAGGACATCGTCTGCCGGTGCTCGGGCGGGTGTCGATGGACCAGGTGGTCGTCGACGCCGGAGCCCTGCCGGTGCGACCCGGTGACGAGGTCGTTGTCATCGGCAGCAGGGCTGACGACCCGAGCGTGCAGGAGTGGGCCCGTTGGTCGGGGACCATCCCCCACGAGATCTACACCGGGCTGGGCACCCGCGTCGTGCGCCGCCATACCGGATGGGAGGACCGGAGGTGAACCCCAGCCGACTCACTGTTGCCGTCCTCGGTGGTGGCACGAGCACCGAACACGATGTGTCCCGAGCCAGCGCGGCGGGGATCGCCGCGGCCGCGCGCTCGCTCGGCCATGCCGTGCTGGATGTCGTCATCGACCCGGATGGCACGTGGCGTGCGCCCGATGCGCACGGGCTGCCCGAGGTGGCCGAGGTGCTGCGCCGGGTCGATGTCGCCGTGCCCGCGCTGCACGGCACGGGTGGCGAGGACGGAACCGTCCAGGGCCTGCTCGACTGCCTCGGCGTCCCGTACGTCGGCAGTGGCGTCCTGGCCAGCGCGACCTGCATCGACAAGGCCCGCACCAAACTCGTCCTCGGCGCTGCCGGGCTCGGGGTGGCCCCCGGAGTGGTCGTCCGTCGGGACGACGGGGTCGAGGCCGCGGTCGGTGCAGTGCTCGCGGCCGGCCTGCGCGGTCCGCTGTTCGTCAAACCGATGTGCGGCGGCTCCAGCATCGGCGTGAGCCGGGTCGGCGAGGGAACTGACCCCCGATCGGCGATTGCCACCGCGTTCCATACCGACCACTTGGCCCTCGTGGAGAGCCAGGTCGAGGGCCGGGAGATCGACGTCGCGGTGCTGGAACTGCCGGACGGGAGACTGCGGTGCGGGCCGTCGCTGGAGATCCACCCCGACCCGGACGAGGACTTCTTCACCGAGCGGGCGAAGTACGGCGCCCCGGGGACCCGGTTCGTCATCCCGGCGCACCTCTCCGCGGCGACCAGCGCCACCCTCGAGACGGTCGCGGTCACCGCCTTCCAAGCCCTGGGGTGCTCCGGTCTGGCCAGGGTCGACACCTTCGTCACGCCCGCAGGGATCATCGTCAACGAGGTCAACACGATGCCCGGGTTCACCCCACACTCGCAGTACCCACAGATGTGGGCGGCCGCCGGGATGCCCTATCCGCAGCTCGTCGCGACCCTCCTGTCGACGGCGCTGGCCCGCGGCGCCGTGCGGTGCGCCGGATGAGCCGACCGGAACCGCTGGTGGCCGGGGAAGGGGCGGAACCGGCGGACGGTGCGCCCGGCATAGTGCTCCTGTCGGATCCGCGGATCCGGGCCATCCCGGTGCGGGACAGCGGAACCGCGCTCGTCGACCTCGCCGTCCTCGGGGTCTGCGTGGTGGAACGGCCCGGGGCCGGTCGTGGCTACGCGCACGTGCGAGCGCCACTCGCGGCTCGATTGGCCCTGGCCGACCAACTGCTGCCCCGTCGACACCGACTTCTCGTGACCGAAGGATGGCGCCCGGCCGCCGAACAGGCCCGGATCTGGTCGACCTACGAGGATGCCGTGCGGAGGGCAAACCCGAGGGCGGGCGAGCCAGAGGTAGAACGGCTGACCAGCCGGTTCGTCGCCCCGATCCAGGTCGCCCCGCATGTCAGTGGCGGCGCGGTCGACCTGACCGTCCTCGGTCCGGACGGGCCGCTCGACATGGGCACCGAGATCGACGCCACACCGGAGCGCAGTGGGGGCGCGTGCTACTTCGCGCATCCAGGCGTCTCGACCCCAGCCCGGTCCAACCGGGCCATGCTCGCTCGAGTGCTCCGGCTCGCGGGCCTGGTCAACTACCCCACCGAGTGGTGGCACTGGTCCTTCGGGGACAGGTACTGGGCCTGGACGACCGGCGCCCCCTGCGCGCTCTTCGGGCCGGTCGAAGCCGCACCTCGATCCTGATGGCTCAGGTGAGCGGGGCGAAGGTGGCGCCCAGGGCGGTCAGTTCCGCCTCTCCCCCATCCTCGGCGGTCAGGACCCACAGGCCCTCCTCGCGTACCAGCGCGGTGTGCTCCCAGTGGGCCGCCCGCGACCCATCGGTCGTCACCACGGTCCAGTCGTCGTCCAGGACCCGGGTCTGGTCGGTGCCCAGAGTGATCATCGGTTCGATGGCGCCGGTGAAGGTGTCCTTGATGATCGGCCCGGCCCCATGAACGCGGTAGTTGGGGATCTGCGGATCGAGATGCATCTGTCGCCCGATGGCGTGACCGACGTAGTCCTCGATGATCCCGTAGTGGCGCCCGTGCTCGAGGGCCGCTCGCTCCACCCGCTCCTCGACGGCGGATCCGACGTCATACAGCGGATGACCGACCCGCATCGCCGCGATCCC